>JAKIVR010000119.1 GCA_022750455.1 Thermoplasmata archaeon | reverse complement strand
TCGAAGGTCTCGTCGGAATAGAGCGACAGGTCCTCGGAAGGGTTGAGGACATAGCGACATAGAGGTCCGTATCGGTTGAATCGTTCCGCTGTCGCGAGCATCGATGAGGAAATATCAACTCCGTCCACTCTCTGAAAATGCCTGGACAGGGCCTGGGCGAGGCGACCGACGCCACATCCAAAATCCAGGGCAACGTCGAGGTCAATCTCAACATGGAGTTCCGAAAGACGCTCGAGAATTGCGCCAATCTCTCTCTCTCCTGTCGAGAAGAAATCCTCCGGAGTCCATCGACGTAGGCTCCTCCCAGGAACAGATAGGACGTACCACAGCGGATCCTGGGCACCGAACTGTTCCCAAATCCGCCGCCCTTCGGGAGGCTTCGAAGTAGCTCGGTCGGTAGCGGGCAATGTCAACACCTTCACGCAAAATCCTCTCGGTTTGGAGGCCAATTCCAGAGGATGATCCAACGGGAGATATCTGTTCGCGGGAAGATAAGTGCTTTCGAGCGAACCACATGGTGGTTTTCCCATTTGAGAAATCCGATCCAGTCAACGAATTCGCCGTAGCGGGGGTAAGCCGGATTCCCAAGCTCAATTGCCGGCAGGACCCTCGGTGCGTCGATTCCTCGCCGGGCGAGAACTCCGCCCGACCTGGAGACAGGGTGTTTCCTCCCCGGGTCCACGGTCGGCCGCGTGGTCGAGGCGTCTCAAGATCTCGTAGGGTTACTATCGTGCTCGTAGGAGCGAGTGCCCCGACCAGGGTGAGGTGGTTCCCATACGCCGAGCGGTTGTTCCGTATGAGTGCAAGAAGTAAATGCCCATCAACAATATGAGGAGGCCAAGTGCCATGAATAGGAGGGCAAACTCCAGCGTCTGATGGTCCAGCATGGCCAAGAGGCTACCTACGATAATCGACCCCCCGATGAACAAGCAGGTGAGGGCATTCGAGAACGCACCGTCCGCGGGAATCGCTTCCCCCACCTTGTCCGACTGTTCTGCCACCATCGCACCTTACCTAAGTAATCGCTCGATCCTGAGTTCACGCGCTTGTTCCGACGGTAACTAGATACGCCGTCTGCATATTAATCGTTGATGTCGAGTACGCAAGCGCAACGTCGAACACCGACGTCGACACGACGATCTCGCTCCAGAACATATAGGTGTTTCCCGAGTAGAGAGTGGCGGGGAAGGTAATCTGGTAGGGCGCATTGTTTCCACTTCCAGTCATCGTCCAGCCGGCAGAACCAGATTCGCTCCAGACCGTATAGACTGCGTTCGAACCCAGCACCCATGTACTCGTCGAAGTGTCCTCCAAATTGGCCTCAAGGAGAAGGGACCCCGAAGCGGAGCTGACGGCCGCAGTGGTCGTGACGATATCAGCAGCCCAATTTACGGTCCAGTTGTAGTATACCGTGACTGCCTTTGTGGTTTGCAGCGCCCCTCCCGGTCCTTCCATCCCGACATAGGCTGAGTAACTTGCGGATCCGAAACCAGCTGCGGTAGTGCCAATGTCAATGTCCATGGCACCATTGGCATTGTCGGCGTAGGGCGTGATGTAGGAGTTGACTCCAACTCCGGTGGCCGAGTTGGTCGTTGTCCCGGTGAATGCGGACCAATAAGGTGGACCGAAGCTTCCAGCAGATGCGAAGGGAAGTAGGACGGCGACGAACGCGACAAAGGCGAACGGCAGTATTTTGGATACCGACTTGCGCCCAAGACGTGATCGGAAACCAGAGGTAGTTGTTGTTTTGGCCGATGTGGTAACCGCTGGGTAGCGAATTGGCATCATTGGAAATCGAATCATGCGGTCGGCTATGAAGTGGTGCTTGATTCGATTTGAGCTTAGTCGGCGCCGGGGCGTACGAGTCGCAGATGCATGCGCCCGGATTGACTCAGGTACCCTCGAGTACCAGCAGCCTGGATAGTGAAATCGCTCCTACCCTCTGGGTCGGCCCCTTGCCGTCCTACTCCTCGGCTGCTCGACCGACCGCCAGCCCGGGTCCCCGCCCATTCTTGTGGAAACGGACCCGGCTGGGCTCGACGATCACCCGCAAGGGCGGAATGTCAGGAACGTACCGATCCGGAGTCGCTTCGACCGTGTCCACTCGCGGGGGGTCTTCGAGGACATGAGATTGGCACAGGCTCCCCGCGTATTGGCTCGCTCGGAAGGGCTCCCACGACCGCCCCGCGGCCGTTCGGGGAGGGGTCTTGAGAGTCTCAAGGGGAGAGTCCCCAGTCAAAGGGGAGACTCCGCTCCATAACTCCGGAACGCTGGGAATGCCGATTCGGGGACTCAGCGCCCGAGGAGGGACAGGTTGGGTCCGTCTCTCGGGACTCTCGGCCCAAGACTCTGGGGAGTATCCCGGGGAATGCGAGGGAGTTAGTCCCCCGACTTTGCGGCAAGGGGGGCGAACGCCAGAAGTCCGTTGAACAGGGGTGGGATTCCAAAGCAACACCGACCCGCCGGCTCGAGAATGTGAATCGCTCCAACGTCGATGAAGTCCTGCCCCATTAGGAGACGGTGCGTGGGAGGCCGTCCCAAAAGCTCGGGATGGATACCGTCCCAAAAGAAGTGAACCGGCTGAAACCCGCCGAAGGGAAGAGCGATTCCGATTCGACCGCATCGGCGAAGCGTCTTGCCGGGATTTCTCTGGAGTTACCTCACTTCGGCCGTCGGAATCGGTCGGGATCCGTCCTGGGGGTGCTCTCGATTACCTTCCGCGGGGTGTTCCCGTCTAACCGAGCGTACCGGCGAATCGGTACCGAGCGCTTCTTATTGATAGGGTCGCACTTGGCGGAACGCGGGCAAGCGGAATGGCCGAACGTCTCGCGACAGGTTCCGGGTCGGTCGACTCGGGGGGAACCCACGTCGAGTCATTTCTCCTCCAATACGTTCGGGCGAACCCCGGTCTCCGATTTGGCGCCCTCGTACACGCGGCCCAGCTCGCCCGACGCGTTCCTCGGACGACCACGGCCCGCCATCTCTCGCGGTTGGTCCGGTTCGGCGACCT
>JAKIVR010000118.1 GCA_022750455.1 Thermoplasmata archaeon | reverse complement strand
CCGGTGAAGTTGATCGGCGCCCCATTGACCCCAACCGTTCCGGCAGACCAGGGAGCGGTCACCGTCACCGTGCCGGTCTGGGTGGAGGAGTACAGGAGGCCGAGTGTCCCGGAGCCGTCGCGCAGGGAGACGCCCGGAGTGCCCAGACCGGTCGTTGCGCTGAGAGAGAGGTTCTCGATCTTCTCTCCCGTGTTCCCTCCGTGGTTGTACGCGTTGGGGACGGCCTGCAAATTGTGGCCATTCCATCGGTCGAGAGTGATCTGGAGATTCGAGCCGGTGTCCGTTCCGACCCCTCCCCCGGGCCCCGCATAGATGAATTCCGAGTCGTAATACGCGCCGTTGGGCGTGTACGCGGATCCATCCACGAACTGTCCCACGCCGACGGCGTTCTGGGCGAACGGGAAGGAGATATTGTCCGTCCGGACCCACCCGAACCCATCATTGTAGTCGTAGCCAACCCAGGGGACCGTATTGGCTCCCGACGTGCCCGACACGAGGCGTAGCTGTAGCAGGAGGGGGAACGTGAGCGTGATTCCATTCCCGGGGAGCGAGCTCGCCGCATGGTTCACGAAGACGTCGAAGGATCCGTAGTTCACGAGCGACCCGTTCCCGGCCACACTGTTCGAATTGATCGAGGCCGAGGAGGTACTGAAGTTCCAGACGTACTCTTGGATGAGCGACACTTGCTCCGAGTGCGAGTCGACGTCGAATCCGTCCTGGAGCCAATACGTGTACACCGTGGAGCCCACTTGGAATGTGAGAATGGTATTGAGCTCGAAGGCGACCGACCCGACGGTCGGATGGCCCACCTCATTCGACTTCAGCGAGGTCAGGTTCGCCGTGCCGACGAACGTGGAGGTGGAGTAAGAGTAGGCTTGGTCCTGTCCGTTAATGCCGAAATCCGCGACCCCAAGGGGAGCCGGTTCGGAGGAATAGCCACCCTCGGGATTAATGGGGCCCGAGATGAAAGGTCGCGCAGTCTCCGGAGCGAGGGCGGGCAACCCGATCGCTTGGGTTGCGGTGCGGGCGGCGGGGCGGGGGATTGGGCTGGGCGAGTCCGCACCTCCAAGGTGTGCGGGTTCCCAAGCCGACCCCAAAGCCGATGCGGTGGCGGTGAGGATCAGCATCATCGGAACCACAAGAAGTAGAGTCGAACGGGTGGTCACCCACCGCCGTCCGGAGCTGTGCATGGCCGCGGCGCACCGTCGGGCTTGGTCCCCCCTCATAAATACCAGCCGAAGACATCCCCGGCACTACTTACAATCACTGCGCTGTCCGACTCGGCGCTTTTCGGGGGCTGCCTATCCGGCGGTAGACGCCTACACGGTCGCCAGAATCAAATCCCAGGGACAGTCGTTCCTGGCCGGCCACGCCGCATGATTCGAAGCTCGGGATTTGCTTGTAGAAGGAGCTCACCGAGTCCCAACTCACAACCGGACCATTCGCAATTACACCGAAGGACTGGGAAGCGCCTGTGCCAGTGAATGCCCAGACGTACCGGTCGAGGGCGGCGGTAGTTTCCGAATCTAGATCCTCCACGAGGTGATTCATCGCCCGTTTCCGCCGACACGGCGGAACTGAAATCTCAGCTACCACGACCTACCCTGCTACGTACGGCGGGGGGGGCGTCGGCTCGCGACAACGGCTACTTAAGCCGCAGCCGCTTCCGCCAAGAAGGCGACCTCTTTGACCGGCACCCCTCGCAGGCCGGCAACCATCTCTGGACTCCGCGCCCACGAACTCGAGACGGTCATCCGTGCCGTCGTCCAGTCTCACCCCGGACTCAAATTTGGAGCGCTCGTACGGGGGGTGCAGCTCACCCAATCGTTGTCTCGGCGCACGATCGCGCGGCACCTCTCCCGATTGGTCCGGTTCGGAGACGTCACGTTGCTCACCGATCATAGCTATGCGTTGGGAAAACCGGGGGAGAGCGCAAGGGGGGCGGAGCTGGAGCTCCGTTGGGAGGACTACGCCGACGTGATCCGCCCGGACGGCTCCGCCGTCATGACCAGCGAAAAGGAGTTCCGGGTGGTTTCTGGGCAGCTGGACCGGCTGGAGTTTGTGCTCCCCAAGCCACCAGGCCTGTTTCACTGGTGGTGCACTGCTGGCGGGCGAGTCTCCCATCTACCCGCCTCTCGTTCCCCGAATCGGATGGAATTGTATGGAATCGACTTCCCCTCGCCCCTCACTCCCCGCGAGGGGCGTTGGCACCGGTACAAGCTCAGCATGGAGTTTCGGAGGATTCATCAAATGGCGGACTCTCCCCACCGCGTACTCCCGAGCAGGGGCACCCCGTCAGCCCCGCCGAGCCATTCCTTTTCAGTGACGGTACACAGTGAGAACCGGACAAGTCGGTTTCGGTGGAGTCCGAATGCTCACCTTCGTGTGGGGGTCGTATTCCCCTACGGATACCCCGTCGAACGGGTCCGCGCTGCGGTCCGGTTTGGTTCGGAGCTCGGGCCCGTCGACACGGCCGAGGAGCTGCGCGTGGTCAGGCTCGGCACGGAGGAGAGGCATTCGGACGGGCTCCGGCGCACGGGGAACATGGTGACGCTGTCAGTTCCTCGGCCCCAGATCGGTCGAAATTACCAGATTGAATGGGCTCTGCCTTCCGTGGCACGGTGGGATCGATGGCTCCGGACGGTGCACGCCTCTGTCCCGCGTACGACATCGAAGCGCTCGACTCGCTCTAGTTGATTCCTCCCCTAACTACTCGAGGCTCGGCGTGAGTTGGTCGCACGCTGACTCCGGCACCCGGGGTAGACAGAGATTGCAGCGGCCCGTGGCACGTGCCAAAATCGCTGTGTTCAAGGGAGTCCTCGGCGATGCGACGGACGTCCGCCTTTCGCGGGACAACGTCCGCGCCGGCCGGTGAGGAGAGGAACGATTATGGTGAGCTCCCTAGGAATGCCGAGGCCTGATCATGCACCTGAAGTGAGCGGTATCGGCCGGTGCCGTGCCTTCCAGGGCGCCGATCATCGACCGATGAGGGCAAGTTGCCGAGGAGGTGCCGGTCCATCGCTGCGGCGATGGCAATCCCGTGAGGCCCTCGCCTTTTTGTTGGCGGCATTGACCGTGCT
>JAKIVR010000117.1 GCA_022750455.1 Thermoplasmata archaeon | reverse complement strand
GCCGGCGGCCCGGAACGGAGCGAGGGACGTGGGCGGCACGGGACGCCCGCGGGCCGTCCGTGCGGCGGCGAGCCAGCGCCCGGCGATCGGGTCGCGGATCGCCCCCACCGAATTGAACACCGCCAAGATCCCGATCCGGGAGCTTCCCAGTCGCGCAGCCGCTGAGCCCTGCGCTCCCGGGACCATATGCTTGGGGCCGAGGTATTTCGCCACGTGCGCTCCGGCGCCGGCGCCGACCCGTCCGGCGGCCACCGGTTTGCGGGAGATCGCCCGAGTGGCTTCGTAGCCCAAGGCAAGGTACTCCGGGAGCGGTCCGCGTTGTCGCGGCAGATCGAACAAGACCGCGCCGGAGATCCGGGGGACCGGCGTTCCTTGGGTTCCGAACGGTTCGCCACGCTTGAGCTCCAGGAGGCGGGTCCGGACTCCCCGCGCGGAGTCGAGCCCGTAGACACTCCCGCCAGAGAGAAAGAGCGCGTCCCGGCGCCCGAACGTGGCGTCGAGGGCCAAGGAGGCGATGTCGTAGGTGCCCGAGGCCGGACCCCGGACGGCGACCGCGGTCGGGGAGGGGTGATCGAGCACCACCACGCTCACGCCCGAGTTCCGATCCGAGTCGGTGGCGAGCCCCACCTGGAGCCCGCGGACGTACGAGAGGGTCGGAGCCGTGGCGCCCATCGGTATCCCGACCACCACCGGGAGCCTTAAACGGGCCGGCCGATGCGGCGTGGGATGCCTCGTGCGCCCGCCCCGAAGCCGACCGAGATCCGGCCCGAGGGCTTCCAGATCTGGCGCGATGCGCCGGCGGGTCGTCACCCGTTGATGAAGGTCTTCCCCGGCATCGACAAGCTCCCTATCGCGAAACGCCAGGAACCGACGGCGAAGGGCCGCGCCGAACTGTACGGCAACACCTGCGTCGAGATCGTCGAGGACGACATGTGGATGTACATCGCTCCGTGGAAGATCCCGGCGCTCGCCCGCGCGCGGGGCTGGAACCCGGTCGTCACCCCGGATGTCGATTGCATCGTCATCGGGCAAGGCCACCTGAAGGAGAGCCCCGAGCTTACCGTCTTCATGGACATCTACCACGAGATCTGCCATCTCCAGCAGCGGCATCGGGGCATGGAGCTGTTCGCGTCGGGAGAGAGCTACGTGAAGCGCATCACCGAGCTCGAGGCGTATCGGTTCGTCGTGGACGAGGCCCGAAGCTTGGGCGTCGACGACGACTTCCTCCGCGATTACCTCCATGTCGAGTGGATCACCGAGAAGGAGTTCCGCGAGCTGTTGGCCTCGATGGACGTGCCGCCGGCCCCTCGAACCCCGCGGGTCGCCGCGGGCGTTTCCTCACCGCGGTAGGGTTTATGCGCCCTCTCCGGGCGTACTCGGGCGCTACTGGGTCACCCGGGGGAGTCGCGCGACGTGGATGTCAAACAACGGGTCTCCATCCGTCCATCCTCGAGCGATCTCTGGTTCCTGAGCTACCTTCCCCTCGCCGTCTCGGACGGGATCGCGACCCCGCTGATCCCGCTGCTCGCGCTCGCCCGGTTCCACGCGAGCGCCCTCGTCGTCGTGCTGATCATCGCCGCCAGCGGGCTCAGCCAAGTACCGTTCACCATTCTGTGGGGGAACCTCTCAGACCGCGTCGCCCATCGCAAGTACTTCCTGGTCGGCTCGTTCATCGCGAGCGGCGCCAGCATCGTGCTGATGGCGTTCGCGCTCACGCTCACGAACTACTTCTGGCTCAATGTGGCGGAGGGGCTCGCGTCGGCGGCGAGCGCCCCGATCGGGACGATGCTCCTCCTCGAGACCCGCCAGAAGCGGTGGTGGCCGGCCGACATCGGATTCTTCGGCGTCATCTCGGGCGTCGGGACGACCGTCGGGCTCGCCGTCGGCTTCGTCTGGCTGTTCGTCCTCGACGCCGGCGCGCCCATCGTGCCGATCATGACGGGCCTCCTCGTCCTCTCCGGCGCCCTCGCCATTCTCGCCGGGGTGATCGCGTGGTCGTGGATCGAGGAGCCGATGCTGCGCGTCGACCGCCGCAACGTGGCGGACGTCTGGAGCGGGAACCGCCGGCTGCTGGAACGCGCCCGCCACGCGCGGACGTGGGTCGCCAGCGTGGTGGAACTGACCCGGACCAAGTCCGACAAGCTCCCCCGACGGGAGGTGCTGTTCCTCGCCGCCCTCGGCGTGATGAGCGTCGGGTTCGCGCTCTTCTACGGACCGTTCCCCGTGTTCTTGATCCAGCAGGCCCACTTCTCCGACGCCGCTGTGTTCATCACTTACCTCGGGGCGAGCGCGGCGACCACGGCTCTCTTCTACCACTCCGGACGGTCGGTGGAGCGGCACTCCCCGAAGTCAGTCTTCTTGGGAAGCCTCGGCGCCCGCGTGCTGCTCCTTCTTCTGTTCGTGCCCGGGCCGATCTTCCTCCTCTTCGGGCTCGGCTCGGCCGGGCTGGTGGGGTACCTCACCCTCTTGAACGCCCTGCTCGGGGTCACCTGGGCGTTCATCAGCACGGCGAGCACGCTGTTCCTCATCCGTCTCGTCGGGAGCTCCGGCCGCGGACGGGCCCTCGGATTGTACAACGCCGTCTTCGGAGCCGGCGCGCTGGCGGGGACGGTCCTCGGCGGGGCGCTGTACGTCACGGTCGGCGTCAACGTGACCTACACGGTCGCGGCGTTCACGGTGCTCGCCGGCGCCATGATCCTGTTCGTGATCCCGTACCATCTGTTCCCGCTCGGTCGACCGGTGGCCCAACCGAAGGAGATCCGGGTCGGTCACGAAGGTCCGATCCCGCGGTGGAGCGGCGGCGGTCCGTAGAGTGCCCCGGTCCTCGGACCGGACCCATCCCCGGGAGGCGCAAGGTTAAGCGGACCCTCGGGTCGGCCGGGTCCGCTCGGGGAGGTCGAGAGAGATCGTCGACACGGCGGGAACGACCTGGAGCCGGCGAGTGCGGCATTTCGCCCGGCACCCGATCCTCTGGAGCCGCTACATCTGGAAGCGCGAGCTCCGCCACCGGGACGTTCGATTCGACGAGAATCCTCGCTTCCGGGACTGGGAGGTCGGCTACTCCGTCGGACGGGAGCCGCTCGCCCGCGTCACCGGCGTCAAACTAGGTACCTTGGACGCGTACTTCACGGAACTCGAGCCACTCCACGCGTCGCTCCG
>JAKIVR010000116.1 GCA_022750455.1 Thermoplasmata archaeon | reverse complement strand
GCGAACCCGGTGTACCTCGACAACGGGGTCGGGTACCAGGCGACGGCGATCGACATCCAGCCGTTCGTGATCAATGAGACGTGGTCGAACGTGTCGTCGTCCTCGACGACGTATGCGTTCAACGGCTCCGCTTCGATCACGGTCGTCTACACGCCGATCTACGAGCTGACGGCGCAGGCATCGACGGGCGGCTCGATCACGAACTCCGGGACGAGCTGGGTGCCGTCGGGCGCGAAGGTGAGCTTGAACGCGTCGGCGGACACCGGGTACCACTTCGTCGGCTGGTCGGGTACGGGCAACTCGAGCGTGACGGCTGCCACGACCGAGATCAACGTGACTTTGACGAGCCCGGACGCGGAGTATGCGACGTTCGCACCGAACGCGACGCCGGTGTACGTGGTGACGGTCGAGGCGACAGGCCTCACGACCGGAGGCACATATTCGGTGATGTTCAACGGCACGACGTACAGCGGAAGCGGGACGTTCGCGCTGCCCGCCTATCTGGGCGGGGATTACACGATCTCCGTGCCGATCGCCTATGACAACACGAGCTCGCTCGTCCGCTTCTGGCCGACGTCTTTCAGCTCGACCCTGGGCGCGGGTCCGGGCGGGACGTACGACCTGGACGGGAACGGCGGAACGATCAGCATCGTCTTCGCGACGCAGTATGCGCTGCAGGTCAGCGGAACCGCGGGAGGAACTGTGAACCCGACAGCGGGGACGTACTGGGAGACGGCCGGGAACCAGACGACCCTGACGGCGACGCCGTCGGCAGGGTACGTTTTCGACGGCTGGAGCGGCACTGGCGCCGGGTCGATGAACGCGACGACGGAAGTCTTGGCTGTGACGACGAACTCCCCGATCGCGGAGGCGGCGTTATTCTCGACGTTCGTCCCGCCCCTCCCTGCGACGTATGTGTTGACGGTCACCGAGACCGGCCTGCCGAGCGGGACCTCCTGGTCGTTTTCGGACGGCGTCACGGGAACGTTCTCCACCTTGGGCAGCGCGACGTTGGCCGGGCTGAACGGGACGTACACCGTTACGGTCCCCCGCGTCCAGATCGGCACCGGCGACCAGTACCTCCCGAGCACGCCGAGCCAGCCGGTGGACCTGACGTCGCAGAACCAGTCGGTGAACATCGCGTTCTCCGGCCAGTATCAGTTGACGGTGGTGGCCGGGACGGGCGGAACGGTCACTCCGGGAACGGAGTGGGTCGCCCAAGGTTCGAGCGTCTCGCTCACGGCGACGCCCAGCACCGGCTACACCTTCGCCGGGTGGGTCGGAACGGGAACGGGCAGCTACACCGGCACGACCGCGGCGGGTTCGGTCACCATGAGTTCGGTCATCACGGAGACCGCGCAGTTTACTCCGAACACCTCGAGCGGACAGCCCCATCCCCAAGTCAGCACAGGGAGCTCGCTCCCGTCGTATCTGCCGTGGGTGGCGTTGGCGGCGTTGCTGGTGGTGGGACTCCTTGGCGGATACCTGATCAGCCGGCGGGGCGGCAGCAGCGGCCCACCGCCTCCCCCGCCGCCGGAAGCCGCAGTCGCCCCGGCGGGGGCCTTGGCTGGCGGCGCGCCCGACGCGGAGCCCGGAACCCCCGCGGCGCCTCCGGACCCGGCGGACGAGTACACCGAGACGAAGTGACCTTCGGAGCGCTCTCGGGCCGCTGACCGAGTAACTGGGAGCGCGGACGCCGGCCCGACCAGGTCGGCCTCGTCCGTGTGGGCGGCGATGGGATTCGCCTATTCTAGGCCTCCCCCGGGTCGCAAGCTCCGCCCGGAACCGCTGGGAGGCGGCGTCTTCGCCGGTCCCGCGGCGACCCGGGAAACCGGCGCGAAATCGGCTCCTACCGTCGGTGCGCATCGATGCACCTTCACACATCAACGCGTTACGCCTTTCGCCAGCGACGAGTCTATGTAGGGTGACACGATGGGTCACGCCTATGCCCGCGCCGAGTCCCCAGAGCGCCGACAAAACCCTGACAGAAATGGAGACGGAACGCCCCTCGAACCGGGCGGAGACGATCTCGCGGCCATCGGCCTTCTCTCGGGGCCGTACCGTACTCGCGCTGCTCATCCTGACGACGGTCCTCACCGGAATGATCTTCGGTGGAAGCGGGCTCGTGGGGGCGGCCGCATTGACACCATCGGCGACGCCGACCCACTTGACGGGCACGGGCACCGCCCCGTCGGCATCGACCGCGGCGGCCCCCGCGGCTCCGACGACCTCGGGGAACTCCTCCGGGCTCTACTTCCAGAACACGTCGAATGTCGCCTATTCCAATTTCAATTACTCGAATGAAGTCTGTTGGATGTACGAGTACTTCTACGGCTATTCGGCCTGCTACTACTACTACGAAGAATCGAGCTCCCCGAGCTTGATGGCGTTGCCGGATGGCGACATCGGCATGTCCTACCAGGTGATGGTGAACACCTCCCAATCGATCTGCGGCATGTCGGTCAATCAGACCGTCTCGCACATCGCGTTCGCGAACTCCACCGATGGCGGATCGACATGGGGCGTCCCGACCTACCTCGGCGACAGCCCCTCCACCTGCCCGTACAACGAGGAGCTCGAACCGTCGTTCACGACGAACGGCTCCGGTGCCGTCCTGGGGGTGTACGTCGGGGCAAACGCGAACCTGACGAACTTCGGGAACTCCTCCAACGGGCCCTACGTCTGCGGGGCGTTGGGATGCTACCGGACCACGGTCTCGAACCCGATCGTGGGGTACACGAACCGCAGTTCGGACGCGTTGATCTTCATCAACTCCTCGAACAGCGGTGCGTCGTTCTCCAATGGAACGGCCATCGTGACGGGGGCGAACCTCGCCCGTCCGGCGATCGCGTCGTTCGGCCAGACGATCTACATCGCGTACGAGGACATCAACAACTCCTCGACGGCGAACCCGGATGGTACGTATCCGATCTCCGTCCAGTTCGTGGACTCCACCAACGGCGGCGCCACCTGGAGCGCCCCGACGATCCTCCCGGGGGAGAACTCGAGCGAGGGGTACACGGCGATGTCGCCGTCCATCTCGGTCTCCTCGACAGGCGAGGTGGCCGTGGCGTACGTGACGAACCGCTCCTGTCTGTCGAACTGTACACCCGGTACGATCGGTCCGGATTCCAACTTCGGGGATGACGTGGTCGCGGCGACGTCGACGAACAACGGGTCGGCGTGGGCGCT
>JAKIVR010000115.1 GCA_022750455.1 Thermoplasmata archaeon | reverse complement strand
GGACATCGTCCGCGGCCAGTACTCGGCGGGGACGGTGGACGGGCATCCGGTCCCCGGGTTCCGACAAGAACCGGGTGTCTCCGCCGACTCGCAGACCGAGACATTCGTCGCGCTTCGGCTGAAGATCGCCAACTGGCGGTGGCAGGACGTCCCGTTCTTCTTGCGTACGGGGAAACGCCTACCGGCCAAGTCGACCCGGGTGGAACTGATCTTCAAGGCCCCCCCGGTCTCCTTCTTTCAGAGCGCCGGCGACTACGACGCGAACCCGGACCGTATCTCGATCCTCATCCAACCCGACGAGGGGTTCGAGCTCGCGTTCGAGATCAAGGTCCCTGGCCGGGAGATCCGGGTGCAGACGCACCGCATGAAGTTCCATTACGCCGACGTCTTCGGGGAGCTCCCCGACGGGTACGAGACGCTGCTGGTGGAGGTCATGCTCGGCGATCCGACCCATTTCGTCCGCTCGGATGAGGTGGAGGCGTCGTGGAAGATCTACCAGCCGATCCTGGAGCATCCGCCCGCCCTCGTGTTCTACCCCGCCGGCTCCGAGGGACCTCCCCAAGCCCGGGCGTTGGTGGAGCAATGGGGGCACCGGTGGAATCCTCCGTAAGGCCCTCGGTCCGGGTCTATCCCGACCTGCCCGGAGCGAGTCGGGCTCTCGCCCGGCATCTGGTGGCATCGGCCCGGCACTCGGTCGATGAGCGAGGCCGGTTCTCGTGGGTGATCGCCGGCGGCCGGACTCCCCAAGAGCTCTACCAGCTCTTGGCCCGGAACTACGCGGACCGGTTCCCGTGGAAAGAGCTCGAGGTATTCTTCGGCGACGAGCGGTGTGTCGGGCCGACGTCTCCGGAGAGCAACTTCCGGGCGGCGTGGGAGTCGTTCCTCTCGGAAGCTCCGGTGCCCCGCCCCCGTATCCACCGGATGCGCGGTGAACTCCGACCGCCATCGCACGCGGCCGAGCGGTACGCGCGTCAGCTGGGATTCCATCGGACGCCCCCCCCGGGCCTGCCGCGGTTCGACGTCGTGCTCCTCGGGATGGGCCCCGACGGCCACACCGCGTCGCTCTTCCCCCGTGCTCCCGCCCTGCGGGAGAACCGTCGGAGCGTGGTGGCAGTGCGCTCCGCGGGGCAACCCCCGTTCCTCCCCCGCCTCACGATGACGTTGCCGGCCCTGTCGTCGTCCCGAGAGGTCTGCTTTCTGGTCTCCGGCTCGGACAAGGCGCAGGCATTGGCGCGGATCTTCCGCTCCTTCCCGCGGGGTACGCCCCAGCTACCGGCGAGTCTCGTTCGGAGCCGAGGCTCGATCCATTGGTATTTGGACCGCGCGGCGGCTACCGGGCTCCCCAAGCATCTCCGGGGCTCCCAGGTCGGCTCGTAGGTATGAACCGCCCGCACCCACGGACCCAGGATGTCCCCGGGCACCAGCCGACCGGGCGTGAGGACCCGGTGGGGGAAGGTCCGGTCGGGGAAATTCAAGGAGTTGTCCGACGGGGCGCACGCCGGGCTGGCCGGGATTTTCGGCGACGGCGCGGGGGTTTCGTTGCGTTTGTTGGAGCCGTGCCCCGGTCGGACTTGGGCGCCCACAGCCGGATCCCGCCCAAGATGGCGTTGTGATTGTCTCCTCGGCGAACCCCCGGAGGAAGTTCCTTGATCCGACGGACGTTGCCGCCCCCCAACATCACGTAGTCTGGCTCCAACGCCTCGGAGAGGATCTTCACGACGTTGAACACCTCTTTCTCCCATCGCTTCCGTCCGAGCCGGAGGCGGCCCAGATTCCCCACCACCTCTTCGTAGGTGCGGTCTTTCTTGTACACCAAGTGGGCGAGCTCCATCGGCTCGAGCTCCCCCCCGAAGATCATCGCCGATCCGAGTCCCGTACCCAGGCCAAGGAAGAGCATGTTGCCGCCCCGGTAGCTTCCCAACGCTTGCATCGCGGCGTCGTTGATGATCCGGGTCGGTCGTCGGAACTCCCGCTCGAAATCGTATCCGACCCACCCTGTGGCCAGGTTATGCGGCTCGCCCACGATCCGCCCGTGGACGACGAGACCAGGATAGCCGATGGTCACGACGTCAAACTTCCGGCCCCGGACCCGCTTCTTCACCTTCCGCATCATCCGGGCCGGATCCATCGAGGGTCCGGACGGGATCCGGATCTCCTTCGGAACGCCGGTGATCGCGACCCGGACGTGGGAACCTCCGACATCCAAGACCATGATCCGTCGAGGATTCAGGGCGACCGTACGCTTCATGGGATTGACAAGAAGGCGCGGCGGGATTAATGCTCCCGGCTCGTGGGAACGGTGCCGCGGAGCCACAGACAGCTACTGGGTCGCTGCCCAATGGGGGACCTCGAAGGCGGTCGCGAGGCCTTCAGCTCGACCCCGGCCGACGGGCCGCGCCACAGCCTCCCTCGCGTCTGAATGACCTCTCGAGGCACCGGGTTTTGTAGTGCCCCCGGGTAGAGCGGGTCATGCCTGTCACGAAGAAGCCCTCCGCTGTCCCGAAAGGTTCCATCTGCTTCGGATGCAATCAATCGTTCGAGGGGAATCCCGTGGGCGTGCAGTTCGAGACCGACCTGCTCCCCCCGACGATGAGCGGGGAGCTGCGGGGGCTCTACTTTCACCCCGGGCATCTGCTCCACTATGCTCGGCGACGGGAGTGGCACAACCTCGCGGATTTCATCGTACTGAATGGGCCCGCGAACTTCTGAAACCCAGGGGTACCGGCTCGGATGGAGCGTGTACGGCCGGCCACTCGGCACCCGGGCGCACTATTCGGGAGCGCGCGTCGGAATCCGAAAGCTTCCCGACTAATCGGGTTCGGGAGCCCGACGAGCTGATGACGAATCCTTCCACCAGGGGGATTCCGCCCGGTGTGGTCGACGCGGTCCTCCTCGTCCTGAAGGGTTCCCCGGTCCCGATTCGACGTCGAGCGATCCTGGAAGAGCTGGAGCGGCGAGGTCACCGCATCTCGCTCGCCGGCCTCAACCGCACCGTGGATTACTGCCTCCGATCGCAACTCACCACCGAGAGCCCTCTCGGCGTGAAGCTGGCTCCGGGTACGACCCCGCGGCCCTAGAAGCGGCGCCCGTCCGGCACGGTCTTTCCCACCGGAGGCTTCGGAATCTTGTCGAGCTGTGGCCCCAGTTCACTTCGGAGGAGTGGGGGCAACGGTCCCGGCTTGGCAGTCCCGGCCGTTCGTCCGGGGGATGGCCAAGCTTCAGAGGTTCCATACGATGAGAGTAG
>JAKIVR010000114.1 GCA_022750455.1 Thermoplasmata archaeon | reverse complement strand
CGGCCTGCTCTTTGGCGGTCTTCTTCAGGACACCGGCCGCCATGCCCGTGCGGCCGTTGGAACGCGTGCGCTGACCCCGGACCTTCTGTCCGCGCTCGTGACGCACGCCCTTGTACGAACGGATCATCCGGAGCACGTTCACATCGTCCCGGCGGGCGGTCTCGAGCTCCGCATCGACGAGGTGGCGCGTCACTCCGGTCGCCCAGTCGATGGGGTGATTGGTCATCCAGATCGGGACCTTCTCCGGAAGCGCTTGGAGCACTGCTTCCAATCCCTCGACTGCCGGTTCCTCGAGGTCCCCGATCAGGACTCGGGGCGGCACGCCGGCCGAACGGCAGGCGACCTCGGCCATTCGGATGCCGATGCCACGGATCTTGGTCAACGCGAGGACGGTGGGGCGTCGTCCATCCAGGTCGGTCCCCACGACTCGGACGATGTATCGGAAGTTTGGATTGGTCGAAACCGGTTTCTCGGGGGCCTTCGGCGCGCCCTTCGCGTCTCCCTTGCCCTTGCCGCCCTTCGCCTTGCCGGGCTTGTCTCCCTTCCCGTCGGTCGGGCCGTCCTCCGGCGCGTCCTTCTTCTCCGCGTCGTCGGTTCCCTTCGGGCTCTTCGGCATCTGGATCGACCTTCCTGTGCGATTACGCGGTCCACGACCGGTGGCGAAGTGCCATCGGCGTCCCGTGCGGTCGACCTGTGCCGTGCTCCATGCTGGGAAGTGCCCAGATGCTCCTCACATCGGGCGCGGCCGCCGAGAAGGGCGGGGTTCTTAAGGGCTTCGGCGACGGTAGATTCCCATTCCCCCTCGACGGGCCGGGGCGAGCGAGTTGGCATCGCGATCTCCTCGTTCCGGGCTTCAGAAAACCGGGTGGAGCGAAGGCTCCGCTCGCCCGGGCCCGTCGCGGCTCATGGGGCGGAGGGCTTGGGCCCGGGTCGAGCCTCGAGGACGCGGTATCCGCTCCCCCGCGCCAGCACTTCGACGCTCGCGGCCCAGTGCTCCTCCAACCACGATTGGTAGAACCGGATCCCTTGGCTCGACTTTCCGACCATGCAAAAGCGTCCTCCGGGCGCGAGATACTGAGGAACTTCCGTGAGCAGTTGCAAGATCGCCTCCCGTCCGATCCGGTACGGCGGGTTCGAGGCGATCACGTCGAACGTCTCGTCGGCCACGGTGCGGAACCCCGCCCCGCAGCGCACTTCGGCATTCCGGACCCGATTGCGTTCGACGTTCTCCTTCGCGACGCGCACGGCCCGGCGGTTCACGTCGACCATGACGACAAACCCTTTCGGCGCGGACTTGGCGGCGGCGACCCCGACCGCTCCCCACCCGCAGCCGAGGTCCAGGATGCGACGGGCCCCCTCGACGTTCAGCGCCTCGATCAGCAACGCCGTGCCCGGGTCGAGCCCCGTCGCCGCGAAGATGCTCCGGTCGGTGATGAACGCGAGGAGTTCGCCCCGGTACAGGAATCGCAGCTCCCGACGGGAGGAGCGGCTGCGAGGCGCCTCGGTGAAGTAATGTTCCCCGCCGGGCGGCTCGTCCGTCTCGGGCCTCACGACCGCCGTCCGAAGAATCCCCGCTTGTGCGTTCCTTCCGCGGGCGGCGCGTTGGCCGGCGTCCCCGGGGCCGCCGCGGCGGCGTCCCCAAACGCCTCCCGGAGCAGCTCCTTCTGCCGGCCCGAGAGCGAGCGGGGCAGCTCGACGTGTACCGTCACGATCAGGTCCCCCCGGTCCCCACCCCGGAGTCGCGGGAACCCTTCGCCCCGCAGCCGGAACTGCATCCCGGGCTGCGTGCCTACCGGGACCTTGAGGACCGCCTCCCCCGTCAAGGTCCGGAGTCGGATCTCCCCTCCCAGCAGGGCGACCGCCAACGGGACGCGCGATTCGCAGTAGGCGTCCCTGCCTTCCCGGTGGAAGACGGGCGACGGCTCCAGAAGGACTTGGACGAACAGATCTCCGGGGGGACCGCCCGCCGAGTTCGGCTCCCCGAGCTGGTTCAAGCGAAGGATGGTGCCGTCCTCGATGCCGGGAGGGATGGCGACCTCCACCTTCCGGACACTGCGCTCGACACCGGTCCCCGAACAGCGCGGACAGATCTCGCGCACCCGACGGCCGGTGCCGTGGCAGCTCGGGCACTCCATGATCTGGATGAGCTGGGTGTACCCTCGGGTACTGCTCCGGCGGATCTGGCCGCGGCCCTCGCACTCCGGGCAGATCTCCAGCGCCGTGCCTCCCTTGGCCCCGGTGCCTTTGCAGTCCGCGCACTCGCCGGTGTGGGGCACGTCCAGCGACCGTTTCAGGCCCGCCACGGCGGCGACGAGAGGGAGACGAAGGGAGACCTCAATGTCGTTGCCCCGGAACGGGACCCGGGCGTCGCGCCGCGTCGCATGGGGTCGCCCCGAGCCGGTGGCGCCCGGACCGGTCGTGAACCACTGCTGGAACAGGGGGTTCGCCCCGAGGAGGTCCTCTAGGTCCCCGGCGTGGGAGAAGTTCTGCCAGGTGAAGCCGCTGGGGCCGAAGTCCCCTTCGACCCCGGAGAAGCCGACCGCGTCGTACCGCTTGCGCTTATCCGCGTCGACGAGGACCTCGTACGCCTCGGAGAGCTCCTTGAACTTCTCCTCCGCATTCTTGTTGTTCTGGTTGACGTCGGGATGGTACTTCCGGGCCAACTTTCGGTAGGAGGTCTTGATCTCCTCCTCCGAGGCGGTCCGGGAAACGCCCAGGACGTCGTAGTAGTCTCGCTTCGCCATGCCGAGGTACGCCGACGGAAGGACGCCCTCCTTTTCTATTTACGGTGTCCCCGTCGCGCCGGTCGTAGTTCGAGCACGACCGGGTCACCAGGGCGGGCCGGCCCTAGGAGCGCCGCGGACCCCTCCCGCGCGGAGATCTCCACCAGCCCGAAGCTGGAGACGAGGACCCCGAGGGCGCCGGATCCCAGATCGGAGTACGTCCGCACCCGCGGGAGCGGCGCCGAGCGCTCCCGACCCCCGATCCTCACGGTGACTCGCCTCCCGAGCGGAGGCGCGTGCGCGCCCGGGAGGTTGGTGATCAAGTTGCCGAACGGGTCGATCCAGAGGATCTTCCCGGTCCACCGCCCCCCCGAGCGGCGGGCGACGGGGAGCCGCAGGGAGCGCGGACGAATGGGGCCGCCCAGGGACTGGAGAGGGCGTCCCCGCGCCAGTTGGGCCGCGGCGGGTGCGAAGAGGTCCCGCCCTTCGAAGGTCGCACTGACCGTCGAACCGGGGACGACGCGTCGCGGGTCGAGTCGGACGGCGGAGTCGATGCCGAGCGAACGGGCGAGCAGGTCGAGGATCCCATTGT
>JAKIVR010000113.1 GCA_022750455.1 Thermoplasmata archaeon | reverse complement strand
CGATGTGGGCGCTTCCCCTGGGGTATTACGGGGTGGATGTGAACGCACCGACCTTGAACTCTACATCGACGTTTTCCTTTGACTGGGACGGTGTCGCCGAAGGCAGCGCAACTGGCGGTGGGACCGTCGTAGTCCCGAACGTTCCGACGGGCGTTCACCATCTTTCGAACATCATTGCGACATCCGCGCAGGCGGGGTGGGTTTACTTCGGATCCGCTCCGGAAGATGGGACCCTCCTTGTGCCACAGCGTGTGGAGGTGAACCTTAGCTTTGCGTTTGTGGACGTTGGCACACCAACGGGCATCGTGTCTTTCCACGCGGGAAACTTGACGGATGGGACGACCTGGCAGCTCGAGTTGAATGGGACCACGTACAGTTCGATCACCCCCTGGATCAACGTGACTACGCACACGGGGACGTATTCGGTCTCGGCCGGTGCGGCCGTGTCTGCGAATGGTTCGATCGGCTACGTGGCAAGTGGTGTCGGTCCCGAGATATCGGTGACGACGGGTTCGGTGGTTCCGGTCAGCTACAGCCCTGCCTACAAGGTGATGATTATCGGTTCGTCGGGGGGGAGCGTTACTCCGCAGGGAGTGAACTGGTATCTCCCGGGACAGCCGACGGTGCCCCTCTATGCAACGCCGGGTCCAGATCACTCCTTTGTGGGATGGTCCGGTACCGGGATCGGGTCGTACAACGGTACAACGGCGCACCCGGTGCTGAAGGTGGGTGGCCCAATCATCGAGACGGCGAGTTTTGTGTCACTTCCGCTGGACCGGTTCGATCTGAACTTCACTGAGATGGGGATTCCCTCGGGAGTGCCTTGGCAAGTGGACGTTCGGGGGACTCCGTATTCTTCGACGGGCACCCAGTTGGTGGTTCCAAGCTTGGACGCCGCTCCCGATAGCTACGCGTTCTCGGTGCCGTACGCCTACGGAACCGACCCGACGAATGCGACGCGGTACCTCCCGGCCCCTGGATCGGGGAACGTGTATGCCGGGACAAATTTCAACAATACGCTCGTCTACCTGACACAGCACTATCTGACCTTGGAATCGACGGCAGGAGGCACGGCGGATGTCGGATACGGAGTCGCGGGGGAATCGAGATGGTTCACGGCCGACGTCGCGGTGAGCCTGGACGCATCGGCGTACCTGGGCTACACCTTCGGAGGGTGGGTCGGGACGGGCCCAGACAGCTACACAGGGACGAACGCGTCCGCGCTGATCGCGCCGAGCGGGTCGGTCACTGAGCTAGCGACGTTCGTCGAGACGCCTGTTACACCGATGCCCACGTACGCGATAGTGTTCAACCTGGCACGCCCCGTGGTCCCCGGGACGGACTGGATGGTGACGATAGGTTCCGCGACGTACGCATCAACGGGAGGCGAGCTGAACGTGACCGGGCTGTCGGCGGGAACGGTGACGGCGAAGGTGTCGGTATCTTACTCGCCGGATGGGCTAACGCAGTACACTCCTCAGAACGGGTCAGTGACAATCCAAGTCGCGTCGAAGCTGGCTCCCGTGGACGTGACTTTTGCCACTTCGTACTGGGTCTATGTTACAACCGCCGGTCCGGGCAGGATCTCCGCCGGATCGAACTGGATCGCCGCGGGCCAGGTTCTGTCGATTGAAGCCTCGCCGAGTGATGGGGGAACGTTGTCGTCGTGGAATGGGACCGGCGTTGGCTCCTATACCGGCAATCGAGCATTCGCGAATTTTACGGTCGGCGGACCAATCACCGAGGTGGCATGGTTCCTCGCGGCGCCTGTGGCTCCGGAAGGCAGCAGCACGAGCTCGTCGTTCTGGAATTCGCAGACCGGGGTCGGAGTGCTTGCCGTACTCGGGTTGGTCGTGGGGGCCATGCTGGGTCTACTCTGTGTTCGGGAACGCTCGCGCCGGCCACCGACTGGTAGCGGGATGTCCCAAATGGATTACCCCGAAGGAGATACCGGGGGCGGCGATGCGGGTACGCCCACTCCTCCCTCGGTAATGTCAATTCGCGACGTACCGCAGAGACGAACCGCACCCGATTGCACTTCTGGCGCGATTGTTCTGGGAGTGGTAGCGCTCACGGCAATAATGCTGCTGGGGGGGTTCGCCGGCATCACGCTCGCGGGTAGCTCCTCTGCGACCGCCCCAAGTTCGCGCCCGACCACGACCACGCCATTCAGCGTCCATACCCCCTCCTCTCCGTCGCCCATTTTGGGGGAGGGGACGTTCTGGACCAACGCCCCGATGCCCAACGTCACAGACCACAATGTCTGCCTCGGGGTCAACTATAGCCTCTCCCCATACCAACCGGTGTGCGGTCCGACCAACATCACCAACGAGCCGAGCCTCAACCTCAGCAGTGACGGTGTGCTGGTTGCCGCGTACACGGCCTACACGAACTGGACCCCGTGCGAGGCGCAGTACCCGCTACTTCAGAACTACACATACACTCAGATCGGGATTGCCACCTCGACCGACGGAGGCACAGAGTGGTCCTCGGCTCAGTATCTCGGCAATACGGTCTGCACCAACGCAACGGACGCGGACAACTATGTCGATGCATGGCAGCCGTCGGTCACATCTCTCGCCAACGGGACCTTAGTAGTGGCCTTCGTGGAATTCAATCTATCCTATCCTACCGGGTGTGGGTCCTGTTACTACCCCTTCCCCAGCATCTACTTCAACAACAACGGAAACGGATTACCAGATTATAATTCGAGCCAGTTGGTGGTGGCATTCAGTTACGACAATGGAGCCACCTGGACAGCGCCCGCACCGGTCAATACCTCCACGGTAGGGGGATCTTACTGCTCCTCCGGTTGTCAGACTTATGCCAACTGGATTCAGGAACGTCCGTCGATCACCGCGTTCGGCCAAACAATTTACCTCACGTGGACGAATATCACGGGGGGGCTGTTCACAGGATTCCCCCTCTACTGCTTGTTGCTCGGCGTCTTCTGCCCTTCGGATGAATCTGCCGTGCAACTCGCCGTCTCCTTCAACGGCACAGCTAACTTCAGCGCCCCGATTCAATTACCAGTCAACGTGACCCCCGGCAGCGGTTTCTGGGTTGCGGCGAACCCGTCAGCCCTGGTGACGCCGAACGGCACGCTCGTCGTGGCATACATGTCCAACCTCTCGACTAACACCACGGGACCAACAAGCTATGGTTGCCCGTACGGCAGCTGCGGTGGATTTCTCTCGGACGTGATGGTCGCCCACTCTTCGGACAACGGGACCAGTTGGTTTGCGGGGGCCGCGGTGACATCTGTGTACGACTCCCAGGATTTCGAGAACTACTGGGCCACCTACTCCCCGTTCTTCTCCGGTGGAGAAGCACAAGACTACGTCAATGCAGGCGATGAAATCCTTCCGGCGCCGAAAGCGACCTACGATCCGTACTCTGAGCAGGTGGTTCTCGCGTTCACGGCGGACCTCGCCTTCAGGTACTGCACCCCCTCGTACGCCAGTTTCAACCCACCTTGCGAGTCGTTTGCGACTCCGGATGTCTACGAGGCGAACGGGAGCCTAGCCAGCAACACGTGGAGCAGCCGTCTCGTGACCGCGTGGAGCGATCTCGCGAACTCCACCCCCAATGGACTGGTCGATTCGTACTTTTACAATCCGGCAATCGTGAGCACAGGGAATGGGACGATCTACCTCACGGCGCAATTTGTGAACGGATCGGCGTGCATGAACATCTCCGCCGATTCGTATCTCGGAAAATTGAATGG
>JAKIVR010000112.1 GCA_022750455.1 Thermoplasmata archaeon | reverse complement strand
GGGCCCGTGAAGCGTCGCCCGGCGCTCCGCTTGCGCCGGCGGCTCCACGATCCGGACCGTCGGATCCTCCCCGGAGGCCGGGAGGCGCGAGAAGGAGGAGCGGATCCGGGCGGCGATCCGATCGCGATCAAGTCCCCCAGCGACGACGAGGATCGCGTTCTTCGGCCCGTAAAAGCGCAGGTAGTACTCCTTGAGAGCGATGGCCGTTAAGTTTCGGATATCCTCCGGGTAACCGAGAGGGTCCCACCGGTAGGGGTGTTGGCGGAAGGCGAGCCCGAGAAGCTCCTCTTCCACGCGGAACTCGGGCCAGTTCTCGTTCCCCATCCGCTCGGAGAGGACGATCTTCCTCTCCCGGTCCACCTCGGTCGGGGCGATGGTGGCCCGGGTCATCCGGTCGGCCTCGATCCGGAGAGGCAGGTCGATCTTGCCGGCCGGAACCGTCGTCAGATAGGCCGTAACGTCCGTGTCGGTGAATGCGTTCAAGTACCCGCCGGTCTCGACGACCGCTCGGTCGATGGAGCCTTTCGGCCAGTGCGGGGAGCCGTTGAACAGCATGTGCTCGACCCAATGGGACGCGCCGGTGATGCCGGGATGCTCGTTGCGGGAACCGACCCGGTACCAGACCCAAACACTGGCGGTCGGGGCGAGGGGCTGGGGGGCCAGGATCACTTGGAGGCCGTTGGGCAGGAAGAAGTCCGTGACGCCCGCCGGACCAAGTACCACGGCCCGTCCCAGCGCCCTTCACTTATAACAGCCGGCTAACCAAAATCCTATTCCCCTGAGGCCCCCCCTCCCCGACCGTGGGCCCCTACTTGCGGATCGTCCGCATCGGCAACGTCGCCGTCTCGGGGGTGGGAACGGTCGTGGGAGCCCTCGTCGCCGGCGGGAGCTCGATCGTCACGACCGAGTCGACCGCTCTCCTGGTGCTGCTGGCGGCCCTCTCCACCTCCTGCGTCACCGCCGCCGGGAACGTGCTCAATGACCTCGGGGACCAGAGCTCCGACCGACGGAACCACCCCGACCGCGCGTTGGTCACCGGAGCGATCACGCCCCGCGCCGCACAAGCTCTGACCGTTGGGCTGTTCGTGGCCGGTGTCGTCCTCGTGGCACCGTGGCTGATCTACCGCCCTGCGCTCGGCCCGATCTTGCTTGCGGCGATCCTCGCCCTCCTGGCCTACGAATGGTGGTTCAAGGCCGAGGGGTTGCCCGGGAACCTGCTCGTCGCCGGCCTCACGGCGGGGGTCTTCCTCTATGGGGGCGCCGCCGCCGGCAACCTCCTCCCGGTGCTGCCGTTCGCGATCATGGCGACCTTGGCGACGTTGAGCCGGGAAGTGATCAAGGACATGGAGGATGCCGGTGGGGATCTCGACCGCCAAACGTTCCCGAAGACCCGTGGCATGGGGGCCTCGTCGCTCGTCGCCCGGATCGCGGTCGGGGCCGCGATCGGGCTCAGCCTGCTCGCCGTGCCTCTCCTCTTCCCCGTCGTCTCCATCGCCGAGATTATCTACATCGCCATCGTCCTCGCCGCGGACGGGCTGTTCGTGATGTCGGTGCTCCACTTACCGGAGCGGCTCCACGAAGAGCAGACCTTGAGCAAGGTCGCGATGACCGTCGCCCTCGCCGCTTTCGTTGCCGCGGCGTTCCGGTGAGGCGTCCGATGGGTCGAGTTCTCGAGCAGCTTCGGACCCGGGTCGCCCGCGGTCCGATCCACTTCACCTTGATCGACCCGGAGAAGAGCGATGGCGCTCACGCGGCCGAGATCGCCCGGGGGGCCGTGGCGCTGGGCAGCGACGCCATCATGCTCGGCGGCTCGACGGGGATCTCCCCGGCGAGGATGGGCGAGGTCGCCCGGGCGATCCGTGCGGCCGTGCCGGCGCCCACGATCATCTTCCCGGAAGGGCCGGGATCGCTGAGCCCGGACGCCGATGCGATCTATTTCATGAGCCTCCTGAACTCCCGGGACCCGAACTACGTGATCCGCCGCCAGGCCCGGGCCTCGCTGGCGGTCCGCGCGCTCCGCCTCGAACCGATCTCGCTCGGCTACATCGTCGTCGCCCCCGGAATGCGGGTCGGGGAGGTCGGTCAGGTCGACCCGGTCGCGCGCGACGACGTGGCGGGGGCCCAGGGGTACGCCCTGGCCGCCCAGTATCTCGGCATGCAGCTCGTCTATCTCGAAGCCGGTTCCGGCGCCCCCTCCCCGGTCCCCGTGGAGATGGTCCGGGGCGTCCGATCCGTGATCGACGTCCCGTTGCTCGTCGGAGGCGGGATCCGGCGGGGCCGGGATGCGAAGGCGCTGATCGAGGCCGGAGCGCAGGGCCTGGTGACCGGGACCGTCGCGGAGACCGAAGGGCTGGGCGATGGGTTCTCCGAGATCCTCCAGGAGGTCCGGAATGCCCGCGGCGGGTGAGTCCCGGCCCGGGACGGTTCCCGGCGGATCCGCTCCTCCCCCCGACCTCAGCCGCTCCCGCCGGCGCCGTTACCACCGGTTCATGCCACGAGCCCCGACGGCGGCGGAGACGATCGGGCTGATGGTCGTTGTCTCGGCGCTGCTCGCTCTCCTGGCGTACGGCTGGGGCCCCGTCTCGTGGGGCGAAGGGGCCCTCGTCGTGTTCCTGCTCCCAGCGCTGATCGGAGGCGTGGCCACGACCCCTCTCGCCGAGGGCCTCGGCGGTCGATTCTCGCTCCGCCGATCGCTCTTGCTTGCCCTGATCTCTCTGGGGTTCGCCCTCCCTCTCCTCGCCTTGTGGCGACTGCTTGTCGTCCTGCTCCCCGCGACCGCCTGGCCCAGCGTGACGGCGATCGTCCTTCTCGCCCAGGGACCCGCGCTGTGGTTCCGGTACATGAGCCTCTACGGGGTCTCCAATCCGAGCCCCGCCCGCACCGTCCCTCCCGCCCTCGTCCAGCCCGTTCTCACCGTGCTCGCGGTGGCGGCGTTGCACGGGCTGACGTGGACCACTCTGGCCGAGGCGATCCTGTTCCTCGCGCTCGGTTGGGCCTGTAGCGTGCTCGTCCTCGACGCCGCCGACCGTCCCCTGCGACGGGCGTTCCAGGTCTCGGGCGTCGCCCTTCTTCGTCCGCTGCTCGACCACGTCGACCTCCGGGACCCGGACGCCACGCGCCAGATCGAGGCGTTCTTCGCGAAGAAGACGCTCCTGGCCGACCTCAACGTCGCCGTGGTCGGTTTCGGTCGCGAGGGCGCGTGGAAAGCGACGATCTGCCTCCCGACAGTACACCCCGGACCGTTCGCCGCTGTCGGCGCCAGCGACCTTCCGAACAAGCTCGCCCAGGGGTTGGGGGCGGGGGCGGGGACGGTCTTCGTTCCCCATACCCCCTGCAATCACGACCTCGACCTGCCGGGCGAGGCCGAGGTGGACCGGGTTCGCCAGGCGGCCCGCCAGATCCTCGAGGACCTCCACCCGACCGCGCCCACCGCGTCGAGCCCGCTCGTCTCGCCGCGCCCGGGGAGCCTGGCGCGGTGCCAGATCCTCGGGGGGGTCGCGCTCGTGATCGTCACGCAGGCCCCCGCCCCGACCGACGACATCGACTTCTCCGTGGTCGGCGAACTGTATCGACGGGTGTGGGAGGGGCCCCCCTTGACCCTCGCGCTGATCGACGCCCACAACTCGTACATCGAGGACGAAGGGGACCTCACCTACGGCTCGCCCGCACACCATCAGCTCCTGCAGGACGTCGACGCCGCCGTCCGGCTCGCCCGGGCACGGTCGACCGCCGGG
>JAKIVR010000111.1 GCA_022750455.1 Thermoplasmata archaeon | reverse complement strand
TCATCCACGGATGCTTGCGCAGCCCTTGGACCACGCCCTTCAGGATGAACGGTAGGTACGACAGTTTGACCCCGTCGCCCTCGACGTGTTTCGCCATGCGGTCCCGGAACCGGACGAGCTCCGTCGCATCGACCTCTTCGACGTACGTGAACAGGGCCGCCCGCTGGTTCGCCGTGGCCATGTGCTCGGCGATCACCCGTCGGAGCCCGCGGATCGGGATGCGCTCGATGTCCACGACGTCGCGCGCAGGTGCACTCTCCGGAGAAGCCGGGGCCGTCGGGACGGCCTCCGTCGTAGGGCTCGGAGCGACCGGTGCCGGCACCGGAGCGGCGGGCGATGGGGTCGCGGAGGCGGGCACCACGGGCGCCGAGACACTGGGCGCGGCGGCGGAGGGCGCTGGTGCGGTGGACGGGGGCGCGGTCGCTGACTTCGCGGCCGCATTCACGTCCGTGTCGGTGATCCGTCCGTTCGGCCCGGTCCCTCGGACCTGGGAGAGATCGATCCCGAGTTCGGTGGCGCGGCGCCGGGCCTGCGGGGTCGCGAGGATCCGACCGGTCGTCGGAGAGCCCGCGGCGACGGTCGGGGAGGCTGCCGACGCCGGAGCGGCGGTCGGCGGGGAGGGAGCGGTCGGCCTCGGTTCTGTGACGGGCGTCGGCGCGGGGCCGGCCGGCGCGCCTCCTCCGGCATCGATCGTGACCAGAAGTCCGCCGACCTTGACCTTCTGACCGACCTGCGCGTGGAGGGTGAGGATCTTGCCGGATTTCGGGGACGGGATCTCGACGTTCGCCTTGTCGGTGAGGACGCTCACCAGCGGCGCATCTTCCTGGACGGTGTCGCCTTCCTTGACGAACCACTTGACGACCTCGCCCTCGGCGACGCCTTCCCCGATGTCGGGCAGCCGGAACTCGTACGCCATGCTTCTCGCTCCTCCTACCCGCTCTTCATCGAAGTGTGGACCGCGGCGATGACCCGCTCGGGACTCGGGAGGTAGAGGTGCTCGAGGGCGTAGGGGAACGGCGTATCGTACCCCGTCACGCGGAGTACGGGGGATTTCAGGGAGTACAGCGCCTTCTCAGCGAGGATCGCCGCGAGCTCGGCCCCGTACCCGCAGAAGCGCGGCGCCTCGTGCAGGATGATCGGTCGTCCGGTCTTCTCGACCGACGCGAGCACCGCCTTCTCATCCAGCGGCACCAAGGTCCGGAGGTCGATGATCTCCACGGAGATGTTCTGCTCTTGGAGCTTCTCCGCGGCCAACGCGGCGACGGGGATCATCGCCCCGTACGCGAGGATGGAGACGTCGGTCCCTTCCCGAACGGTCGCCGCCTGACCGAGCGGGACCCGGTGATCCCCGTCGGGGACCTCCCCGGTGACGGAGCGGTAGATCCGCTTCGGTTCGAAAAAGAGGACGGGATCCTCATCATGGATGGAGCTGAGCAGCAGTCCCTTCGCGTCCGCGGGGCTCGACGGGATGACGACCTTGAGGCCGGCCGTATGCGCGAAGTACGCCTCGGCGCTCTGCGAGTGATAGAGGCCCCCCTTGACACCGCCGCCGTACGGGGAGCGGATGACCACATGGCACGGATACTGGCCGCCCGACCGGTACCGGTACTTGGCGAGCTCGCTCACGATCTGATCGAACGCCGGGTAGATGAAGTCCTGGAACTGGATCTCGGGGACGGGTTTCAGGCCGTACAGGGCCATGCCGATCGCGGCGCCGATGATCCCGGTCTCCGACAGGGGCGTGTCGATGACGCGCTCGGCCCCGAACTCCTTGTGCAATCCCTCCGTCGCGCGGAAGACGCCACCGTTGACGCCGATATCCTCGCCGAGGAGGATCACGTCGGGGTCCTTCTTCATCGCCTCGAACAGCCCACGGTTGACGGCCTGGACCAACGTCAGTTCGGTCACGGCTTCGCCTCCGGGGGCAGGAACGACGCCAGTTCGTCGCGGTCCCTCTGCAGCTGGGGGGGGAGGCTGGCGAAGACATCGTCAAACATCGTGCGGGGATCCAGGGCCGGCGTCTTCTCCGCCTTGTCCACGGCCTGGGTGATCTGCTGGCGAGCGGTCTCCCAGAGCTGAAGGTCCTGGGCCTCGGTGAGGCGGCCGGCGGCGATGAGTTCGTGTTTGGTCCGAGCGATCGGGTCGCGTTCCTTCCAGAGGGCGAGGTCCGACTCCGAACGGTACCGCTTGGGATCGTCCGACGTGGAGTGAGGGCCGAACCGGTACACTTGGGCCTCGATCAGCGTCGGGCCTTGACCTTCCACGGCGCGTTGGCGAGCTTCGCGGACCGCCCGGTACACCGCGTGGACGTCCATCCCGTCTACGACGACGCCCCAGACGCCGTACGCCTTCGCCTTCACGGCGAGCGTCTCGCTCCGGGTCTGGCGCTCGCGGGGCAGGGAGATCGCCCATTGGTTGTTCTGACAGAAGAATATCGTCGGGGCGGAGAAGACTCCGGCAAAATTGAGACCTGCGTGGAAATCGTTGGAGCTGGTCGTGCCATCCCCGAAGAAGGTGACCGTGACGATCGGCTCCTTGCGGTATTGGGCCGCCATGGCGGTCCCGACGGCCTGGGTGATCTGGGTCCCAACGGGGCTCGATGCGGTGACGAACCGGAACCGGCGGTACCCGTAGTGGTTCGGCATCTGCCGTCCCTTCAGCTCATCGCCCTGGTTGCCGATGAACTGGTCGAGGATCAACGGGATCGGCACACCCCGCACCAGCGCGACTCCCAGCTCTCGGTACGCTGGGAAGAGCCAATCCTCCGATTGGAGCGCCCATGTGCAACCGACCTGGGCCGCCTCTTGGCCCTGCATCGGCGCATAGAATCCGATCCGCCCCTGGCGTTGCAGGGTGAGGCATCGCTCGTCCAGCGCCCGGCAGATGACCATCGTGCGGTACGCGCGGAGCAGTTCGTCGGGGGTGAGACCGCCCGGTGGGTTCTCGACTTTGGGCCGAGCGTCGCGTACGGCGGTCGCCAAGTGTTGACCTGAGGGAGCGAGCTGTGGTTTCGATATAAAGCTGTCCGGAACCAGCGACTCCGGGCCCCTCCGCACGCCAATTCCACGCGACCGAGTTCGGGTCCGGGTCCCCGGGGCCTCCTCCCGAACTCCACGTCGCGCGGGCGCTCCCGAGCGGCGGCGAAGGGCCGTTCGGGACGATACTCTTCGTCACGCATATATACACCCTCAAGGAATTGTATGGTCGTGAAGTTTCGACGGGTTGCGTACCGGGGGTTCCGCGCCCGCCGGGCCGTGGCCCCGGTCATCGCGACCATCATGATCCTCGGGATCACGATGGCCGCGTCGGCGACCCTCTGGGAGCTGCGCTTCACGCTGCCCTCGGAGCAGTTCAGCATCACCTACGTTGCCCGGGCCGGCCTCAAGATCCCGACGTGGGGCGACCACACCGATTGCCTCGCCCAGGATTACCCCCAATCGCCGGAGAGCGGCTGGAGCGCGGCGGAGAACACGGCGTGGCGGGAGCAGTGCTGGGGCACTGGTCCGAACGGCACCGGGTATCCCCAGATCGGCAACTTCTCGTACATGAACGCGAGCGAGATCGTCTTCACCTCCGTCTCCCCGACCAACATCCCTCTCGCGAACATCGACTTCGATTTCCTCTGCGTGAACCAGACCGCGAACGGCACGCTCACCACCAGTCTGGCGAACGGAAGTCTCGCGGCGATGACGTGGATCCCTGGCCTCACGGACTCGAACGAGACGCCCGCCCCCAACGCCCCGCTCCTCGGAGTCTGTGGAACGTTCATCGCCCACGGCAAGGGGGCGAGCAGTACTCTCTACAACCGGATGGGCTTCTTCGTGCCGATCACCTCGACGTCCCAGGTC
>JAKIVR010000110.1 GCA_022750455.1 Thermoplasmata archaeon | reverse complement strand
AGGGAGCGACCACGGGGGATAAGAGATCGTTCCCTTGGGGACTAGCCATGTGAACACCCGGACGGTCAGTTGGCCGGCGCGGACGTACGGATCGTCGTCTAACAAGGCCTGAGTCTGCTCAGGCGGAACCTTGTGGATGCTGATTCCCCTCAGCATCCGTTGGGGAGGGGTCACGATTGGGCCGGCCACCTCGAGTTGGCCCTGGTCGTGCAGCGTTGCCAAACGATGCATGTGAGCATCCTGCATCGCGGTCAGCTCTAGTTCAGTAAGTGGGGGACCGCCCGATCCAGTCTCCAAGAAGGCGACCGTGTACGTGTCGAACTCCATGCCTAGCGTGAGGCTCCTTGCCTCATCTACATACCCGGCCGTGCGGCGACGGTCAGCGGAAGCCCCATTCAAGACCTGGACTCAATCTCACCCGTCATCATTCCCGAACCGGACTATATTGGTAGTCCCCCGCGGATGTGTCCTCGCGTGAGACGACGACAAGAGTCACGAAGGGCGATCGGCGGAACGTCCGTCCGGAGGAGGGAACGATGGTCCACCATCGCACGCCGGTTTGCGGCGGAAGAGCTCGCCGCAGCTCCCATGGGGGATACCTGGAGGCGTCGGATCCTCCATGAGATCCTGCGCACCCCGTCGCTCCTGAGAAGGGCCGGAGTGGCTCTTCCGCCCACGACGCCTGCTCGCATGCGGGCGGAGCACGTCGAGCGGCTCAAGCAAGCTCTGCCTTGGAGCCCGGCCACCTTCACCATCCATTTTGTCGCGTTGCGACGCTTGCTTCGCTGGGCGAACAATCCGCTCGGAGGCCAACACGGTATCTGGGCCGTTCCGACGCAGACCTCCGGCCGGCGGCGGTGGCTCACCCCGGAACAGTTGATTCAACTCTACCAGGCGGCCCGAGGTCGCGAGCGAACCCTCGTCGCTCTGGAAGGGTTCAACGGGCTGCGGCGTGTCGAAGTGCTCCGGCTACGGACCAAGGACATCGACTTCGGCCGGCAGCTCGTGCACGTGCTCGGAAAGGGGCGCAACGGAGGCAAGTGGCGGACGCTCCCCATGTTCTCGGAGACCGAGCGGGTACTGCACTCCCTCTCGTTCGGGCCGGACGAAAATGCGAAGTTGATCCCGCTCTCCAAATCGGGCGCCGACCTCCTCCTCCGGCGGGCGGCTCACCGTGCCGGATTCCCCGCTCTCGGGGTGCGAGTCTCGCATCACGACCTACGGAGGACTTTCGGTCGAATCGCGCACAAGGCGGGCATGGACCTAGTGCAGATCAAGAACCTGTACGGACACAACTCGCTCGACCAGACCGTCCACTACATCGGCCTCGACGAGGATGAGATGCGGGTCGGTCTCGGTCGGCTGGCGACCTTGTTGGATCCCATGCTCCGAACAGAGCCGCCCCTCGGCGATCCCCGAGCTAAGGGGGGGCCCGCCTCGTTCCGAACGTAGCCTAGCATTAGGGTTCCTAGCGGATGCGAGCCGGGCGTTGCCGACGATTACCCTGGGACCAACCGCGGGGCAACCTCGGCTGCGACTCGAGCCCGGGTTCGTTCGTCGGGAGCAATCGATCGAGGACCTCGGTGAGACGCTGGGCTTCAGCTTTCCGGACGGCGGCCCGGTTTACTCCTTCCAGTTCGAAGAGAATCTTGTCGCCAGGTCGAATCGGAAGGGCCCGTCGTAGGTCCTTTGGAATCGGAATCCGCCCCCTTGGGCCGACGGTTCCAATCTCGGTTGCCATACAACCCCAAGCCTGCCAAGAGATAGTTGACGCCCCGCAACCACGCTCTCGGGATCTTGCACGCCGACCGGATCAATCGCGATGACCCGCTCAGGGGGAGTTCCTTGAGGAGGAGGCGCGGGGGATGTACAGCTTCGAATCCCGAACGTACCGCCGGAAGAACCAGAGAAGGAACCGGCGCGGGTCGTCGGTCACGCTCGACCTCTCCAAAGCATGGTAGTACCCCCGACGTTTGGGGTACCGGATGTTCAACATCGGATACCCGGCTTTTCGGAGGAGGAGATTCATGGCCAGTCTCCCCAGTCGACCGTTGCCGTCCCCGAACGGATGGATGTTCTCGAATCGGAAGTGAAAGGTTCCCGCTCGCTCCACGGGGTGGATGGTCGGTGCGCTCCGACGGGTCCAGCGCAACAGTTCCAGAAGCATCGGACGGACCTCGATCGGCATCGGGGGGCTGTGCCGGCTCCCGCGAATCCCGACCTGCACATCTCGCACCCTCCCAGCGATATCGGGCTTCGTCTCGGCGAAGAGAAACTTATGCCACGCCAGCAAGTGCGGGAGGTCCACGGGCTCGGGTTTTTCCGTGAGCCGTCGAACTAGTTGCGCGTGGCGCAGCGTTTCCACGACATCCCGCATGGGACGTCCGGGTGGAGAGACTCCCTGCTCCAGGAGTTCCCGTGTCTCGTCGAAGGTCAGTGTCGAGCCCTCGATCCGGTTTGTATCGTACGTGAACTCGATGACGAAATCCTCTGAATCCTTCTCGGAGACCGACTTTGCCAATCTGGATCTCGCCAGGTATCCCTGGCGAATCTGCTCGAAATCAAGGAACCATGTCTTCTCCCACACTTTGCGCTCGATCTGGAGCTTGCGGGCCTCGAGGTTGGCGGGAACGTCTACGCCAAGGTACTCCTCCTCAGTGAGGATGGCGCCCCCCCGGCGATAGGTCTGTACGAGATAGTGGTATGTTCCATCCGGGCGTTTCGACGTACGCACCGTCGCCATGCTGACCATACACCTATACAAATATTTGAATTAACCGCAATAATGTATGGTCAGGTCCTATCCAAGCAGTCCGTCGCATCAATGTCAGAGGGGATCAGCTCCATCAAGCGGAGAGACGGCGATCTACAGACCGCGTCCAAGCGGATATGGGAAATAATTTCTTGAACGTCGACAAAGCCCTGCAGGCAGGTAACCTCTTATACGAGAACTCGGTCACTTGTGACGGTGACACCAATGATGCAAGGAACGCCGATTTTCATCCTCAAGGAAGGGACCGAGAGCACTCGCGGCAAGAGCGCGGCAGCGAACAACATCGCCGCGGCCCGAGCCATCGCCGACGCCGTACGGTCCACGCTGGGCCCGCGCGGGATGGACAAGATGCTCGTCGATTCGATGGGCGACATCACGATCACTAACGACGGCGTCACGATCCTCAAGGAGGTCGACGTCGAGCACCCGGCCGCGAAGATGCTGGTGGAGGTCGCCAAGACCCAGGACCAGCAGTGCGGCGACGGGACGACCACCGCGGTGGTCCTCGCCGGCGAGCTGTTGAAGCGCGCTGAAACGCTGATCGAGCAGAACATTCACCCCACCGTCATCACCCGCGGCTACCAGATCGCCCTGACCGAGGCCCAGCGGCTCCTCGAGAAGGAGATCGGCACCCCCGTCAAGGCTGACGACGAGAAGATCCTCATCGACTGCGCGTTCACCGCCATGGGCTCGAAGGGCGTCTTCGGCTCGCGCGACGAGCTCGCGAAGATCGCCGTGAAGGCGGTCCAGCGGATCGTCGACAAGCGCGGCGACAAGCTGGTCGCCGACGTCGACCAGATCAAGGTCGAGAAGCGGCACGGCGGCACGATCCTCGACACCCAGCTCATCGACGGCATCGTCCTCGACAAGGAGCGGGGCCACCCCAGGATGCCGCGCTCGGTCGCCGACGCGAAGATCGCGCTCCTGAACTCCGCGCTCGAGGTCAAGAAGACCGAAATCGAGAGCAAGATCAACATCAAGAACCCGTCCCAGATCCAGAGCTTCCTCGACGAGGAAGACCGCACGTTCCGCAAGATGGTGGAGCAGGCGAAGGCGTCGGGCGCGAACGTCCTGATCTGCCAGAAGGGGATCGACGACGTCGTCCTCCACTACCTT
>JAKIVR010000011.1 GCA_022750455.1 Thermoplasmata archaeon | reverse complement strand
CTAGGCACTTTGCCTCGCGAGATGGGAGCACGCTTCACCTATCGGGGGGCGTGAGCGTAGAAATGATCTAGGAAAGAGGTCGGGACTGGCCGGCCCTGCGGGGGTTGAAACGGGGGCATCGAGCCTCCGAGGAGGCTCGATGCGGGAAAGGGTTGGGGCCGCCAGGCTCAGTTGTAGTGGTGCCAGGTGACGGTGAACTCCGACTTGCCGTAGGCGAAGGCGACGCAGCCCGACACGGTTTGGGCCTTCAACCCGGACACCGGCCCGATCTGGGTGAGCACATTGGTGCTCGCGACCGCGGAGCTGAAGCTCCCGATGCCCTTGAACGTCCCGCTGATCTCCACGGCGCACGCGTAGAACGTCAGGGGGGTGGTCTTGGTCAGGACGTACCCTCCCGCGCTCACCTCGGAGATGCACTCGGCGGATGCGTCCGAGCCGCCCTCACAGACCGCGGCGGCGTTGCAGATCCAGCCTCCCCCGACGACCGAGATGGTATTCCCGGAGGAGATGTCGGACAAGTCGAGGGTATAGACGCCACAGGACCCGCTGACACAGATGGTGGGGTTGTACAACACGTACGCCTGGACCAAGTCCCCCGCGTTGGCGGTGTAGACGTACTGCGCGGCATTGTACGGATCGAACTCCCACCAGAGATAGTAGACGGGCGTGGCCCCATTGGCCGAGCAGTACGCTGCCGTGCCGGTCTGCTCTACCGTTCCCGTATTGAAACCGTCGATCCCCACCCATTGGGAGCTCAGGGCCGCGCCATCGGCCTTGGGCTGCGAGCAGTTGGCCGTCGGAATGTACCACTCCGCCGTGACCTCTTGAATCGAGCCGGCACCGGCGGCCGGTACGACGGCATACCCTGCCCAGTTGGTGCTATTGACGTGGGCGAACGCATTGGACGCGACGGGCCCGATGGAGCTCAGTTGGACATGCGGACCGGACGTCGGGGTCCCCGCCGTGTTGGTCCGTGTCGCCGCTCCCGAGGGCACGCTCGCGGCGCCCAGATAGGCCGAAAGGACCATGACCACCGCAATCCCCACGACGGCCGTCGCGAGGGCCCCTCGGCGGAGCCTTGATCTTCCTTGCTGTTCGATTCGCTTCTCGTCCTTGTCGTTCACCATTCGATTCTCCTAGGGACGAATCCCCACCGGTCGAAAGGGGTCTCGCTATTTGAAGGCCGTCGGATGTAACCGATTGAACCCGCCAGATTCTCTGAATCGGGCCTGCGGCCATCGCCTCCCCGCGACTCGCCCGGGCAAGGAGTTCGAGGGGAACTCGGCGAAGGCGTCTCCGATCGATCCGCGACGTCCCCGGCCGTGCCGTGGACGGTTGGCTCAATCGATATCACCGCTTCCCAGAGGGCCGCGTCCAAAGTGTTAATCGACGAGACTCATCGGTTCCCCGGCCATGATAGTCCGCGACCTCGAGTGGGGTGACTTCACGCCGATCGTAGAGAACTTCCTCGCCTTGTACGATGAAGTGGTGGAGAATCCCGACCTCGGGATCTCGCTCTTCCCGAAGCGGCCGTCCTGGGGCGAGGAGGCCGAATGGTTCGCGGGGCTGTACCGTAGGGTTCTGGAAGGGTCCACCGTGGCCGCCGTGGCGGTGGAAGAGGGACGGGTCGTGGGCTTGTGCACGGCGGATCGACGGAAGCCCGCCCGAGAGACCGAGCACATCGGCGTCGTCGGGCTCTTGGTGGCCCAGCCCTGGCGGGGCCGGGGAATCGGGAAATCCCTCTTGGGGAGGGTGATCGAGAGATCGCGTGGCAGGTTCGAGATCCTGGAGCTCTCCGTCTTCCACTCCAATACCAAAGCTCGGGGTCTCTACCAGTCGTTGGGATTCCGGCCGTGGGGGCTATTCCCCGGCGGGATCCTCCGGGACGGCCGCCGGACCGACCTCGAGTACATGTCTCTGGAACTCGGCCCCGTCCCCCGCCCGTAGACCGCCGGGGCGGGCCGGTTACCCCCCGGGAACCACCCCGTCCTGCCTTTCTACTCGGCTCGTCCATGCGGAATCGGTAGGCGGCGAGCGATGAGCATCCCCAAGGCGACAATCGACGGGCTCCTCAAGGAGAACGCCGACCACGACTGCCCCGGGAACGAGGGGATCTGCGTCCGCCTCGTGGCCATCGCCGATCTGCCGACCCGCTTCGGATCGTACCAGGCCGTCGCCTTCTGGAACAACCACGACCAGAAGGATCACGCGGCGTTCGTCCACGGGAACGTGGTGGACAAAGAGAACGTGCCGGTCCGCGTCCACTCCGAGTGCCTGACCGGGGACGCGATCGGCTCGCTCCGATGTGACTGCCGGGACCAGCTGTTGGAATCCCTGGAGAAGATCGGCAGGATGGAGGCCGGGATTGTCATCTATCTCCGACAGGAGGGACGAGGGATCGGGCTCGCCAACAAGCTCCGGGCGTACCAGCTCCAGGACTCCGGGTACGACACGGTGCAGGCCAACGAGATCTTGGGCTTCCGCGCTGACGAGAGGGATTACGCCATCGCGGCCCACATGCTCGGCTCGCTCCACGTGAACTCTGTCCAACTGATGACCAACAATCCCGAGAAGCTCGCCGATCTGGAGAGGCACGGGGTTCGGGTCGTCGGGCGGATCCCCGTCGTCATTCCCCCGAACGCCTACAACGGTCACTACCTCGATACGAAGCGGGCTCGGATGGGCCACCTCCTCGGGGTCGAGCAACCCGACGATCTCGTCACCGAGGGAACGTAGGTCCCGCCCCCGTCAGGCGTAGCCCACGCGGCTCGCACGCACGCACGGTCGCGTTCTCCGTTCCGTGGGGCGCAGGAAGGTTGACTATCGAGGAATGGGCCGGGCGGCCCTCGGTGAGGCCACGAGGCCGGCACGGACCGGACCTACGGAGCCGGGGGCGCGCTCGCCCCGAGCGTACGCCCCCAACTCCCCCACCATGAACTCACGCTGCGTGGGAAAGACCTCGTCGAGGGCGCGAGGCCGACCATCGGCGAACACCACGTCGGAGTGGTGACGGGCGCCGTACTGGATGAACGCCGTGAGGACGGGAACGATATCCCTCCCCTTCCCGGTAAGGACGTACCCCGAGGATCGACTGGCCGAGGGCGAGGCGACCCGTTCGATCAACCCTTCGGCCCGCAGCTGCTTCAGCCGGATCGAAAGCACCCGGTTCTGAAGGCCGGGGTTGTTCTTTCGGATGGCTCCGAACGTTGTGCCGGGGAAGAATGCGACGTCCCGTAGGACAAGCAGCGCCCACTTCCGCCCCAACGTCCCCAAGCTCGCAGCGATCGGACACGTCTCGTACGGCACGACGGGGTGCGGTGGCTCGGCGCCCGCCCGCGAATTCCGATTCGACACGCCTCGAGCCTTAGCCATGGCGGACCCACGAGCGGCTCGGCAGAGATATCCTTGACGAACCGGGACGTTGGTATCCGTTCGTTCCCTTCTCGATTTAACTACCGAGCCGGCGTTCCGGCATTGCCCCGCGAGGGGAGGAAACAAGAAGATGTCACACCACGAGAGCCCGAAGTTGGAGCACGTCGAACTCGCCTCGAAGGACCCGAAGGCGACCCAGAAGTTCCTGGAGGCGGCGTTCGGCTGGAAGTTCAGCTCGATGCCGGGAATGGAGTACGCCATGTTGGAGATGCCCGAGACGCGGGACAGCTCCGGGGTGGGCGTCCGGCCGGTGATGGGGCCGGAGCATCCCGGGTCGATCGGCTACATCACCGTCGCGAACATCGACGAATCGCTCAAGACCGTGCAGGCGGCCGGAGCGAAGGTCGTCATGGGAAAGACCGAGATCCCGGGGATGGGATGGTCCGCCGTCTACATCGCCCCCGGCGAGGTCGTCCAAGGACTCTACCAGAACAAGCAGGCGTAGACGGGACTCCGCGGACACGAACCACTTCCGGCAGGCCCTCCGGGGCCTGCCGACCTCGATCCTCTCCCCACCTGAGTCACCGAGAACGGCTCGGGACGTCCACCTCGGCCGATGACGGGTTATCGTAGTATCTATTGGAATATGGTCCAATCTATAGTATCCATGTACCAAATTACATAGGGGCCACGGGGTTTGGTGCGCACCTCATGGAAGGCCGTAAACTGCAGGTAGCGGGCGGCTCCACCTACTTGGTCTCCTTACCTCGACGGTGGGTACTGAATGCCGGCCTCAAAGCCGGCGACACCCTGTTCCTGGAGACCGAGGGGGATGGCTCCGTGTCGGTCCGCCACCGGGCGGTCGAAAAGCCCGCGATCCGCCGAAAGATCTTCGAGGAGAAGGAGGCGGAGTCCCGGGAGCACCTGCTCCGCAAGCTCGTCGGCGCGTACATCTCCGGATTCGGTCTCATCGAAGTGCGCTTTCCCCCGGACCGCGGCCCGTTCGTCCGGCGGGTGACCCGGGAGTTCTGTCGGCTGGTCACGGGCCCCGAGGTCATTGAGGAACATCGCAACGCCCTCGTGATTCAGGACCTCTCCGACACGTCCGAGCTCAGCTCGGACAAGTGCCTTCGTCGGATGCATCTCATCGTCCGCGCGATGTTGGAGGACGCCGTCCAAGCCCTCACGAATCCAGATCCCGCCCTCGCGCAAGATGTCGCGCTGAGGGACCAGGACGTCGACCGCCTCTACTGGATGGTCTCGAAACAGTTCCACGTGCTACACATCCAAGGCCCCGGAAACTCCCAAGCCAAGGAGTCGATGGGCATCCACAACCACCTCCTCGTCGCGAAGCTGCTCGAGAGGATCGGAGACCACGCCGAGCGGATCGCTCGCACCGCCACGACGATGGAACCGAAGAACGGGTTCGACGCGAAGCTCGTCAAGGACCTCGAAGAGGCGAGCCGATCCGCGGTCCGCATCCTTGACAAAGCGTTCCATGCGCTCGTGACCGGTGACATCGACGAGGCGAACGAGACGATCGACGAGCGGGACCACCACCAGAAGCTGATCGACGCCCTGTTCCACCGCGTCGCCACCAAGAAGGGGGAGGAGTTGCTCGCGATGGGCGTTGTCGTCGACAGTCTGGGACGCACGGCGAGCTACGCCGCGGACATCGCGGAACAGGCGATCGACCTCGCCGTCTTGATGGAACCCAAGAAACCGGCCTGAAAGGCGCCGGGACCGGAGGCGGACCATCGTTGAAAACTCACAATACGGACCTCACTTCGAACTCTTCGTACATTTCGCGACATCTCGGAAACGGCGTCGTCCATCCGGATTCTATGGAGCTTCCTGATTCATACCCGGATCAAATCTTCCTGTGAGCGCAGACATGACTTCGAGGGGGCCCCCATTCCCGACGTTGGCAGCCGTGATCATCGTACTTCTCGGATTCTGCCTGGCGGGCATTGGCGCCAGCCACGATTCGCTCGTTCCCCAGGCCCCGCGGCCCCCGACCGCCCCAAACTCCCCGTCGCCAACAGTGCAAGAGATTCCAACGATTCCGTACGCGCACCCGGCCCTTGTCCCCCTTCCGAACGTCTCGGTCACCGTGATTCGCCCGAATGGCAGTCTGACCAACCTCTCGGCACCGATCTCAGTGGCGGGCCAGGTCTACACCTTGACCGGTCCGTTGGCGGGAACGATCGAGGATGAGTGCAACGGCACCACCCTGAATGGCGCGGGGTACCTCATCACGCCCATCTACGGCCAGTATGCGATCGTGGTCGTCGGAAGTGTGGCGGTGACGGTCGAAGACTTCGACCTCGCGAACGCCTCGGGGGGCTTCTACGCTTCTGACGACTCGGGGCTGACTCTAGAGCACTCTACCCTTCGATCCACCTCTTGGGGAGCAACGGTCGACCAATCCACCAACGTCGCGCTGCAAGACAATCTTGTCTCGCTCACGGGCGGGATCCTCTTGTCCGGCGTGGATGGAGTGACCCTTACCTCGAACCAGATCGTCGGCTCCGACTACCGCTCAATCGACCTCGACGCTGGTGCGAACGTGTCGGCTCGATGGAACAACATCAGCAGCACGCAGTACGGGGCCTCCGTCTACGACGCGTCCGCTGTCGAGTTCTGGGGGAACAACATCTCCGCCAACGTCTCCGGAATCGAAGAGGTCGATGTCGTCGGAACGGAGGTCGATTGGAATAACCTCACCACTCCGGGAACGGCAATCCTTCTTGAAGCCGGAACGGGATTCAACACCACGGAGGACGCGGGCTCCGCCCCCCAGGTCGGCGTCGATTTGTACGGAGAGAGCAACGGGACGGTCGAGGACGTCTCGTTCCCTCACGCCACGGACGCGGGCATCGAGATGGAAGGCGCGGAGAACGTCACCGTGATCGGGGGAAACTTCACTCACTCCGCGGAGGATGGGATCGCCGTGCTGGACTCTTCCGACACTTGGATCGAAGGCGTCAATGTCTCCAGCTATGGCCGGAGCGGCGTCGAAGCAAACTACACGCTCGGACTCCAGATTCTCGGAACGGCGGCGGTGCTCGGGTCGGGAAACAGCTCCGTCGCTGTTCGCCTCCTGGCCGTACGAAATGCCGAGGTCTCTCAATGCAACCTTTCGGAGGCGGGGAGCAGTGCGGTGTGGGCGTACGCCCCTGTCGGGCTCTCCGTCATCGGGGACTCCGCGTGGCTCAGCGGGACTCCGGTCATCAATGTGACCGACGGGGAGGGCGTGACGATCGTCCAGAATCACGTGGAACGAGCGACGGGAATGGGAGTGGACATTCAGGGATCCATCCAATTGAATGTCAGCGGAAACTGGGCGGGCAGCCAGGGAACCCCGGGCGGCATTGGTTTCCAGATCGAACACTCAATCGGGGGCCACATCGCGGGAAATACGGTGCTCAACGCGAATGTTTCCCTCGAGCTTTCCAGCGACAGCTCGTTGCGCGTGATTGACAACAACCTCTCCCGATCCACGGAAGGCCTCGAGGCCGCGGGCGACCTCAATTTGACCGTCGCGGTCAACACGTTCTTCGAGGACAACGACTCGTTCAATCTCAGCGGGATCGTCGCGAGTGGGATCTATCACAACAACTTCGTGTCGGACTCCGGATGGTTGCTGAACACGAGCACCTCGGACGGCATTCAATGGGATGCCGGCTACACAAACGGGGGAAACTTCTGGAGCAACCACACTGGCCCGGACTTGATGACCGGACCCGACCAGGACACGCCATTTCCGGGAGGAGACGGGATTGTGGACACGCCCGTCGTCCTGAACCCCGACAATATCGACCATTATCCGCTCACCTCGCGGTGGATCGGATATGTGGTACAATTCAACGAATCGGGGATTCTGATCAGCCTGCCACTGGTGGCGTGGAGTCTCGTGATTGACGGGGTCACATATGTCACCGAAGGAGGGTTCATCGTTGTTCCTCAGTCCAACGCTCCTGACTCGGAGCTGAATTACACGGTCCCTTACCTCAAGGGGTATGCGTTCATCGAGCCCCGATCCGGGAATCTCCTCGAGGCCCGGGGCAATTTCATCATCACGATCACCTACACGCCCTATCTCTACGCGATCACCTTTGTCGAGGGAGGTTTGCAGAAGGGGGCCGTTTGGTCAATCACCATTAGCAGCACTGTCGAAACCTCGAACAACACCACGATTGTCTACTATCGGTCGAACGGCGCGTATAATTATCTCCCTGCAACTGAACTAACCGGGTACGAGATCATCGGCGGGGCGGGGTCTGTATCTGTCAATGGATCGGTGGTCAGCCAGTTCATCGCGTTCATCCCGATCAATCCAACCGGAAGCTCCTCGAGCACTTCTTCCTCGGCCTCTGCCGCCACCGTGGATTCCCTGGAGGCGGGCATGGGCGTCGCGATCGTGGTCGCGTTGACGCTGGCCGTCGTTCTCTGGCAAACGAAACGGTCGCCCGTGCGGCCGCCCTCGAACGACGGACCCAAGGCTCCCGGGCCCTAGTCCCGGGAAGTCCAACAGGACCTCCGTCCGGTGATGGAGGGACGACGCTCCTAGTCGCGCTCAGTCGCTGGCGGGTTCCAGGTAGGGAGGGCTCGAGGGAGTGACACCGCCCGAGGGCGCGTCCGAGTCCGCTCCGGGGCCCGACGGCATTGGCGTGGTAGCCGCCTCCGCCTTGCGAGCTGGCTTCGAGTTCCGCGCGCAATCCACGTCGACGCGATATGACTTGTGGTGCAACGCGTACTCCATCGCTCGATCGGATAGCTCCAGCAAGCGACGGGGATTGCCGTTCGCCTCCTCGTTCAGGAAGGCGATCGCGTCGCGGTCGAACGGGTAGGTCGGGTCGAGGTTCTCGACGAGGCGCTTAGCGAGGAGTTTCTTGGCGAGGAGGAGCGCGGCCTCCTCCGAGTGGAGCGTCGGGAGGGCGAGAACCCGGTTGATCCGGGACGCGAACGTTGTCTGGGCTTTCTGAATGGATTGCCAGAAGGAGGGATAGCAACCGAACATCACGAGAACGCCGGGTTTGATGCGGTCTGAGAGCTCAGACATCATCCCAGCGACTTCTCCGAACTGGGGAGAGTCCTTCAGATTGTGAAGGTCGTTGAGGAGGAGGAACGCCGGCGCATTGTCATTGAGCGCCTGGGCGAGGACTCGACCGGCGGCCATACCGTTGAACTTCTTTCCCTTGGCCGAGAGGGCGGAAATGGATCGATACCAAGCGGGCGGAGAGAACGCGCGACTGAACCCTCCCAATTTGGCGGCCCCCTGAAACGCCGTGACGAGCGCTGCGGGGAACGGGTCGATTCGGTCCGGCACATCGATGTACACCGAGAACACGGACCGTTGCTCGGCTTCACTCGCCGCGAGGCGGAGTCGCTCGGTCTTGCCCGCCCCGTGGAGTCCGGCCAAGGCCACCATCGCCTTGTTCTCCTTTTCGAGCACTTCCTCCTTGATCGTGCGGAGCGTGTCATCGACTTGGAGGTTCACGTGGTACAATTCCACGTCGTCAAGGTTCTCCGCCGCGAGGTCCCGGAACGGATTGCCGGTGAGCCCGTACCGTTCGTACGACAGAGGAGGCATGGATTCGGTTCTCAGATCACTCGGCGCCGCAGATCGATTGCCATCCTCTGGCCGTCGTAGTCATAATAGATGTTTCGGTCGACAAACCGCCCATCCATCCACTTCGGAATCCGGAGGAATCGCATCAGTCCTTCCGGGCCTTCCTTCGCGTGGAACTGGAACATGCCGTCCGCCAAATGGACGGTGACCGCCTCGCCTCGAGGATCGAACATTCCCCGATCGGTCGCCAAGAGCGCGGTCGTCCCATGCCCGTGGCACATCGCGTGGAGGTTCCGGAGCAGGGCCGCCAAGTGGTTCGGGGGAAGGTCGAGGGTCAGGAACGAGAAGGAGTCAACGGCCAATGTACGGTCCTGGCCGATGAACTCCTCCAAGGAAGAGATGGAGTCCCGCTCGACGACTTGGATCGGGGTAGCGGTGGGGACAGCCGTGGAGGGGGTCGGTCGGAACGTCTCGGCAAGCTCCTCCCTATCCCGCGACGTGACGAAGGTGACGGGACGCCCTTGGCGATAGGCAGCCAGGCACAGGGTGCGAATGAAGTAGTTCTTGGCTGGGTCCGTCCCACTCTCGACCACGATGAGCTGGCCGTCCGGGATCTCCGGAATGATGGTATCGAGACCGGGGACTTCTACAGGGATGCCCATCTCGCATTTGAGGGGGGTCTTTCGCTTAAGAGTAGCACCTGTAGCCTATGGTGACGTTCGGCAACATACGCAAACTACGAAGATAGGGCCTAAGACGGATGGGGGCCGTCCGGGGGACCATGCGCGGGATGCAGCGGAATCGCCGCGCCCTCTCCGAGATCGTCGGTACCCTCTTTCTCGTACTGATCGTGGTCGCGGCCGCTACCGCATTTGCGGCGTTCGTAGCGTCGTACCAATCCCAGGTCCAAGCTCAGGAGGCGGTCACCCATGCCCGGAGCCTCGAATCGCTCAAAGTGCTCGATGTCACGCCGGTGATCGACAGCAACAACACGACCCACAACGATTGGGCGACGTTGAACTTCACCGTGACGAGCCTCGATACCAATCCGACGATCATCACGTACTTGAGCCTCAACAAGAATCCGATCCGCAATTACACCGCCATCGTGCTCAATCTCACCACCGGCCATGTCCAGACCGTCTCCGTCGAGGCCCTGGGGGACCTCACCATCGCCCCGCGGGAGCAGTTCAACATTATCCTCTCGGCCATTCCGAACGCGACGGCCTCCTCGTTCTACAACCCGGCTGCGCTCCCGACGACGTCCTACCTCCAGTTGGACATCTACACCGCTTACTCCAATGACTTCACCGCCGTGTTCGTCCCGCCCACCGCGATCGCCATCGTCAACTACCTCACGAGCGAGTCCGGAACGACCATCATCAACACCCCGATCTTGGACGGCAGCAACTCCTTGCAACCGGGCAATTCAACCCTTGAGTCGTGGAATTGGAGCATCACCAATCTCACCAACTCATCCCACCCCACGTGGAATATCTACGGGGAGCAAGCCGAGCTTCTGAACTTGAGCGCGCCGGACCATTACCTCATTCTCTTGACCGTCACCGACTCCGATGGCCTGATGGGTTCGAACTATCCCGGAATAGTGTTCACGTACACCGGCTGAGCCACCGATCACGTCTGCGAACTGGTGCCCGGCCCGACGCCATCAGACGAACAGAGCGAATGCCACGACTGTCACTGCGAGAAGTGCGAGAGAGTGCAGGAGGCCATACTTGGGCTTTCCTTCGGTGAACGCCCCGATGATGACGCCCGTACCGATGGAGTTGATCATCATGAGATCAAAGAATCGCTGTTCGAGGGTGCTGAAGGCGAGCTTCGGCACCGCGGTGACTCCGTTCCCCGAACCTCCGGACAGTGGGCTGGCGCCTCCCGAGATGACGCTGAGGCTCACCGAGCCGAGGGATGGTTCGATGCTGAGGAGGGAGAACAGTACGGCCATGAGCACCCCGAACGCGACATACAGCACCGCGATCGGAAGCACGAGGGCGTTCCGTCGCTCCAGGTCGATCTTGATGAAGTCGTCGAGGTCCTTGGCGGCCCGGTGCACGACCGCTGCGGTCTCTCCTCCGACCGTAGAGGCATCGGCGATCAGCTCGGCGTAGCGGGAGATTAACGAGCTCTTCATCGGCACGACCATGTTCTTCAGTACGACCTCGAACGGCCGGCCGACTTGGATCCCGTCCGCGGCGATCCGTAGCTGCTTGCGCAAGATGTTGGTGTGGGTGCCGGCGAGCTCGATCATGGCTTTGGCCGGATCCAGCCCACCGCGCATGGCATCGGCCATCTCGAACAGGAACTGCGCGAAGGCCCGCTCATAGGCGCGGATGCGCTGCTTCTCGTACCGTGCATCCACGGCAAACGCCGTCACGGCGATGAAGAATCCAGCGATGATCACGTACTCCGGAGACAGCAACGGAAGCCCGCGTGTATGGAGTACGTACGTCAAGCCAAACAAGACGAAGAAGAACGCGACGGCCGGCGGGAGGAGCAGGACAAGGTACTCCTTATTGACCGGGTGGGTGGCGAAGTACTTGTGAAACGTGAACTTGCGAGTTCTTCGGAGATAGAGGATGTATCCGCCGAATCCGGCCAAGACGACGGCCGAACCGATGGAGATATCGAGGACGAGTTGTCCCAGGTTGACGTTGAGTCCGCCCAGCCCCGAAGAGGTCGCGGAAGCGTTGACATCAAACCCCCACGAGACGAAGGCGGTGTGACCGGAGGTATCCGACGCCGAGATGTTGACGGTGCTTTCCCCATACTTCAATTTGAGAATCGAAGGGACGAGGTACGTCACGCTCGACGTCGAAATCGTGACATTCTGAAAGCCCGTGACATTGATGCCGTCCACGACGATGATCACGCTCGTCGGATTGACCGTTCCCTCGGTGTCGGTGAAGCTTGCGCTGATCGAGGGGGTCTGGGAGCCAATGGTGGAACCCGGGACCGGGCTCGTGGGATCGATTGTGAACGAGTTCGCCGTGGCCTGATGTTCGGACGAGCCCACGGCCAAGCCCGGTAGAATCGCGAGAACGAACACCCCGAGGAGAATGACGTTCCACCGACGAACGTTCATTCGGCCCTCGCGTACGCGATCATGATCATGATGCTCGTCATTGCCACCGCCACCGGCATCAACCCGTACGTCAGGAGGAGCAGCAGCTCGTCGGAGGTGAGCCCAGCAGCCGTGCTTCCGAACGCGTTCAACAGGAACGCACCGACGGCGATCATCAGCACCCCCACCATCACCAGGCTCACGTACATGTCCACGAACGTCTGGAGACGTTCGATGAACTCCTTCTGAGTGGTCCGCTTCAGCCGGAGGATGTCATCGGACTTATTCCGAAGGTACTCATCGAGGTTGCCTCCTTGATGGATCATGTTGGCCAGATCCCACAGCGTTTCTCGGAGGGAGAGCGAGGGAGATTCCTTGGCGGTCTCGGTGATGGCGGTGATGAGGTCCTTCCCCTGGACATCGGACTTATACACGATCCGCTGGAATTCGGATGTCATGACCGGATCATGGTTCCGGCCCGCCATCTTGCGGATCAGTTCGATGGGTGACATGCCCGTACTCGCCAGCACGGACAACTCGCTCAGCGTGAATGGAAGCTCCCGCTCCAGTTGGCCCTTGCGATTCGAAATTCGGGAACTGATCACCGATTGGAAGGCCAGACAGGTCGCTCCCCCCGCGACCCCGGTCGGCACGAGTACGTAGAGGTACCACAGCGGAACGTGAATGAGGAGTCCAAACAGTACGAGACCCACTACGAACGCCACCACCCCGGCGATGGCCGCGGAGACGATCATCTCCGCAAAGTGAAGACCCGGGGTAATGTTGAGACCGGCTTGTTTGAGCCGCTCGGCGAGGAGTTCGCCCGGCATGGAACGGTCCAGCCGTTCGCCGAGTACGCGATAGCAGAAACTTCGGTACCGCTTCAGAAATGCGGAGTCGGAACCCGACTTGGGCTTCGTGGTCGTGTCGGTTGGGGTTTGGACCCCCTGGGCGGCTTCCGCGGGCTCGAACATGGGCGTTCAACTGGCCGCAGCCTTCTTCTCCAGCGTGTGAACGGCGTCCTCGGCGTCGACGTAGTAGGATGCGATCGCGCGGCTGACATCCTTGTAGTACGTCGTGTTGAGCTGGCCCATCAGTTGCAGGTAGCGAGCTTTGCGAGCCATCTCCAGCTCAAAGCTCTCGACCGAGCGCCCCGTCGCTTTTCCGAGCTTCTCGAGGACGAAGCTTCGCCCCATGTAGACGAACTCGTCATTCGCCGGTTGCCAGCGGAAGACCTCATTGGTGAGCAGCTCGTTCGTCGTGGGATCGACCTCCAATATCTCCGTGATGGAGGTGACCCGACGCGCCCGAGAGCCTTTGACGGCTACTTGGGCTGGGAACGCCACGGTGTCCAACGCCTGGAACAGGACCCGCGGGATGTTCATCGGCTCGTTCTCGATCCGGTGGAGAAGTTCCCCGATCGATCCGGCGTGAATTGTGGACATCGAGGCGTGGCCGACCGAGATCGCTTGGAACAGGGTGAACGACTCGACCCCCCGGACCTCTCCGACGATCACGTACTCCGGACGCTGTCGAAGTGCGGCCACCAACAGATCGAAGAGCGAAACGCTCCCCGGGGCTTTGACCCCGCCGACCGAGATTCCGGACACTCCGGAAGCTCCGGATGACATCCCGTACCCCGCCCGAGCGATGGACTGGATCCAGTTCTCGTGGTCGATGTGAATCTCGGGAGTGTCTTCGATCGAGACGATCTTGTCCTCGGGTCGAATGAACATGCTGATGGCGTTGAGGAGGGTGGTCTTGCCGCTCGCGGTGCCCCCGGAAATGAGGATCGAACGATGACCCTCGACGAGCGTCCAGAAATACGCGAGCTCTAGGGGCGAGACGGACCCGAACTTCAGGAGGTCGATCGGGGATACCGGGTCCTGCGAAAACTTTCGAATGCTGAAGGTCGACCCCTTCCGTGTCACCTCCGTGCCGAGGGTGAGATTGACGCGGCTCCCGTCGCGCATGGTCGCATCGAGAATCGGCTGATAGATCGAGATGTGCTTTCCCGAGATCTGCGCCAAGCGGAAAATGTACTTGTTCAGCTCGAGCTCGTTCTCATACACCACGTTGGTCCGGAGGGATCCAAACACGCGGTGGAAGACAAAGAGCGGAACGTCCGGTCCGAGACAGCTGACATCTTCCAAGAAAGGGTCACGCATCACCGGATCGGAGCGGCCGAGCCCGACGAAATCCCTCTGCAAATAGTAGAGGACGACCGGTCGCCGATGGGGGGCGACTTCGATGTCGTAGAGTTCGAGAACGGTCACGAAGCGCTCCTCGAGGTACTTCCGCAGCTCCGGGGATTGCTCGAAGCTGATCCGGCCGGCGAAGGGAATCTCCTCCTGGGCCATGATCGACTCCATCTTCTCCCGGATCCGGGTGATCAGGACCGGTTCTTCGGGACGAAGAGTGGGTTCCAACGCATCGTACCGTAGTTCATCGGTGGTCGCATCGAAGTGGATGTGAATGAACGCGAACGGAGGCCGGACGGGGTACGTGACGTTCACAGCCCTCCGGTCGGCGAGGAACTGTCGGCGCATGTACCCAATCTCCGATTGGACCAGCACCTTGTCGGACAACGAGGGTCGCTGGAGGAACAGCACGTCGAGTTTCGCCGATTCTTTGCGCAAGGTCGCGCGATCCCGGGGTTTCAGCCGCCCCTGAATCCCCCTCGGGAACCCTAGGGAGCGACGTTCGGTGGGCCTCGTATCAGGCGATAGCTTCTCCGCGCCTGCACCCATCGGTCGAGGGAAAATCGAGGCGAGGTTAAGGGATGCGCACGGAAACAACGTAGTATTCGTAGTCCACCATTTTCGCCGAATTCTGACGTTCCACGAACGGAACTCTCGGATTCCACGCCGCTCTACGGGTTCTCTTTTGGCGCCGATTATACCCCTCTTCGCAACTGAGTCGGACGCAGCGGACAAAAATTCTGCTGCAAAAAAAAGACAGAACGGAGGAAGAAAGAGAATGAACGCGAAGAAAATGCGAAAGAAGATCGCCGCGTCCCGGCGCGCACGCATGCAGCGTGAGCGTGCGGTGTCGCCGGTGGTCGCCACCTTGATTTTGATCTTGGTGGCGGTCGCCGCGGCAGCCGCGCTCTACCTGTGGCTCGTCGCCTGGCAGGGGAACGTCACCGGCGGAATCGGGCAGCCGAACGCGCAATCCACCTTGAGCATTGGTGGGAGCACCTCGGTCTATCCGTTCTCCAGCTATGCCGTCACCCAATTTGAGCAGAACAACAGCGACGTCGTGATCAGCAACAACCAGGGCGGAACGGGCGCGGGACTCGCGGCCGTGTGCTCGGGCCAGGTTGACATCGGCGCGGCCTCGGCCCCGGAAGTCATTTCGACTCTCCAGACCAACGACGGCTGCCCTGCGACGGCCACTGAGCAGACTGTTGCCTACGACGGCGTTGACGCGATCACCCCCGCCGCCAACGTCCACGGCCTCCAGAGCATCTCCTGGGACACTCTCCAGGCGGTCTACGTGGCGGCAAGCACGACCCAGACGGCCATCACGGGCGGGAACCTCGCCCTGCCTGGCCACTACACGATGGGCAACGGCGCTGCGACCACGACCGGCGCCCCGGCCCTGGTAGCGACCCCAGCGGTCACCGGCTTTGTCTGGGACCAGATCCCCGCCTGCGCGGCAGCCGTTGGAACGGACTGCGGTAACACCTACGCCTTCGGTGTGACCACCGTCGCGGTCCAGCCGAGCACGACCCCCCCGGCGACCGAAGTCGCCTGCGTGGCGGTTGGGTTCACCAACGACCTCTGCGACGCGGCGGCGACTGACGCAACCACCTGCGGGTGGACCGTCTGCGCTGGCGGCACCGTCGCGTCCCCGGCCACGAACTCGATCCAGGTCTGGGCCCGGCAGGAAGTCAGCGGAACGACCCAGTCGTTCATCGCTCGCCTGCTGGCCGTAGGCGCGACTGGCACCACCCCGTCGGGAATTGGCTTCTCCGGATGCTCCGGGGACAACCAGTTCGACGGGTGCGGCCTCGCCTACACCCACCTCGGCACGGGCAACCCCGCCGTCATCGCGGGCGTTGCGGCTAACCCGGACGCAATCGGCTACGCATCCGACGGGCTCGCCCAGACGACCGGCTCCGGCGTCGTCCCGGTGGACTTCCAGGGATTCGGCCAGACGACCGTCGTCGCCATCATCGGCGAGTCGACGGCGCTGAAGGCGATCGCTTCGGGCATCGCGGCGGGAACGACCGGCAACTACGGGGCTCAGTCCTACGTAGGCTGGCGCCCGTTCGTCTACATCGAGACCGCGCCCCCGACCGGTGAGACCCTCCGGTACCTCCAGTTCGTCATGGACCCCGCGAACAACGAGAACTTCGCCGCTGAGTCGGCGGAGATCAGCGTGTACGCGTCGGGCCTGGCTGGAGTCGTCCCGGTCACCGCGATCGCGTAGAGCGGATCGAGTAGCAGCCGAAGTAACCCTTTCCAATCCCCCGGGGAAACCCGGGGGATTTTTTCCTATCTAAATCTCGAGAAGTGCGGGTTGCCGCGGGTCCATCGCCTTGCCGCAAGGACTTCTACTCCTCCGCCAATCCGGAGAGCGTGGTCGTACTCCATGTAGGCTGCTCTTGCTGGACGTCGGACTCGTGGTCCGGGAAGCTCTACCCCCAGGGGGTCAAAGGGGGTGACCGCTCACCGTACTGCGCTCGGTTTTTCGATTGCGTGGAGGTAGATTCGACCTACTATGCGGCGCCGAACGCGTTCGTCGTGCGAGGCTGCGAGCAGAAGACCCCAGATGACTTCTGCTTCACCCTCAAGTTTCCCCGGGACCTGATGGACCCGAAGAAGTCGTTCGAGCCGGAGAAGATCACGAAGTTCGTCCAGACCGCCCAACTTCTCGGCCCAAAGCTCGGACCGATTCTGATTCAATTCGCGCCCTGGTTCCGTCCACCGTACTCGTCCGAGACCGGTACCGCCGCCTACCTGCGGAAGCTCGTGGAGGCCCTCCCCGAGGGTCCGGAGCACGCGGTCGAGCTCCGAGACGCGGGGTGGTTCTCGGGCTCGATGCGGAGTGGGTCTCGAGCCTATTGGAGCGCCAGAAGATCGCGGTGTGCTGGTCGAGCCTGAACTACTTGGAGGTCCCGCCACTGGAAACGGCCGATTGGGTGTATCTCCGCTTCATCAGAGATCACGTGACCATTCCGGCGGAGAGGCATGGGGCGATCCAAGTGGATCGAGGCGAGGAGACCCGCCGGTGGGTCAAGCGGCTGCACGGGGTCGAGGCGAGCCGCGCGTGGGTGTTCTTCAACAACCATTACGCGGATTACGCGCCCAAGTCGGTCAATTCGTTCCGTCGGGAGACGGGGCTGGAACCGGTGGCGTTGCCTCCGGAAGAGTGAGCGTCGATCGACCGACCCGACGGTCAACGTCCTATGCCGGAATCGAGTACTGTACGATTGGGCTGTCGATGAACTCCAAGACCTTCTCCTTCCCGATCTCCGAACCAATGCGAAGGGCTTGGGCCAGATGGGAGTGGACCTCTTCCTCCGAAAGAGCCGGGAGGCGGGTCGAAGTCACTTCGATCGGGAGGGAATGGCGGTCGAAGCAGATCAACCACGGTTCGAACCCGGGGAAGGCGAGTTGGAACATCCTCAGCTGGAGGACGACATCCGGTGGTGGAGGGACGGCCCGGTAGCTCTTCATCTCGTAGAACCGGGACACCGCATCCCAGTAGTCGGGCTGTGCGTATACTCCCACCGAATTGTTGATCAGTATCATCCTAGATTTCGGCCGCAACAGCCCGAAGATCTCGCTTTGACGGAATGATCTCAGCACGTCGGCGATCCGGGTGAGCCCCTGGAGCCGTTCCTCGACGCTGAGCTCGATCTGAGCGTCTCTTAGCTCCTCCTCGAAGATCGAGGCGGCGAACCGGTTCATCGACGTGGCCGTGGGCTTTCGACCCTGGCTCGATTCATAGCTGAGCTGGGAGAGCGCCGAGTCGATCGCCTTCCCTTCGGCCATTCCGACTTCGTCCGCCTCGGTGATCGGACGAGGTTGGACGAGGCGGACAATCTCGTGGGTGGCGACCGTCTTGATGAGCGTCATTTCGTGGTCCTCAAGATCGACGGATGACAGGAGGTTGCGACGCTCCTCGTCACCTGGAGGTTTGCGGGAGGCCAGAGGCGCGGAACTCTGGAGTTCGTTATCGTAAGGTCACGTGCGGCCAAGGGTCCGACCAGAGTTCCGTGGGCTGCCGCACCGGCGGCAGGAAGGGGATCGGCTCGCCAACGCTCCCGGTACGGGTTGGGAAGCTCGACGACACCGACTCCCACTCCGTGACCGAGCATGCCCATGGGTAATGCCCACCCTCGGTCGACACCGTCGAGCGAACCAGACCGCGGGGCGCTCGAGAGCCGGGTCCGGGGGGTTGCCGAGCGGGCGGCTGCCAGGTGGGCGGCCTGGCGACGGGAACGGACCATGTCCACACGGCGCCGATGAGGGTCAGAGCTTGAACGGCGTCCTGGGGCGGTTCCGGGAGCTCCCCGCCGGGGTCGGTCCCGTCCCCGAGGTCAGCCGGAGTTTCCGCAGGCGGAGCCTCGGATGGTGGGGCCGGTCGCCGACGAACCTTCACCGTCGCCAGAACTCCGACTAGTCCAGCAAGCACCAGGCCGAACCAGGGCAGACCCCCAAGAAAGGCGCTGCCCGTCCCCGCCGTCGGTCCAACGGCCGGGCTCGCGGCGGCGCCGGTCACCGTCGGGTTCGCGGCGGTGAACGTTGCCACTTCGGAGACTGGCCCATCGATGGTGAGCTCGCGGGTCGTGGTCGAGCCGGCGTACGAGCCCGTTCCGTTCCCGCTCCAGGAGACGAACAGGGCCCCCGGTCCGGGAACGGCGCCCAGAGAGAGCGTGGTGTTCGCGTCGATCCATCCCGCCGGGATCGAGGTCGCCCCGGGTCCGATCACCGAGATCGCCGCCCAGAAGGCGACGGTGTAGGAGATCGGGACGGTCAGGTTACCGGTGACGTTCACTTGGAATGAGGCGGGCGCGGGGGTGTACCGGGTGAGTGCATCCAGCGTCTCGATCGCTCCGACCGTTACGACGTACTGTCCCTGCGAGAGACCAGTCACGTTCAGCGATCGTCCGCTGGATTCGAACGTGTAGCTTCCGACCGAGATCCTCCACACCATGCCATGTGGCAACGAGGTGGCGATCGAGAACGTCACGCGATCCGCGCCGGAGTTGTCGCTCCAGGCGGCTCCGAACGTCGCCCGTTCGGTGATCGATCCGCTCGGGGTCACCGCTTCGGAGGGGTTCAGTCCGGAGTAGCTGCCCGGTCCGGCGCCGATCCACCCGTCGAACTGGGTTCCGTTCATCGGCGTGGCCAGCAGGGTGAGCGTCGCACCCGCTCCGAACCACGTCGAGCCCCCGGCGACGGCACTTCCCGGGAGGGACGCGGTGGCAATGCCGTCGGAGACCGGTTCGAGGGTGAGGAAGTGCTCCGTCGCAAAGGAGACGACGACCGGGCTCCCACTGTCCGGACAGACGATCGAAGGGTAGCTCGTCGGAAGGTAGCGGGAGAGGTTCGTGGCGTTCTCACTCACGGCGACCGGCACCTGCAGTCGGTAGCCTCCCTGAAGTCCGGCGACCCCGCACTCGTCCAACCCGCGGATGACCTGCGTGGCGTTGGAGGACTGGATCGACGCCCCTCCGAGGGAGAGGCCCCACGACGTCCCGTTCGGGAGGCCGCGTTCGGTGACCGTCAGGTTCGACTGGTCGGGGGGGAGCGAGTACAGGTCCGCCGTCTCCCAGATCGGAGCCCGCACGGTGACCGTCGGGCTCTGCGCGGACCCGGTGTAGGCGCCCGGGCCCATGCCATCCCAACCGGCCCAGCCGTAACCGGACTCGACGGCGGTCGCGGCGAGGGTGACCTGGTCCCCGGTGACGACCCAGATCTGCCAGGTCGTCGGAGAGGACGCGCGGAGCGAGGAGGCTGCGGCCGGCTCGTCGTGCGGCGTATAGCTGATGGAGTAGGTCTTGCCCGCGGTCACCGAGAGCCAAGGACCGACGTCCGCCGGTGCGAACCCGCCCGAAACGTTCGTGGCGATGACCGGCTCCGACTGGATCGCGTACCGTCCCGGGTGCGTGGTCACATTGATCCACGGGAGGTCGGAGCTGTACGTGGTACCATTGAACTCGAGCTGCCAGGAGGTCCCGGGAGTCAGATTCTCCTCCCGGAACGTCACGTCGCCGAGTCGAGCTCCGACGTGAACGTGAGCGAACGAGAGGTTGAGGACCGTATCGGCGGAGACGGTCACGGGATTTGGGAATCCGGGGGACGCCACCCAGATCCACCCCGAGGAGGAGCTATTCGCGGTCACTCCGGTCAACCAGTGGAGACCCGAGGAGACCGCCGGGAGCTCGATCCCGACTCCGGCCGTGCCGGTGAGAGTCGAACCATCCCAGAGCAGGTGGAAGTTGGTGGACGTCGGCAACCCAGGGGCTCCGATATGAACCGCAAAACTCGCGTCCGGCAACGCCCACAGGCTCGCGTTGTTCGGATTACCGATGAGGACGGTCGAGTTCTCCTCCAAGGGCGTCCCTGACGCCGCCGTCGAGCGGCCCCCGAGCCCCAGAGTGGTGTTCGAGGGGGCCAAGCTGCCTGCCACGGATCCGGCACAGCTGACCGTTCCGTTCTCGTCGGTGGTCGTGGAGGAGGACCAGGTTCGCCCCCCCGTGGAGGAGACCGCGAATTCGAACGGCCCGGAGGTCAGGGATGTCGTGGCGCAGGGCGTTGACGTGTTCGCGCTCGCCGTGGGCAGGGGACCGTTTCCCGCGGAACTGACTGCGGGGGTAGAGGGAGCTACCGTGAATCCCGCGGAACAGAGCGGCCCGGTCGTCAGGGGACAGTTGGGGGCCAACTTCGTGACCCGGGTGGTACTATCGGTGGAGGAGGAGTTGGAGGGAACGGTCGAAGGGCTCAGTTTCACCAGTGGATGGGGGGGAACCGCAGCGTCCCCCACTCCAGGGGTGAGAGCCGTCGCGTGGGCTCCCGAGACCCCGAGTGGGGCCGATCCGACCGCGGAGGGGGTGCTGGCGTACCAGGCGGCGCCCAAGCCTGAGACGAGAAGCAGGAAGGCGATCAGGAGTACCGACAAGTATAGGGCCGGCGCGCCTACCCCCGGGCTCGTCGGGGAGGGGGAGGGTGGAACGTCCTCGTCGGAGGGGGTGCCGGGGGGCATCTCCGTGCCAAGTTGGGGGGCTTCAGCGGCTTTCGTCAATCATCTCCTAAGAAGGGTCCTTGACGCGTAGTAGCACGTACCTGAGCCCGGGGCTCCTCATAACGTCCATGCGAAGCGAAGTAAACCTCCCCCGCTCCGTCGCCTCCCCGTCAGGGAACGGCCCTCCTCCCCACTAGCTACAAGCCCCCCTTCGGTCTTGGCCGACCATGGAACGGACGGAGCTGCTTCGGCTCCTCGGACGGTTCGGGCTCAACGAGCGCGAAGCGGCCCTCTATCTTCACCTCCTGCGCGGCGGCTCGTCCTCGGCGGGTCAACTGGCGCGGGAGCTCGGCTCGGATCGGGTGGTCACGTATCGGACCCTCGACTCGCTCCGGGCCCGAGGCGTTCTGCGGATCACCGCGGAACGCCCCCGAAAGTACGCGGCGATCCCGGCCCGGAGCCTGCTGGACCAGAACCTCCACGAACGTCAGGACCGACTGAGGCAGGACACCTCGATCTCCAACGAACTGGTGGAGGAGATGTTGCGCCTGGGAGGGGAGCCCGACCACGGAGCTCCCAGCTTCCAGCTGCTCACGAGCCACAAGAGCATCTACCCGCACCTCCGAGAGATCCTCCGCCGGGCCCAATCGACCGTGGACGTGATGATCACCACCCAGGGCCTGCAGAGCTCGATCGATCACGGGGTGGCCGAGGAGGTCACCCGCTTCCTGCGCGCGGACGGGAGGTTCCGGCTCCTGGTCGAGTCCGACCCACGGGTCCGCCCGCTCCTCCGACGGTTCCTCGCCGCCCGCCATCAGCATCCCCGGGTCGAGGTCCGCCAGCTCTACCCGCAGCCCGCCCGGGTGACCATCGTCGATCGGCGGGAGGTCCTACTCTTTCCTGTACCGGGTTCCGCGCGCGAGGGGGGCGACGAGATCGCCGTCTGGACCAACAACCCGGAGTTCCTCCGAAGCCAGACCCTCTACTTCGACGTCTTCTGGGAGAGGGCGGGGCCTCCGTCGTTCCTCGATCCGTCCGTGAAAACGGCTCCTAGACCCAGCCCCCGGACCCGACGAAAGAAGTGATGGCGGATCACCGGAGTCGCGTGTTCCCGCCCGGGTCACGATCGACCCCTCCACTTGTTGTTGCCGCTTGTGGCAACGACACACTATATGGCATGGGCACCTAGGGAGGATTGGCCCCGCAAGGGGACAGGTGGTAAACCATGGGATGCGGAAGGATGAAGGTAGCGTGTGACGACGGATTTGAAGTGGTGTCGAAGGACCAGAAGGAGGTCGTCGCGTTGACGAGCTGGCACCTGAAGCACACCCATCAGAAGGAACTCCCCGAGGCGGAGATCCTGAAGATGGCCAAGCACCCGTAATCCGGGCGCTCGGTTCGCTTCGGACCAACCCTTTCCTCCTCTTCTCTCGGACTGACTGGGTGGAACTCGCCCGCACCCCAACTTGAGGCGCGGCCGCGCCTGGCGCGGGTCGTCGGAAACGGTACGGCCTGCTCAGACGACCCACGCGGTGTAGTAAAAGTAGATCAGATAGACTCCGACGATGAGCAACGCGGCCGCACTGACCTTCTTGATGATCGGGGTGTACGCCTTCAGCTGATTCACGTAGCGCTGCCCCGCCACGGCGATGATGAGCGTGACGACGATCATGAGCAGCGCCGCGGTCACGCTGTAGATCAGGATGGTGAGAATGCCCCCGAACGTCCCGAGCGCGAGCCCGGCGATGATGGCGGAGAAGATGACCGGAAAGACGCATCCGGCCGAGGCTGCGCCGTACCCGAGCCCGTAGCTGAACAGTTTGAGGTAGAAGGCACCCCCCGTCGCGGGGGTGTCACCCACGACGGGCGCCGTCCCTGACTTGCCCGTGATGCGCCCCCACAGGCGTTGCAGCGGCGCGACGATCCCCCAGTACTGCAGGTTCGTCAGGAGCAGCGCCCCGAGGCCAATCAGGGCCACGCCGACGACGACGAGCAGATCCGGGATGTAGCCGGCTACCACGCTCGCGGCGAGGACCAGCGCGAGGCCGACCAAGAGGAAGACGGCGATCATGCCGAGCGCCGTGATCGACCCCGCCGACAGGGCGCGACGCGCCGCCCCCTTGTAGGCGCCACCGGCCGGGGGAGCGGCCTGCGCAGAGTTCGTGTTGAGCCCCAAGAAGAGCGTCATGTACCCGGGGAACATCGGAAAGGCGCACGGGGAGAAGAAGGTCGTGACCCCGGCGATGGCCGCCAAGGCGAAGACGCTCACGGAGACGATGGAGATCACCCCGGCGGTCCCCGCCAGCGCGGCGCTGACCGTGGATTGGAGCGTCGCTTGGCTCTGCGCGCCCGATTGCTCGTAGACCGCCTGACCCTTTTCGTTGATGATCACCACGGTCGGGATGTCGGAGACCCCGTAGGCGTGGTAGACCGCGAGGCTGTCCGTGTCCTGGGCCATCGCCCAGGTGACGTTGTGGCTCCGTTGGTACGACTGCAGCGCAGGGATCGAGTCGCCGTACTGAGGCTCCACGAAGATGGAGAGGAAGACGACGTCGGCGTGCCCCGTTCCGTTGTAGCCGGAATAGAGCGAACTCAAGGTCTTCTCGACGACCTGGCACTCGGAGCAGGACAGGGAAGTGAACTCCATCAGCACGACGTCATGGCCTCGGAACGACTGCAGTGAGAAGTTTTCGCCATAGATCGTCCGCAGCGTGAAGGTCGGGGCGAGGTTGGCCGGAGGGCTGCCGGAACCGCTCGAGCCCGGGGTCGCATTGGTCAGCCCGACCGTCAGGCTCAGGTTCGCGCCGGAGATCGTTAGGTTCGAGGAATAGGGGAAGTACCCCGCCTCTTCGACGCTCAGGGAGTAGCTCCCGTTGACCACATCGGCGAAGGCGAAGGCCCCGAGGGCACTGCTCGCCGTCGAGATGTTCCCCGGGGCGAGCGTGAGCTGCGCTCCCGCGATCGCGGCGCCGGTCGTGTTGTCTCGAACTTCCCCGCTCAGCCGGTAGTCTTGGAGGGCGACGGAGTCATTCACGAAGATCTCGAAGACCGCCTCCCCCGTGATGGGGATCACCGACGTCGTCAGGTTCGTGAACGGATTCGGTGTGGTCGGCTCCCACTCGAACCCCACCCCGGTCATGTTGATGGTGATGTTGTAGCCGACCCGGGCACCGGGGCCCAGCCCGTAGTCCTGCATCGAGTCCGTGGTCCCCACGAACCAGTTCGATCCGGAGGCCGCCGCCATCGATGTCGGCAGGAAGCACTGGGCGATCGGGGCGATCTCGCAGAAGGTGAAGTGCATGTCCGAAACGTTGGCCGCATTCGCCATCTCGACCGAGACGGTCAGCTCCTGCGACTCGTTGAGCACGTCGGCCGACTGAGTGATGGCGAGCACCTGTTCGTTGCTCGAGTGAGGGGGGATCGCGCCGGGTGAGGCCGCACCGCCGAGCGCCGCCGGCGACGGACCCGGGACGTTCGGAGGGGTGGAGAGTGGCACCGCTCCCGAGGCCGCGGGGGAGGAGCTGGCCGAGAATAAGGCGAACGCGGAGAGCACGAGCACAGCGGACAGGACCGCGACGGCGAGCCCCCTCCTACGTAGAATCCTCTCCATCCTCCGGGCCCCTGTGAAGGCTGTCTCTGTCCTGAAGCGAGACGTATGCGCATCCAACGAGCGGCGCGCTCGTATTTAAGCGGCTGGAACCGCGCGGTGGGGGTCCCCCGATGCAAGGAACTCCCTCGCGAGCGGGGGAGCGGCCCGGCCGGCCCAGACCCCACCCGACGATTCTCCCCCCCGCAGCGCGCCAGTGCAGGACGCGCCCTCGTGCCGGGAGGAACGATCCTTGGGCGGCGCGGGATTGCCGAGAACACCCTCTCGTCATTGGCCCGGAACCGGAGCGCGTGGTGGAACCCCTGGGGGAGCGTGCCCGTTTCGACGCTCCTCAGAGCGCCTGCCATCCGAACGCCTGGGTCCCCCCGAGGATCCGATTCGATGGCGTGCGGCCCGGAACGCTCGGGACGCGGAGCGCCGGGGCCCGACGGGAAGCGGAAGGGTCGACTCCCGTCGCGTTACGGTTCTTCCGTCGGGGGCGCCGGGGGCGAGCGCGCTCGGGGCGGTGTGCCGCCCTTCGGGCGACGCGACTTCAGGACCACAGCGAGGACCCCGGCGATCGCCACGGCGATGACCGCGATGGCGACCTCGTCCACCGCCGGGAGCCCACTGCTCGCGGCCGCCGAACCGGAACCGCTATTCGGCGAGGACGCGAGCCGGCTCAGCACGAGCGGGAGCGTCGAGGTGTTCCCGGGGGTCAGGATGGCGGTGCCGTTGAGGTTCTTGTAGCCCGGCGCCGTCACGACGTACGGATAGAACCCCTCCGGTAGCAGCACCAGGAACGACCCGTCGATGACGGGGACCACGGTGCCATTGACGTTGAGACTCGCGTTGCCCGGAGCGATGGTCCCTTGGAGAATCCCGTCCCGCGGAGTGAACGTGACGGTGAGCTGTTGCGCCTTGGCGGACGTGGTCACATTGCCGAACGTCAGCGACGACTCCCACGCGTAGGTGGACGGATAGATCTCGTACGCGAAGGTGCCCGCCGACAGGTAGATAGAGACGGCCACGCCGGGCGTCGAATTGAACAGCAACGAATCGATCGAGAGCGACCAGTTGACCCCGGACGAGAGGCCCTGCGGTACCACACTGAACGGGCTCGCGTAGATCGCCGTCGTGTTCAACGAGAACCCGGCGACGTTCGCGGCGCTCACCGAGTACCAGTACGTCTGGCCGCCCGTCAGCCCGGTGTCCTCAAAGCTCGGGGAAGTGACGGTGCCGATCGCCGTGAACCCGGAGCCCGGGGAGGTGGACCGGTACACGTGATAGGCGACACCCCCGCCCCCGGAGACGGGCGGCGTCCACGAAAGATTCAGCGTGTCGGACTGGGGACCGGGGCTCACGCCCACGGCACTCGGGGCGGTGGGCGGGTCCACCGGATTGATCCAGACCGTCACGGCCGCCGGGGCGGACGTGTAGTTTCGCGTGGTCAATTGGGCGGAGATCACGACGGGGACCTCGGCCGTCACGCGAGGCGCGGTGTAGTTGACCGTGAACGTCCCGTTCGCCGCGGTCACCCCCGTCGACTGCGAGAACGAGCCGCCGCCGGTCGCGTTCAGCGTGACATCCGCGCCGCCGACCGCGAGGGCGGTGCTGCTGTTGGTGGCCCGGACGGTGATCGTGGCATTCTCGAAGGCAGGAACGATCTGCGGGCTCGAGCTCACCGACGCGACGAGGGTCGACACGGGCGCCCAGTTGGAGTTCTCAATGGTCTTCGTAGAGTTCTGCTGGACGAACGTTACCGTGCTCAGGTTCAGAGCATCCCAACCAGCGTCGATCTTGCCCGTCTCATTGATCTCCGTCGTGAGTCCCTCGGTCAAGGTGATCGGGTGGTTCATGAGAGACTCTCGCACCACCCAGCCGATGGGATGCATCGCGCACGGGTCGTTCCCGGAACATCCGGGCAGGCTGTCCCCGTCGGTGGTACTGATGTTCTTCCCGATGTACTGGAGCAGGTACGTGATGGCATTGTACGAGCCCGAGATCCCCGAGGTGATGTTGACATGAACGGAAACGGTGTGACTTGAACTTCCAAAGGACGTGATGGAGCCGGTCTGGGAAATGGAAACGTTCCCGGGGACCGCCGACGCGTTGTCGATCGACCGCTGGTACCACGCCTTCATCAGCGGCATCGTGGGGTATCCGTCGCCATCGAGCGAGCTTCGCCCGTCAAAGACGACGTCCGGGATCCCCTTCACGTCGTAGAAGTCCGCCCGCTCGGTGCTGGTGGCGTCCACGGACGAGTAGCTATCCGACTGGTGGAGCTCGGCGATGTCGATGACGTTGCGGCTGGTGTTCTGGGCGATCCAGTAGATGGCTTGGGATTCGTTCGGACAGAACTCGCACCATTCGGCCGTAAAGGTCTCGATCAGCACGGTGCGCGGGAAGGTCTGTGCGGAGGTCTTCGGAGCCGGAGAGGCGGGGGCGGCGCCCACGACGGCCGCAGACTGGACCGTGTTCGCGTGCAGCTCGCGCGCCGGGGCGGCCGAGCTGCTCGCTCCACTCCCGAACGCGACCACACCGAGCGATGCGAGCACCATGACCGACATCACCAATACGACCCCCAAGCTACCGTTCTTCATCGTTCGATCTCCGTACCCACACGCTTACCGGTCTTCGTCGGCTCGCCGCGTGGGAGGCTGAGGCGGAACCCGCAGCCGCTCTCCCCGGCGCCTCTGAGGATGGTGCCCATCCCGGCATCCATATTTATGCCTGTGGGGAACGGCGTCCCATCGACCACGGGCCGAGGGGCCCCGGGGGCCTCCGGAGAGGTCCGAACCTCGGCGGGGGAGGGGTCGAAGTCGAGGGCGCGCGACGGCCGCGGTTCGTGGCTCCCGTGCGAGGATCGCCAGGAGCGCCCCCGAACTCCAACTAGTCGCGTGGGGAACAAAACTAGGCGGCTCCGCCCCGGGCGAGACACCACGTTCATAGGTCGAGGTCACACCCTACACGCCTGTTCCCCCACATGGCGAAGGCTGCGGTGCTCGGCGCGAGCGGGTACCTTGGGGGAGAGCTTCTTCGTCTCCTCATCGAACATCCCCAGCTCGAACTCTCCACCGTCGTCTCCTCGAGCCACGCCGGTACCCCGATCGCCGAACTCTACCCGAACCTGCCTCCACAGGGGACGTTGCGCACCCAGGGGCCCAACGATCGGATCGATGCGGACATCGCGTTCCTCGCCCAGCCCCCCGGGGAGGCGATGAAGGTCGTTCCCGGCCTGATCGATCGGGGGATTAAGGTCGTCGACCTCGGCCCGGACTACCGGCTGCCGGACGCGTCCCTTTACCAGTCCACCTACCGGCAACCCCACACCGACACCGACCACCTCCCGGAGGCGGTGTACGGGCTCCCCGAACTGTTCCGGGAGCAGATCCGCCACGCCCGACTGGTCGCCAACCCCGGGTGTTTCCCGACGGCCACGCTCCTGGCCATCGCGCCGCTCCTGAAACAGCCGGGGGCCCCCGCCCACTGGATCATCGACGCGAAGAGCGGGACCTCCGGCGCCGGCTCTGGCTTCTCCACCACGACTCACCATCCGGAAGCAGCCCCCACCGTCTGGCCGTACGGTCTCCCTGTACACCGGCATGTGCCCGAGATGACGAGCGCCATTGCGCGGGCCGGCGGAGCGACCCCGTCGCTCGTCTTCGTCCCCCATCTGGTCCCGATCGTCCGAGGCATCCTCTGCACGATCTACCCCGTTTCGACCCCCACGGCCGATCCCGCCGCCTGGCCGGAGCTGCTTCGCACGACGTACGAGGCGGAGCCGTTCGTTCGCGTCGGTGGCACCCCTCGCCTCACGTGGACGCAGGGCACGAACCTCTGCTTCCTCTCCGCGCAGAGCGCCGGAGGGCAACCGGTCCTCTTCAGCGCGCTCGACAACCTCGGGAAGGGAGGCGCCACGCAGGCGATCCAGAACGCGAACCTCCTCTTCGGATGGGACGAGACGACCGGCCTCAGCCTCGCGGGCTTCGGGGTGTAACCCGTGACGATCGTTCCGCGAGGGGTGACCTATCCCGCGGGGTTCCGCGCCACGGGAATGGCGGCCGGGATCAAGCGGTCCGGTCGGCCTGACATCTCGCTCGTCGTGTCGGACCGCCCCTGTGCGGCCGCGGGCGTCTTCACGACGAACCTAGTCCGCGCCGCACCGGTGCTGATCGGGGAGGCGATGCTGCGCGAGCACCCGACCGAGATCCGGGGGATTCTGACGATCAGCGGCGTCGCCAACGCGATGACCGGCGCCGAAGGGATCCGGGATAACGAGATCGCTCTCGAAGGAACCGCGGATGAGATGGGCCTCCCGCAAGGACGCCTCCTGCCGGCGTGCACCGGTGTCATTGGCCCGCGCATCCCCGTGCCTCGGTTCCTGAAGGCGCTTCCCGAACTTCGCCACAGCCTCCGTACGGGCGCGGAAGCCGAGAAGCGGGCGGCCCACGCGATGCTGACGACCGACACCCGGTCGAAGCAGGCCGCGGTGCGCACGCGGCTCCGGGACGGGACGTACATCCACGTGGCCGGGATGGCGAAGGGCAGTGGCATGATCGCCCCTCGAATGGGCCGACCTCACGCCACCGCGCTTGCCTTTCTCACGACCGATGCGCGGGCTCGCCCCGCGGCCCTCGCGAAGATCCTGCTCCGCGAGACCGACCGGACGTTCAACATGGTCTCCATCGACGGGGACACGAGTACGAACGACACGATCTACATCCTCGCGAACGGGGCCGCCGGCGGCCCGATCGCCGACGAAGACCCGGCATTTCACGCCGCCATCCACGAAGTGATGGAGTCGCTCGCCAAGCAGGTCGCGCGGGACGGCGAGGGGGCGACCAAGCTGCTCAGCGTGACCGTGACGGGAGCCCGCAACGTGGGCGATGCTCGCTCCGCCGCGAAGGCCGTGGCGAGCTCGATGTTGGTGAAGGCCGCCATGTTCGGCTCGGACCCGAACGTCGGGCGGATTGCGGCGGCCGTCGGTCGCTCGGGCGCCCCGTTCGATCCGGAGCGGATGGACGTGGTGATCTCCCTCCCGCGACAGGAAGTGGCGCTCATCACGAACGGCCGGGCGGCGAGCGGGCTCGAGAACGGCCACGGCAAGAAGATACGGGACCTCCTCCTGCGGCTCGAGGAGGTGCCGCTCGAGATCCGCCTGCACGAAGGCCGGGCCCGGGCGACGGCCTGGGGATGCGACCTCTCCTACTCCTACGTCCAGATCAACGCGGCGTATCACACCTGATGACGAGCACCACGAAGACCCCCTGGGTCGTGAAGATCGGCGGCCGCGAGCTGGTGCCCGGGCCGGAGCTCGACAGTCTCGTCGCCGCCCTCGCCACGGAACACCGGGCCGGGCGATGGCTCGTCGTGGTCCATGGGGGCGGCGACGAGGTCACCGACCGGGCCGCGTCGCTCGGATTGACCACCGAGCGTCATCAGGGACGACGCGTCACCTCTTTGCCGATGCTCGAGGTGGTGACCGAGGTGCTCGCCGGTCGGATTAACTCCCGCCTCGTCGCCGCGCTCACGAAGGGCGGGGTCGATGCCCTCGGGATGACCGGCGTCTCCCAGCGTCTCGTGACCGTCACCCCCGCGGGTACGCCGAAGGGGAGCCTCGGCTACGTCGGGACCCCGCGCCGCGTCAATTCGGCGGCGCTCCGAACGCTGTTGGCGACGGGGAGCGTTCCGGTCGTCGCGCCATTGGGGATCGACAGCTCCGGTACAGTACGGAACGTGAACGCCGACGAGATGGCCGCGGCGTTCGCGGGGGCCCTCGGCGCCGAGCTGTTCCTGCTCACCGATGTCGAGGGCGTTCGAGGACCGAACGGACGCCCGGTCGCGGAGCTCTCGATCGCGACCGCGCGCCAATGGATCCGGAACTCGACCGCGAAGGACGGGATGGTCCCCAAGCTCGAAGGCGCGATCGCCGCCGTGGAGCAAGGGGCCGTCGCGATCCGCATCGGGCCCACGGCTCTCTTGACGGGCGCCGAAGGCGGCACACGGATCGTCGCCGATCCCAAGATCGCCGCCGCCCCTCCGTCCCTGGTCTCCCCCGCCACCCCCTCGAGGAAGAAACGATGACGAAGAGCACCAAAGCGAAGCTACGGGTCGTACTCGCCTACTCCGGCGGACTGGACACTTCGGTCGCGATCCGTTGGCTCCAAGAGCACTACGATGCCGAGGTCGTCGCGCTCTCCGTCGATGTCGGGCAGGAAGGGGAGTTGCAGGGCGCCATCGACCGGGCGTACCGCAACGGCGCGGTCGAGGCCGACCTGATCGATGCCAAGGAGACGTTCGTCACGGAGTTCCTCTGGCCGGCTGTGCAGGCGAACGCGCTCTACGAGGGCGTGTACCCGCTGTCCACCGCGCTCGCGCGGCCCCTCATCGCCCGGACCTTGACGCAGGTGGCGCTCGCCTCCGGCGCCGGCGCCGTCGCGCATGGATGCACGGGGAAGGGGAACGACCAGGTCCGCTTCGACGTCGCGATCCACACGCTCGGCCCGGGACTCCGCATCATCGCGCCGGTCCGCGAGTGGAACATGAACCGGACCGACGAGATCGCCTACGCCAAGTCCCATGACATCGAGATCAAGGTCACGGTGGCCAAGTCGTACTCCGTCGACGAGAACCTCTGGGGCCGCAGCATCGAGGGGGGCGCCTTGGAAGACCCGGACGTCGCGCCGCCCGAGGAGATCTACGAGTGGACCGGACACCCCGATTCCTGGCCCTCGACCCCGGAGCTTCTGCGCGTCGATTTCGAACGAGGGATCCCCGTCCGCTTGAACGGCAAGCTCCTCGCTCCGGTCGAGCTCGTCCGGACCGCGAACCGGATCGCCGGGGCCCACGGCATCGGACGGATCGACCACGTCGAGGACCGGGTCGTCGGGATCAAGTCCCGGGAGAACTACGAGTGCCCGGGGGCGATGGCGCTCCTGGAAGCGCACCGGGCGTTGGAGACGCTCGTACTGCCCCGGGACCTGCTGCAGTTCAAGGCCCACGTCGAACGCCGGTTCTCCGACCTCGTGTACGAAGGGCTCTGGTTCTCTCCCCTGCGCGAGGCGTTGAGCGCGTTCGTCTCGTCGACCCAGGAGGTCGTGACCGGGAGCGTCACGCTCCGGCTGCACCAAGGGAACGTCCGGGCCGTGCGCCGCTCGTCCGAGTACTCGCTGCTCGCCCCCGAGCTCGTGACGTACGGGAACACGAGCCAGTTCCCGCAGGAGCTCGCCGTCGGGTTCATCCACCTCTACGGGCTCCCGAACCGATTGGCCCACGCCCGGCGCGAATCCGCGCGGGCGGCAAAGCCGTCCCAGGAGACGAAGCGACGTGTTGCGGGCAAGGTTCTCCGTTCCACTTGACCAGGCCGCGCTCGAGCTCTCCGAATCGACGGAGGAGGACCTCGCCCTCCTCCTCGCCGATCTCTGGGGCTCCCGGGCCCACGCCCGCATGCTCGGCGAGACCGGCCTGATCCCGCTCCGTTCGGCGCAGCGGATCGACCGGGAGCTCGCTCGACTCGAGGTCGCCGCGGCCCGACAGGTGGTTCGGCTCGACCCGGTCCTCGAAGACGTTCACATGAACGTGGAGACGTTGCTCGGCAAGCGGATCGGCAAGGACGCCGCCCGGCTCCACACCGGGCGCAGCCGGAACGATCAGGTCGCGACCGATCTCGTCGTGTGGCTCCGTGAGGCGCTGCTCGATCTGGAAGGGGCCGCGCTCGATGTCGCCGACGCATTGATCGCCTCGGCCCGGGCGCCCCACGGCCAGGGGAGCGTCCCCGGATGGACCCACCTCCAGCCGGCCCAACGGGTGCGCTGGGCGCAGATCCTCGGGACCCACGCTCTGCGATTCGTCCGGGACGCCAACCGCCTCTGTCGGATCCGGGAGACGTTGCAGGAGTGTCCGCTCGGTTCGGGGGCGTTGGCCGGCAGCTCGCTCCCGTTGGACCGGGAGAGGACGGCGCACCTTCTCGGATTCCAACGCCCGTCCCTGTCATCGATGGACTCGGTCGCCGACCGGGATGCGATGGTCGAGACCCTCGGCGCGCTCGCTCTCCTCGCGGTCCACGAGAGCGGCCTGGCGGAAGAGCTCGTGCTCGGCTCGATGCCGGAGATCCAACGGGTACGCCTCGCGGACGCCTTCGTCACCTCGAGCTCCTTGATGCCCCACAAGAGGAACCCCGATCTCGCCGAACTGCTTCGAGGGGAGGCCGGGCCGGCGATCGGCCGGCTCACCGCGCACCTCGCCCTCCTGAAGGGTCTCCCGCTCGCCTACAACCGGGACCTGCAGATCGGCAAACCGCTCCTCTTTGACGGCGTCGACCGGGCGCTCCGTTCCCTCCGCGTCTTGGCCCCGATGGTCGCCACCGCCGAGTTCCACGTCCCCCCCCCTCTCGCGACCGCCGACGCGTCGACCGAGTCGGTGGAGATCGTCGACGGGTTGGTCCTCCAGGGGGTTCCGTTCCGGGAGGCCCATAGTCGGGTCGGGAGCCTGGTCGCCCGTCTGGCCCGAGACGGTCGGTCGCTGCGCGATCTCTCCCCGTCCCGCTGGCGCAAGGAGTTCCCGGAGCTCCCCCACAGCTTCCGCCTCCCGACGGCCCAGGAGGCCCCCGATCGACGGACCACCGCCGGGGGAAGCGGTCGAGAGTCGATCGTGGCGCTCCTCCGGGAGATCGATCGACGATCTCGGGAACTCCGCCGGGGAGCTCGGACCGAGCGGCGACGGCTGATCGCCTGCCATGAACTGTTGGAGAGGCCGATCCGGCGGAACCTACGTCGTCGACGGTGAGCGCCCCTCGACCTACGGGCTGGCCATCTCGGTGGCGAACGCGCGGAGCATCTCGGCCGCGGTCGATAGGTGGCGTTGAGAGATCTGCTCGACGTTGACGCCGAGTACGGTCGACCAGCCGTGGTCCCGCCCCGCGGCTCGAACGCCCCGATAGACCTCTCGGGCGCGGGTGACGGAGCGCGCCCCCTCTCCGCCGTCCTCGCCATTGAGAATGACCCGCTCGGCGCTCTCGGTGATGTCGGCTCCCAGCCATCGGACGAACTCGGCGTCGGCCTCGTCCGTGATCGGGGCAAACGAGAGGATCACGGCGGCCGGGTCCACCTTCGACTCCCTGCAGAGGCGGTCGTACTCGCCGATCATCTCGATCGCGTGCTCCCCGTCGAAGAGGATCTGCGTGGTGAAGAACGTGGCCCCGGCTTGGGTCTTGGCGACCATCCGACGGGCCTCCCCCTGGCGCTGGGGGATCGCGATGTTCCCGAGATGGCCCCGGTGCCGTCCCAAGATCGGTTGTACGATCCGGTTCGCTTCCATGACCGCCGGGCCGGGGTAGGGGATGTAGCGGCTCGATCCACCGACCAGGACGACGTGGCGCACGCCCACCTGGACCGTCTCCTGCGCCCACTCGGAGAGGGCGTCGTGGGAGGGCAGGTGGGCGACGACCTTGTTCACGATGGCATCCCGTTCGATCTGTTCGCTCACCACCCGAGCAAAGTCGCGGGCGTCCCCGGACCGATAGTACGGTCGGCCTTCGTGGTTCTCGTCCACCAGTTCGGGGACGTTGACGGCGTCGAGACGCGGAACCCCGCGAAGGAGGCGGACGAGCTCCTCGGCGAAGAGACCGGCCCGCATGGGACTGGCTCGCGCGGTGGGCGGGACCGGCTCGAACAGCAGGGGTCGGTCCCGGAGGGCCTCGTGGAAATCCCGGGACATGGCCACTCTACGCCCCGCACGTCGGGCGAACTGTCATCGTTGGAACGTCCGGGCGATAAAACGTTGGGCGGCGGCAGCTAGCTCTCGGGCGGTGAAGGGCCCCCGGGCGCGTCAGGCTCGGACGGCGGCTCGGACCCCTCCTTCGGCGGGGTCGACCCCGGAGGTCCGAGGATCGCGCCGGTGACGATCAACAAGATGCCAATGATCAACGCGGCCCAGCTCGCGACCGCGCCGAGGACCGGACCGGAGTACGACACGGAGAGCGTGGCCGTCCCGTTCCCAAGATTGAGCACGCCGTAGTACACGTTCGCCTTCCCGGAGAAGGTGAACGTACCGCCGGCCGAGGATGGGACGTTGACGAGGGGGGTGCCCGAGACGTTCGTGCAGGCGGAGCTGCTCCCACAGGACCAGACGGCGAGCGCGGTGTTGGGGGAGGCGTTCCAGCGGATCGAGTACGAGACCGCCGGCTGAATCACGTCGATCGGTGCCTGATCGTGAATGACCAGCACCTTATCCGGGGCGACGACGCTGGGCGGCGCCACGCTCGCTAACGGCGTTGGGATCACGGCGAGGAGGAGCCCCACCGCGAGGAGAACGATGCCCGCGAGCAGCCACAATTTCCGCACGTCCGGCTCTGTCGGCCCGACGGGACTTGGGGTTATAGACGCGCGCCCCCCATGCGAAAGGGCCGACCTCGGTCCGCGTCCGAGGACGGGGGCGAGGGGGGCGTTCCTCGACATATCACGCTCCCCGCGCTCTTCATATGCTGGCGGCCTCCCGCGTCGGCGGGGGGAGTCGGTTGGACGCGATCACAGTCCGTGGCCTGGAGAAGGCGTACGGCCCGGTGAAAGCGGTCAACGGGATCGACTTCTCGGTTCCGGCCGGGACCGTCTTCGCGTTCCTCGGCCCCAACGGGGCCGGCAAGACGACGACGACGGAGGTCCTGGAGGGGCTACGGAACCGGACCGGCGGGGACGTCCGCGTGCTCGGATTGGATCCGTGGACCGACGGGGCCGCGCTCCACCGACGGATCGGCGTCATCCCCCAGGATTTCCGCTTCTTCGAGAAGATCCATCCGCGCGAGGCGATCGAGTACTACGGGGTCCTGTTCAACGTGAAGCCCGATGCGATGGCGCTGCTCGAGCAGGTCAAGCTGACGGACAAGGCCGATGCGATGTACGAGACGCTCAGCGGCGGCCAGAAGCAGAAGCTCGGCCTCGCGCTCTCCCTAGTCAGCAATCCCGAGGTCTGCTTCCTCGATGAACCCACCACCGGACTCGACCCGCAGGCCCGCCGGGCGATCTGGGACGTGATCCGGGCGCTCAAGGCGTCGGGCCGGACGGTGTTCCTCACGACCCATTACCTGGAGGAGGCCGCGCTGCTCGCCGACACGGTCGCCATCATCGACCACGGCAAGATCATCGTCCGGGGAACTCCGGATGAGATCATCCGGCAGCACGGACGACCGGATCGGATCTCCGTGGAGGCGGGCCCTGAGGTGGCGCGATACCTCCAGACGAAGCTCGGCATGACGGCGGTCGCCGCCAATCACCACGTCGATGTGGAGCTGCCCGAGAAGACCGACGCGCTCCGCGTGCTCCAGGCCCTGGAGCAGAGCGGGCTCACCTGGGGGCGGTTCAGCGTGATCCGGGACACGTTGGAAGACGTCTTCGTCCGGATGGTTGGAAAGATGGACGAGGGCGTCGTGCATCCCGAGGCGTCGGCATGAACGGTCGACGGGTCGTCGCCGATTTCCTCGTCTTTGCCCGAGGCTACTTCCGAAGCCCGATCGGGCTGTTCTTCTCTCTCGTCTTCCCGATCATCTTGATCATCCTGTTCGGGGTCATCTTCCAGAACAGCGGCCAATCGGCGGTCAACCTGCCGGTCGTCAACATGGACCACAATTCGGCCGCGAGCCTGAGCTTCCTGTCGGCGTTGAACAATACGTCGGTCGTGAAGGTCCAAGTGGTCACGCTGCCGGCCGGGATGAGCCTCTCTACCTGGCTTGGAAATCAAGGCGATCCCGTCGGCTTGATCGTTCCCAGCGGGTTCGGGGCCGATTTCCAGGGCCACACGAACGTGTCGGTGACGGTCATCACGGATCCGAGCGATGCGTTCTCCTCCGGGGTCGTCTTGGGCGCTGTGCAAGGCGTGACGAACCAGTTCAACTTCGAAGCGCTCCACGGAGCGCCGTTCGTCAGCGTGCAAACGGCGACGGTGGGGAGCGCCTCGTTCACGGAGCTCGACTACCTTGTCCCGGGACTGATCGGGTTCTCGATCCTGACGAGCCCCATGTTCTCCATGGTCGAGATCACGTCGACGTACCGCAAGGAGGGGCTCTTCCGCCAGCTCACCTTGACCCCGCTGACGAGGTCGGAGTGGCTGCTCGCCAAGATCCTCTGGTATGTCGTCATCACCGGGATCGCGGCCTGCCTCATGGTCTTCATCGGCGCGGAGGCGTTCAACATCCACATCGTCCTCTCCGTGTACTCGATCCCGTTCCTGATCATCGGACCGCTGATGTTCGTCTCCTTAGGCATGCTCGCGGGCTCGATCTCTCGGACCCCGGAGACCGCGGCGATTGTCGGGAACGTCGTCACGTTCCCCATGATGTTCCTCTCCGGGACGTTCTTCCCGGTCTCGAGCTTCAGTCCCGGGCTGCAGGACTTCGCCCACGTCCTCCCCTTGTACTACATCATCGACGGCCTCGACCAGACGATGCTGTTCGGCAACACGGGCCGGGCGCTCATCGACCTCGCCGTCTGCATCGTGATCGCACTGGTGTTCTTCATCGCGGCCGTGATCACGTTCAAGTGGCGCGAGGAGTGAGCCGATGACGGATGCTCCGAGCGTCGATCCGATCGAGTTCCGCCAGTGGATGTCCCGGTGGCCGACCGGGGTCAGCATCGTCACCACCCACCACGAGGGCGCCGACTATGGCCTGACGGTGAACGCGTTCCTCTCCGTCACGCTGGATCCGGCCACGGTGCTGATCTGCCTCACCCACGACGCCGACTCGACACCCCCGATCCTGCGGAGCGGCCGGTTCACCGTCAATGAGCTCGCCTACGATCAGAAGGAGTGGGCCGATCGGTTCGCCCAGGCGTCCTCCCCGGTGGCGAAGTTCGCCGGGATGACCGTGGAACGCGGAGAGCACCAGGTGCCGCGATTGACCGACACGATCGGCTCCCTGTCGTGCCGCGTCGTCGAACCGACGGTCACCGTGGGCGATCACCGGATCATCCTCGGACGCGTCGAAGGTCTCCGGCGAGGCCGGGACGTGCCGCCGCTGTTGTTCGTGCGCCGCGGCTACGCCATCTCGGACGGCGACCGGAGCGAGCTGCTTCCCTCGGCGTGACCGGACGACCAACCGTTATCACGCGAGGCGCGCTGGTACGGGACGATGGCAGACGAGACGCGCGCCCGGCTCGCGATCATCGGGAGCGGACCCGCGGGGCTTACCGCGGCGATCTATGCGTCCCGGGCGGAGCTGAAACCCGTGGTCATCAGCGGTGTACCGGCCGGAGGGCAACTGATGCTCACCACCGATGTCGATAATTTCCCCGGCTTTCCCGAGGGGATCCAAGGCCCCGAGCTGATGGACCGGATGCGGGCGCAAGCGGCCCGTTTCGGCACCCAGTTCGTCGACGCCAACGTCACCAAGGTCGACTTCTCCCGCCGACCGTTCCGCTTGGAGATGGGCCTCGCCGGCACGATGGTCGCCGACGCCGTGATCGTCGCCACGGGGGCGAACGCCCGGTGGCTGGACCTACCTTCCGAGCAGAGGCTTCGGGGCCACGGGGTGTCGGCGTGCGCGACGTGCGATGGGTTCTTCTTCAAGTCGAAGGCGCTCGCCGTCGTGGGCGGGGGGGACTCCGCGATGGAGGAGGCGACCTTCCTCACGCGCTTCGCCACGAAAGTCACGATCATCCATCGGGGCGACAACCTGCGTGCGAGCGTGATCATGCAGCGGCGTGCTCAGACAAACCCGAAGATCGAGTTCCGGATGGGCACGGTGGTCGAAGAGGTGCTGGGCACCGACTCCGTCGAAGGGCTCAAGCTGAAGGAGCTCGCCAGCGGAAAGGTCTCGACGTTGCCCGTCGGCGGACTCTTCCTCGCCATCGGTCACGATCCGGCCATCGAGGTGTTCCGCGGTCAGCTGGAGCTCGACCCGAAGGGGTACATCGTCACCCATGAGGGGACGCGGACGAACGTCGAGGGGGTGTTCGCCGCCGGCGACGTGTTCGACCACCGGTACAAGCAGGCCGTATCGGCGGCAGGGCTGGGATGCATGGCCGCGCTCGATGCCGAGAAATTCTTGGCGGAATCGGCGTCGCACTGAGAACGGTCAGGGCCGATCAGCTTCCGCCGGACGCCCCGGCGGGGGTCTCCGTCACAAACTCGGGTGCGGGAGGCGCATTCGAGCTGACCGCTGCCGAGGCCGGCGGAACGGGGACGTCCCCCACCTTCGGCGCCAAGTCCGCCGAATCCGGAGAGATCCGAGCCGGCGCGCGCTTCGTTCGGGGCTTCCTCGGTTTGGCTGGTGCACGAGCCCGAGTCGGCGACCTGGCCTTCACCTCGCCCCGTCGCACGGGAGGCGATGGAGGAGGGGCCAAGGGGAGCTGGGACCGGAAGGTCTCGACTAACCCGGCCATTAGTTGGGCGACCTGGGGGTCAGCCGCGACCGAGAGTACCGATCGGTGGGGATCGGATTTCGTCTGGTGATTCACGCTCGTCAACTCGGCGCCTTCGACCACGAGGCGAGTCCGCGTGCTCGTCTCGATCGGCCCGCCGGTCGGGATCGGCCAGAGCTGCACGCGGATCACTCGACTCTTGAACAGACGAGCCGAGGCCCGGGCCAGGAGCCCCCCGGCCCCGAACCCACCGAGAAGGAGGGGGACGATCAGAAGCAGGGGCGGCCCCCCGAAGGCGATGATGGTGGCAAACAGGAAGCCGACCGCCACGAGGAGGATCCCCTCGAGAACGTAGGCTACTTTTCGACGGGACCGGATCACGGGTTCGGCGAGGCAAACCCCTTGCTCGAGGATCAGCACCGCACCTGGGAACGGGCCGTGCTGCGCCGCGGCCCAGCCGGGGGGGAGCTCCGGGGGCACTGAGAGCGGGAGGCCCACGGCTCGCCCGATCTCGATGGTCCGTTGCGTCACCTCGGTGAGGTGGGGTCCTTCCACCTCGAGGACTCCATCGACGACGGGGGGAAACCGGATCGTGCACACGGTCCAGTCGGCCAAGTGCTTCGGGGCGTCCTTCGCCGACAACTCTGCGGGAGGCGCGGGGGACTCCGGAAGGGAGGGGAGTGCGACGGGTGTCGCGATCGGCGTGGAGGAGGCGACCGTGGCCGAGGGTGGGATGCCGACGGGCAGGGCCGGCGGAACGGGTGGGGGCTCGGACGGAGCACCGGCCGACATCGCGAGGCTCCACCCCGAGGCGGTAGATGACCTCCCGGGAACCGGGCGGCCCCCGGCCACGGAGTTGCCATAATCCTCCATAGTCCACGGTTCCCTTCGCTCCCGGCGGGACGGGGCCCCTCCTTCCGGAACAAGGAGGGAGGGGGTCGATAGGCGCTCGCGCTCACCGATTCATTTTGAACCCATCGTTCCGGGCCATTCCTTCGAGCCCGCGCCTCCGGCGAAACGCTCTTTAAGAGTAGGTCCCCCTCGGGAGTCGGATGGTCGCGACGGTCGTCGACAAACGATCCCTGCACATCGAATCGAGCGGACAGCTCTGCATCTACTGCGGGGCGTGCGTCGGCATCTGCCCGCTCAACTGCATCTACCTGGACGAGACCCGGATCACGTTCGACGAGACGACCTGCACACGCTGCAACATCTGCGTGAAGGCGTGCCCCGTCGGCGCCATCGAGATCGGGTAGTCCCGGTACCGGAATCATGCAGGACCTCACCACCGATGTACTCGTCGTAGGCGCCGGCCCCGCCGGTTCGATGACCGCCAAGTGGGCGGCCATGAGCGGCGCGAAGGTGCTCATGATCGAAAAGCGCCAGGAGATCGGCAGTCCCGTTCGCTGCGGCGAGGGGATGAGCAAGTCGTGGCTCGCCGACGTCGGGATCAAGCCCGGCAAGTGGATCAACCTCGAGGTCGAGGGGGCCCGGATCTACTCCCCGCGCGAGCAGTGCCTCGAGATCAACGAGAAGAACGCCGGCAATGAGGTGGGGTACGTCGTCGAGCGCGACGGCTTCGACAAGCAGCTCGCCATTGATGCGGCGAACGCCGGGGCCGAGGTCATGTTGAAGACCGCCGCCACCGACGTGATCCGGGAGAACGGCGCGATCGTCGGCGTCAAGGCGAAGCGGTTCGGCGAGCCGTTCACCATCCGGGCGCCGATCACCATCGCCGCCGACGGCTTCGAATCTCAGGTCGGCCGCTGGGCCGGTCTGCCGACGAACCTGATGCTCAAGGACATGGACACGTGCCTGCAGTATCGGATGACCAACGTCGACTCCGACGAGCGGTACTGCGACTTCTACCTCGGTTCGTGCGCCCCGGGCGGCTACGTCTGGATCTTCCCGAAGGGGAACGGCCTCGCGAACGTCGGCATCGGCGTCCAGGTCAGCCAGATCAAGACCACCGCCGAGGCGAAGTCATACCTCGACAAGTGGATCGCCAAGCACCCGGCGTACGCGAAGGGAAAGACAATCGACATCGTCGGCGGCGGCGTCTCCATCTCCCCCCCGGTCAAGCAGAGCGTGACGGACGGGCTCATGATCGTCGGGGACGCGGCGCGGATGATCGACCCCCTCACCGGCGGCGGGATCGCCAACGGCTGCATCGCCGGAAAGATCTGTGGCCAGGTCGCCGCGGAGGCGGTCGCCACGCGCAACCTGTCGGCGACGTTCCTCGCGAAGTACGACAAGGCGTGGCGCGGGCTCTTCGAGGAGAAGCTCTACCGGAACTGGCTCGCCAAGGAGAAGCTCACGAGCCTCCCGGACGACGTCTTCGACAAGGTCGTCGACGCGCTCCAAGGCGTGAAGCTCGAGAAGCTCAGCGTGCACAACATCCTCAAGGCCGTCCACTCGCGCTACCCCGAGATCACCAAGGAGTTCGAGGCGTTTCTCTGAATGCCCGGCGCTCCGAACCGACCGCTGCCCACTGACGGGACGACCGTTCCCGTCCCGGTCGATCCGACCGAGGCGAAGGTGCTGCGACGCCTCGCCCCGATGCGCGTGGCGCTCCGCAGCGAAACGTACCGGACGGGCCCCGCCAAGGAGCTGACAGATCCACTCGAGAAGGCCGAGAGCTCGTTCGCGGCGAAGGACATCCCGACGACCGAGACCCACCTCGACCGCCTCGCCGTGCGACTCGCCGAACCGCGCTGGCCGAGCCTCCCCGAGGCGTACCGCATCCTGGCGGTGAAGGTGATCGTCCCCACGCCGCCCCAGTGGGATCCCGATTTCACCCTCCCTCCCGAAGAGAAGGAGATTCGACGGGCCCGCCGCGAGAAGGTCTCCCAGCTCGCGCTCGCCAAGGCGTGCCTGGAGGGGGAGAAGCGTCGAGGAACTCCCACCGACGACCTCACCGCCTCGCTCGCCGCCGCCGAGGCCGCCTTGGCACCCGGGGGCGATGAGTCCCTATTCTGGGGCCCCATCGACACGATCTGGCTCGGCCTCCACGACCGCGTTCCGCTGCCGGCGGTCAAGGGCGCGGCTCCGCCGGCCCCTCGGCCCCCGCCCACGGGATCGTGAACCACCCATGGCGCGCACGGCCGTCCCCACGACCTTCTCGATCGTCGCCGCCGACGTGGCACGCCAGGAGTGGGGCATCGCCGTCCATTCGAAATTCCCCGGAGTCGGCGCGATCGTACCGTGGGCGGTCGCCGGCGTCGGCGCGATCGCGACCCAGGCCGAAGCGAACGTGCGGTTCGGGCCGGAAGGACTCCGACGCCTCGGCACCGGGACCTCGGCCGCCGATCTCGTCGCCCAGATGACGGCGGAGGATGGGAAACGCGAGCACCGCCAGATCGGCGTGGTGGACGCAACGGGCCACGCCGCCGCGTACACCGGCCCCCAATGCCTGCCGTGGGCCGGACACCACGTCGGCCCCGGATACGCTGTCCAGGGGAACTGTCTGTACAGCGAAGCCGTTGTACGCGCCATGGGTCGCACCTTCGAGAACACCCCGGGAGATCTTCCCGAACGCCTCCTCGCCGCGCTCCAATCGGGACAACGCGAAGGGGGCGACCGCCGCGGCATGCAATCGGCATCGTTGCTGGTCGTCCAGCCCCACGCCGGGTACGGCGGAGGGAACGACCGGTGGATCGACATCCGCGTCGATGACCACGCCTCTCCGATCGAGGAGCTCGTCCGCGTCTTCCGGCTCTACGACCTGACCCTGCTGAGCCGGGAGGACCCGAAGACGCTCCTCCCTCTGGACGCGGGGAACATCCAACGGATCCAGCGCTCCCTCGGCGTCCTCGGCTACCTGACCGGTCCGTCGAGCGGAGCGTTCGACGAGCGGACCGCGAAGGCGTTCAAGACGTTCATCGCGGAGAACAACTTCGAGAACAAACTGAGGTCCGATGGCACGATCTGGCCGTCGATCCTATCGTATCTCGAGAGCCGGTCGGCCCAGGAGGTCGACCGCCGGCGCGGCGCGAAGCCGATGGTCCCCGGGGCGCTCGATCGGGGCCCGGGAGCGCAGGAGGAAGCCGCATCCCGCCGGACCCTCTAGCGCCGGTCACGGTCACCCTCGAACGGCAGTACGCCACGGTCGAGGAGGCCGAGACCGTGCGGCGCGCGCTCGCGGCGGACCGGCCGGAGTACTTGGAGACGGAACAGGACGGCGCGACGTTGCGCTGTCGCGTGGCCGCCCCCAGCGCCTCCAGCGCCCGCGCGACGCTCGATGATCTGCTCGCCGCGATCCAGCTGGCGGAGCGGACACGGCAGGTCAGCTCGTCAGCGACTCCGCGATCGCCGAAAGACCCGTCCTGAGGAACGGGGCGACGTCCTCCCACCGGGCGACGATCCCCACGTCGACGCCCCGGAAGACCTCGGCCGCCGGGTCCGAGTTCACGGCGACCAGCACGCGCGCGCGTCGAAGCCCGACGAGGTGGTACGGGGAGCCCGAGACCCCGGCGAGGAGGGCGAGCTCCGGGGCCAGGTGGCGGCCGGTGAGGCCGACCTGGGCGCCCGGGGACAACCATCCGGCATCCACGACCTTGCGGGTGCCTCCGATGGCGCCGCCGAGGGAACGAACCCAGGAGGCGAGCGACTGGAGGGCGTGCGGGTCCCCTACGCCCATCCCGATCAGGAGCATCCACCGCGCCGTCTGGAGCTCTCCGGTCTCCCCGCGAGGATCGATGGACGTGGAGACCTGCCGCAGCTCGCCCGTCCCCGGCATCCGCGGGTGGGACGGGAATGGAACGGCGTCCGGGACCGAGCCCACGGGGTGTTCGGTCGGCATCCACGTACCCGGTCGGATCGTGATCACGGCCGGCTGAGTGGCGCACGAGATCGAGGCGTTCGCCGCGCTGCCGAAGGCGGGTTTCTCCCACAGGATCTCTCCCTCCGTCCCCAGTCGCCAGGACACGATGTCGGCGACCATCCCGATCCCTCGCCGGTACGCGAGACGGGCCGCGACCTCGCGGCCGTACGCCTCCCCGACAAAGGCGGCCACCGGCGGGTGAGGCGCCGAGGCGAGCATCTCCTCGATCGAGCGAGCGACCGACGGTGGATCGTTCGGCGATACCCCCGGGATCTCGGTGAGGTAAAGGGCGCCCGCCCGACCGAGCGTCTCCAGCTCGAGGACAGTCGGAGGAGCTCCGACCCAGAGAGCGCGGCTGTCCGGGAACGCGCCCAGGATCGGGAGGGACGATGGATCGAGCCGGCCGTCCTCCCCGGTGACCAGGACGACGCTCCCGGCGACGGCGCGTGCGGCCGGACCGGAGGGGAGTCGGGTCAGGCGGGGAGGCGCCGACGCCAGCCGCTGTCGGAGTTCGTCCAGCGCGAGCTCGACCCGTTCCTGGGGAGTACCGTCGGCGAACAGCTTCGGGTGCCGATCGCCCGGGACTCCGATGACGGAGACGACGGTGGTCGGGGAGTCGCCCCCCGAGTAGCCGTCGGACGGTAAGGAGAGTTCCGGGAGACCCCAGATCTCGACCGAGGCGAGCGGGAACTGATCGAGTGCTCCCGGCTCCGGGCGCAGCGGCTTGCCGAGCTTCTCCCCGACGGCCAGGACGCCGGATCCGGTCAGCTCGTACTCGGCGGTGCCGGACGGTAGGTCGGTCGAGATCACGAGCTGGGCGCCGTCGAGGTCCCACCGGGCGCCGCGCACGGGACCGACGCGCGGGAGGTCGAGCGCTTCCGCGATCATCGCATCGACCGCCCCGTTCCCGCCGTCCGTGCTCTCGCTCCCCGTGAGGACGAGATCGGGCGCGAGGCGGCGGAGAGCGTGCGCCAGCACGCGGGCGGTGACGAGGAGGTCCGACCCGGCGAGGCTCGGGTCGGAGAGGAGGCAGCACCGGTCGGCGCCGACGGCGCGGACAGTCCGCAAGACCTCGGCGGCCGACGGGGGTCCCATCGAGAGGACGGTCACGGTGTCGCCGGGTCGGCGCAGCGAGAGGGCGAGGCGCAACGCCCGCTGGTCCAGCGAGTTCAGTCGGAGGGCCCCCTCGTCCCGTCGCGCGCTCCGGCGCTCCGGGTCCCACGGGATCGCGGACGCGTCGGGGACGACCTTCATGAGGACCGCGAGCTGCGCCACGGCCCGTTCGAGCGCGCTATCCCATAAGTACATTGGAGGGGTCCCATAGGCGTGGGAACCCCATCGCAATCCTCGTCGCGAGCTGCCGTGATCTGGCGGAGTCTCGCGGACGTACCGACCGACGTGGTCACCCACCGGCGATATGTCGCGGCCGTCGCGATCACCGTGCTGGCGATCGCGAGCCAGTACTTCCTCCCGCAGGTATTCCCGGCGCTCGACCCCCTCTACAATTCGCTCCTGACCGGGGTGCTGATCGTCTACGGCATCCCCATCCTCGCGTTTCTCCTGTTGGTCGGAGCCGGGCCGCTCCAGGGATGGAAGGATCAGATGCTCGAGGCAGGGATCCAAGGTCTCCGCTGGTACGGAGTTCTGTCGCTCCTGGCGATCTTCCTCGCCGTGCTTGTCGTGATCGTCCTGACGGCGATCGGAGAGAACCCCGCGTCGGCCCTGCAACGAGAGACCCCCGTGATCAAAGCCGCCGTCATGGACCCGTGGTTCTGGGTGGCGTTCTCGTTCGTCATCGGGGCGGTGGAGGAGACGATCTTCCGCGGGTGGATCTACGGGTACTGGAGATCCCACCCGGATGGGGGTGGATGGACGGCGGTCCTTGGCACGAGCCTCCTCTTCGCCGGCGTCCACGCGTACTATGCGACCACATACGGACCGATCGCCATCATCGCCTTCCTGGAACTGTTCCTGATCGGCGCCGCGTTCGCGCAGACCGTTCGGATGACGGGAGGGAACCTCGTCATCGTCGCGCTGCTGCACGGGGCGAACGACGCGACCGCCTTCTACACTCTGATCAATCCGACCGGGGGCACCGGCCTCCACCTCGCGATCATCCTGGTCGGCGCGTTGATCGCTCTGATCCTGTACCTCCGGGCCCAGGGCCCCCCCCACGTACCGTTCGCCTAACGTCCCGTTCTCCGCGCCGCATGCTTATTGCGCAAGAGGAATACCGGGGGTCATGCCCGACACCGAAGAGGAGATCCGGGAACTGCTGACCCACAGCCGGACCATCGCGATCGTCGGCCTCTCGGACAAACCCGAGCGGGACTCGTACGAGGTCGCCCGGTATCTGCAGCAGCAAGGGTACCGCATCGTCCCCGTCAACCCGATGGTGAAGGAGGTGCTCGGCGAGACGTCGTACCCCTCGGTCGAGGCGATCCCCGCCGCTCTGGCGATCGACATCGTGGACATCTTCCGGAAATCCGAGGACGTGCCCCCCATCGTGGAGGCGGCGTTGTCCCGGAATCCGAAGGCGGTCTGGATGCAGCTGGGCGTCGAGAACGAGGCCGCCGCGCAGAATGCCCGCACGCATCACCGGCTCGTCGTCCAGAACCGGTGCATCATGATCGAGCACCGGCGACTGCACATCCCGGCCGTTCCCCCGAGACGTTAAGGCCCGGACCCATTCGCACGGACCGTGAGCGCTCCGGCCGCCTCTCCCGTCCGCCCCGCCCCCGACGTGCCGGCGCCGCCACCCGAGGGAGAGATCGTCGAAAGCTCCGGGTCGGCCCGTCACGACCGGATCTCCGTGAGCTCCTGGAGGGTCGAGGGCGGCGCCTCCGTTGTGGGCGATGTGGAGGCGGGCACGGTCCAGGGGACCGGTCTCGTCTCCGTCGGGGGCAAGTGGCGCTCCGGGACCGTCCACCTCACCGGCCAGCTCGAGGTGTACGGCACGACCGATATCCGAGGCCCGTTGACGCTCACAGGCCCGGCGAGGTTCCACGGTCCGGTGACGCTCGCCGGAGCGACCGTCCGTGGAGGGTTGGACGCCGGAGGGCCCCTCACCGCAATGGGGCCCCTTCACTTCACCGGTTCCACCCAGATCCGTGGGGCGCTCACCGCTCCGTCGTTGCAGTTCGAGGGGACGCTCCGGGTCGACGGGGATCTCGTCGTGCCCCAGGTGAACGGAACGCTGGTCGGTGGGCCCTCCAAAGTCTCCCGGATCCTCGCCACCGAGGTGGAACTCACCCGCGCCGGCGGTCTCTTCTCGTTCCCGCCGGGGAAGGCCGCGGGGAGCCTGCAGGTGATCCGGATCGAAGCGCACTACGTCTCCTTGGAAGGCGTCCGGGCGGAGTACGTGCGGGCGGACGAGATCCGCCTCGGCGCCGGCTGCCAGGTCCAGCACCTGGACGGCAAGGTCCTCGAGCAACACCGGTCCGCGCGGGTCGGCTACGTCTCCGAGACGCCGGCGCCCCAGGGAATGACCCGCTGAGCGGGCCCCTGCCTCGCCGGTCGGCTTTATCTTGGCGGCGCCGTCGGCGACGGTCGTGGCGGACGAACCTCGGGAGGCCCCGCGGATCTCCTCGGCCGACCGGGAGGCGCGCGTCGCCGAGTACTGGCAGCGGGCCGACGTGCCCCGAAAGCTCGCCGCGGGAACGCCCTCCGGCCCGCCGTTCCGATTCACTGAAGGCCCCCCGACCGCGAACGGGGCGCCCCACCTCGGCCATCTCGTCGCGCGGACGTTGAAGGACGTCGAGCTGCGGTACCGCCGACAGCGCGGGCATCGGATCGTCACCCCGATGGCCGGTTGGGATTGCCATGGCTTGCCGGTCGAGTTGGAGATCGAGAAGCGGCACGGGATGCACGCCAAGCGGGAGATCGAAGAGTATGGGATCGCCCGCTTCTCGCAGGAGTGCCGTCAGAGCGCGCTCGAGGTCGCCTCCGTCTGGGTCGAGATGAGCCGACGGCTCGGGTACTGGCTCGATTACGAGCACCCGTACTACACGATGTCTGCGCCGTACATCGAGAGCGTCTGGTGGTCGCTGAAGACGCTCCACGGCAAGGGCCTCTTGGAGCCGGGCCACTACGTCCAACCGTACTGTCCCCGGTGCGAGACCCCGCTCAGCTCCCACGAGGTCGCGCAGGGCTACCGCGAGGCGACCGACCCATCGGTGACTGTGCGTTTTCCGATCTCTCCGTTGGCCGACGGGCGCCGCCGGTCGGTGCTCGTCTGGACGACGACGCCGTGGACGTTGCCTTCGAACCTCCTCGTGGCCGCGCGCCTCGACCTCCGGTACGTCGGCGTCGCTTCCAGCGACGGCGAGGAGCTGATCTTGGCGGAGTCGGCCAAGGCCCGGTACTTCCCGGACGCGGCCGTCCTGCACGAGTACACGGGTCAGGAGCTCGCCGGGGCCACGTACACGCCGCCGTTCTCGTTCCCCGGTCCCGGACCCGGGCGCTACCGCATCGTACTCGACGATAGTGTGGACGCGGCCGAGGGAACCGGCTTCGTCCACATCGCCCCGAGCTTCGGCCCCGAGGACCAACGGATCGGGGCCCGCGAGGGCGTCGGAGTGTACGACCCGCTCGACGGACGCGCCCATTTCACGGAGGCCGTCCCGCTCGTGAAGGGAAAGGGGTTCAAGCTCGCCGACCCGATCCTCGTCGAGCACCTGCGCGAGCGCGGGCTGTTGCTCCGCGCGGAGACGATCAAACACACGTACCCATTCTGCTGGCGCTGCCAGAACCCGCTCATCTACCGGGCGATCGACGCGTGGTTCGTTCGCACCTCGCGCAAGGCGGCCCGCCTGGTGGAGCTGAACCAGACCGTTCGGTGGAACCCGGAGCATCTGCGCGACGGCCGCTTCGGAAATTTCCTGACCGAGGCGAAGGACTGGGCGCTCTCGAGGAACCGGTACTGGGGGACGCCGTTGCCGATCTGGCGCTGCTCCGCCGGTCACACGGTCTGTATCGGCAGCTTCGCCGAGCTCGGCGAGCGGCTCGGGCATCCGCTGCTCCCGGATTTCGATCCGCACCGGACCGGGGTGGACAGCCTGACGTGGGCGTGCTCGGAGTGCCAGGCGCCGATGCACCGGGAACCGTACACCATCGATGGGTGGTACGACAGCGGAGCGGCGCCGTTCGCCCAGTACCACTACCCGTTCGAGCCCGGCCCCTTCGACCCGGCCGAGCCGCTCGACTACATCGCGGAGGGGCTCGACCAGACCCGCGGCTGGTTCTACACGCTGCTCGTCCTATCGACGTTGTTGTTCGACCGGGCGGCGTACCGGACCTCCCTCACCAACGGGCTCGTGCTGGACTCGAGTGGCCAGAAGATGTCGAAGTCGCGAGGGAATGCGCTCGACCCGCTCGGATTGCTGGCCGAGCACGGGGGCGATTCGCTCCGGTGGATCTTCCTGGTTCGCGACTACACCGAGCCGATGCGCGTGGACGCCGCGCGGATCGCCCCGACCGCCCAGCGGACCCTCGGCACGTTGCGGAACGTCGTGGCGTTCTTCCAGGAGAACGCCACGGCGGACGGCCTCGCGCCCCAGGTCACTCCCCCACGCCCGACCGGCCTCCTCGACCGGTGGCTCCTCGCCCGGTTGTCGAGGACCGTCGACGTCGTGACAGCGTCCCTCGAGGAGTACGATCCGCGCCGCGGGGCGCTCGCCCTCGAAGAGTTCGTGGGCGATCTGAGCACCTGGTACCTCCGGCGCTCTCGGCCCCGCTTCTGGGGCGAGACGACGGCGGCGGACCGCGCCGAGGCCCATGCCACTCTCTCCTACACGCTCCGGGCCCTGGCGCAGCTCTTGGCCCCGTTCACGCCGTTCCTCGCCGAAGAGATATTCCAGGAGGTGGGGGGCGGTCGGTTCGCGACGAACGCTCCGAGCGTCCACGCGGCGGGATGGCCGTCGGCCGGGACCGGGGCCGACGTTCCGCTGGAGGAGGCGATGGCGTCGCTCCGGGCGTGGGTCGAGGTCGGGCGCGAGCAACGCCAGCGCGCCCGGGTGAAGGCCCGCGTGCCGCTCAGCACCTGGTCCCTCCAGCCGAAGGAGAGCGACATGGTCCATTCTCTCGGCGGCGAGGGCGAGTCGCTTCTCGCCGACGAAATGAACGTCTCCGAGCTCCGCTGGCTGGCCCCGGGAGGCGCGGCCCCGGAGCCCGAGGCGGACTGGGTGGCGGCACCGACGCCTCGGGGGACGGCGTACCTCTACCGGATCCCGTCGCCCGAGCAGTTGCGGGAAGGACTGGTGCGGGACGTTCTCCGTCGGCTGCAGAACGCCCGGCGGGAGGCCCATCTGCAGTACACGGACAGGATCCGACTCACCCTCTGGGCCGAGGCTCCGATCGCCGAGGCTCTCCGAACGGCGGAGGAGCGGATCCGCCGGGACCTCCTCGTGGACACGCTCCAGATCGAGGTCGGATCCGCGCCGGATGGGCTCGAGGTCCAGCGGTGGCAGGGCGAGGACGGAACGCTCTCGGCGCGCATCGAGCGCGTTCCGTAGAACCGGCCGCCGCTACCGATCGCTGTCGTCGGTGGGGGACGCCCCACCGGACTCGATCGGCCCGCGCGGTCTCGTCTCGCCGAAGACGATCGCCTCGAAGCGAGAGACCTTCGTCGCCGTCTGCTCCCATGCGTCCGGCGGGAGACCGGCCTTGCGGCACGTCTCGGCCAGGAACGTCGCCGCGTCCCACCGTTGTTCGGTGGCGACCTGCGGCAGGAGCAGCCCGCTGGATCCGGCCCGTTCCACGATCAAGCCGTCCCGACCCACATGGATCTCGCTCGGCAACGCACTCCGCGGACGCACGGAGATCGGCTCCGGCCGCGTGAGGATCGAGACTTCGATGGTGGTGGTACCGAGCTCCGCCGCGGTGAGGGCGGGAAAACGGGGATCCTCGGTCGCGGCGAGCACGGCGGCGATCGGCAGGGCGGTCCGAAGGGGATGTCGTGGCTCGGTGAAGCCGATGCAGCCGCGCAGGCGTCCGCCGGGATAGCGCCGAAGCGTGACGAACACGCCACGGAGCTCCCCGAACGAAGTGGGGAGCGTCGCCTCGGCCCCGACCCGGGCCGGATCGAGCGGCTCCGGGGCGAAGGCTCCCTCGAGGGCGCGGCGGGCCAATCGGACCGCGGCCGGGCCAACCGCCTCTTCGTCCCGAGCTCCGGTCACGGTGCGTGAGCCCTCCGTCTCCGCAAGACGGTCGGTGGAATAGCGATTGGGAGGTTCGCCTTCTCGTCGCCTCTCCCGCGTCCTGCATTCACACGTACGACCGTTGTCACTTCCATAATCTACGTACCTTCATCCCACGGTCTCCGCTTCACTCGCGCATCCATGAGCGCACCGGAGAACGCAGGATCCGCCACGCCGAGCACCCCCGGGGCAGGCGGTACCGCCCCGAAGAAAGGGATGTCGACCATGGTGATCGCCCTCGTCGTGGTCGTCGTCCTGATCGTGGCCGGGGGCGCCGCGTACTACTACGTCACGATGAAGAAGAGCAGCTCGAGCTCGAATGGCGTCAACGAGTCGTTGGAGATGGGAGGGTTTGACAACGGTCAGATCGTCACGTTCCTGTACAATGGGACGAACACAGAGCTATGCACGCCCTCCGTGACCACGCTGTTCCCGGCGGATGCCAACGCGACGCTCGCGGCGGACCACACCGAATGTGAGGTTGGCGCGGCGGACCAGAGCGCCGTCTCCCAGGTGCCCCAGTACATCCTCGTCCCGGCGTTCGCCGGGCTCTCCATCTTCGGCGTGACCGCGCTCGGGGCGAGCGCCCACGGGTTCCCCGAAGTGAACGGCAGCGTGCTGCTGACCCAGTGCGGCGCGGGGGGGACGTCGACGGCGTGCCCCTCGCACCCGACGTACATCTACTCCCCGGACTTCACCGCGGTGGAGAACCACCTCGGCCTCGCGGCGAACGCGGAGCCCGGCGGACTGCCCCCGGGCACCCTGCCGGTCCCGGCCCATGACCACCTGATCGACACGCCGACGACCTACCCGAACGTCTACTGGGGGATCACCGTCGTGCTCGTCATGGACCCGAACATCTACCCGGCGCAGATGTCCCCGACCTGCACGGCGTCGGTCAGCTCGAACCTCTCCTCCGCGACCGGGAACTGCCTCACGTCGTTCGCGGCGCTGCAGCGGGCGATGGCGACCTGCTCCAGCTCGGCCGTCTCGTTCAACAGTGCGGCGAAGAACCCGATCTGGCAGACGCTCGACTCCGGATGTGACCAGGTCGTCGTGCCGGGCACAAGCCTCTCGGAGCTGAACGGGAACCTCTACATTCCGTTCGCCGTCTCACCGGGAGCCCCGCCGATGTTCCCGTCGTAGAGCCGAGCCGAACCCACAGGAGGCCGACCGTTCCCTCGGGCGGCCTCCCGACCCCCGGATCTGTTGTCGCCACGGCTTTATAGGCCACGGGAGGTGAGCGGCGTCCCATGCCATTCCCTGAAGCCGTCAATCGGCTCCTCAACAAGAAGATCTGCATGAACTGCTCCGCCCGGAACTCTCCGAAGGCGGTCCAGTGCCGCAAGTGCGGCTACACCGGCCTTCGAGTGAAATCGAAGGAGCGCTCGGGCAAGACGCAGTAGGCGCCTCGGGCGGACGTCCGCGGCCCCGGCCTCACCCGTGGGCGGATCGACCGGCGGGGCTGTGTCCCCGGATCTCCCGCTCCAGGGCGAACCGCTTGCGCAGGAGGAACATCATGTTCCTTCGACCGTCGTTCCAGCTCGACAGCTTGGGAGCGCCCCACCGTTCCGAGTAGGTGATCGGCACCTCCAAGAAGCGGTACCCGCGGATCAACACTTCGAGCTTCAGCTCCTCGCTCATCGGCATGCCGTCCTGCGTCAGCACCACGGTGTCGAGCACGCGGCGTCGGAACACCCACATCCCGCTCTGGGTGTCGCGGATCCGCCCGTCCGGAATCGACCGGAGGAACCGGTGGAAGGCGAGCCCGGTGAACAGGTTGAGGGCCCGGTTGCCGATGCGGTGCATCGTCGTCATCGCACGGGGATCGAGGGTGCTGAGCCGGTCGCCGGAGATGAAATCCAGCTTCTCGTCGATCAACTGGCGGAGCATCTGGGGGATCTGCGCGGTCGGGTAGGTGGCGTCCCCGTCCATCGTCGCCACGAACTCGCCGGTGGCGGAGGAAAAACCGGTCCGGTACGCTCGGCCGTACCCCTTGCGAGGCTCCTTCAGGACCGTGGCACCCTCGGCCTCGGCCCGTTCGGGCGTCCCGTCCGTGGAGCGCCCATCGACGACGAGGATGTTCCACCGGACGGGGTCCGAGGCGAACAACGTCCCGTTGGCCCGGGCCGCATCGGCCCGGAACGATCGGAGCACGTGGCCGATCGACGCCCCCTCGTTGAGCGTGGGGATGACCAAAGTAGCGTCCATGGGAAGGCCCGACGGAACCATCCCCCTCTTGTCATTTACGGCTTTGGCGGGGCGTGACCCCCCCTACGACCCGTCCGATCCGCGCCCGGAGCTGGGAGAGCTTCGGCACCACCGCCGACGTGGGGATCCAGGCCCGGGCACCCACTCCGGAGGGAGTGTTCGAAGCGGCGGGGCTCGGGATGATCGCCCTCATGACGGACCTCCGACGGGTCCGGGGTCCGGAGTCCCGGACCGTCGAGGCCCGCGGCGGGGATCCGAGCGCCCTGCTCGTCGCGTACCTCTCCGAGCTGCTCGCGCTCGCCCACGGGGACGGGTTTCTCCCGCGGACGATCACCGTCCAGCTCTCCGGGCGCCCGCCGACCTCCTTGCGCGCCGAGATCCGGGGGGAGCTGTGGGACACGCGCCGGCATCCGCACCGGATCGACGTCAAGGCGGCGACGTACCACCAGCTCGAGCTCGACCTGACGCCGGGCCGGGCCCGGGCGCGGTTCATCCTCGATATCTGAGGGGCGACCCGCCTCTACGGCATCGAGCGCATCAACGCGCTGAGCGCGGTCCCGGGGGGGTACGCCGCCCCGCTGCGGGCCATGATCTTCTCGAGCCCCGCGAAGGTGATGAGAAGGTCCGACCAGTCGGCGATGCCCATGTGGCCGATCCGGAAGATCTTCCCCTTGAGCGAAGCCTGACCGCCCTGCAGCAGGACGTGGTACTTCGACTGGAGCTCCTTGCGCACGGAGTCCTCGGGAAGCCCCTCGGGGTTCTTCAGCGCGGTCACGGTGTCGGACGCGAACCGCGGATCCGGGAACAGGGAGAGCCCGATGGCGGCGGCCGCCGCGCGTGTCCCTTCCGCGAGGAGGTGGCCTCGCTCGATGCGGCCGGCCAACGTCTCCTCCTTCAGGAGGCGCAGCG
>JAKIVR010000109.1 GCA_022750455.1 Thermoplasmata archaeon | reverse complement strand
TCTCGATCGATGCCGAGAGGTTGAGCTGCTGACCGATCGCGACGGTCGCGTTGGAGATCGTAACCCCGTTCACCGCGAGGTTCACGGCCGGGATGGTCAGCTGGGCCTCGTAGTTGGTGTACGGGACCGTGGGGAACGTGTTCGGCTCCGACGGGCTCATCCCCTGAGGATACGGCGTCAGCGAGGCGGAGAACCACTTCGAGGCCCCGCTCCCGAGTCCCGGAATGACCGTCGCCACGTGGTACGTGCCGACGAACTCCCCATCGGGAAGGTCCACCCACGACAGGGTCGAGCTCAGTAGGAGGAGGGAGACCGAGCCGGCGTTATTGGAGACGTTCGTCCCGCCGCCATCCGCCGCGGTGACGCGTTGGTCGTACGTCGCCAGGTCCGGGTCCACCGCACTCAGGTCGTTGTATTCGGTCGTCGTCGCGTTCGCCGAATCAGGCTCCGAGTCTCCCGAGAAGACGCTGACGCGCACCCCCGGGATCGGTCCGAACGCCGGCGAGGTGACGTTGAACTCGGCCCAGCGGTAGAAGTACGCGTTGCTGGCCGCGTCGGTCGGGATAATGACCGACTGGTTCTCGAAGACGGTGTCAAACCCGCCCGAGACGGAGTCGTTGGCGAGATACGCCGTGGCGCCGCCCGAGAGGATCAACTTGTGGGAGCCCCACGCCGTGGAGGAGGTGATGTTCTCACTCGGTGTGGCGTTCCAGTTCAGGCTGAGGAAGCTGTCGGCGGCCGTGAATGTCGAGTCCACGACCACCTGATTGTACGGGAAGCTTGGGGTCAGGGAGATGTTCACTCCCGTCACATTGGTCCCGCCATCGACCACGCCCAGGCTGAGGTTGAGTTGGGACGAGGTTCCGAACTCCCCGCTGTCCTGCAGGAACGTCCGGACACCGATGGAGTCGATCGCCGCGATGTAGTCGGCGGGGAGGGGGATGGTGAGGGACTGGGCCTTGTCCGGGAAGGAGATCGGTCCCAGCGGGTAGCTCTTGGTGCCGATCCAGAGGGCATTTCCCGTGGGCGCCGTGACGTTGGCGGCGACCTTGTACCCGATGCTCAGGTTCCCGGCGCTCATCGAGTTGTATCCGAGCGCCTCGGCGAGGGCCTCGGGCACGGGGTTGATCGCGAATTGGAACGCGGTCCAGTTGTGGCCGGCACCGCTCGCCACGTCGACGTTGCTGAGGTTCTGGAGGCCGACACCGGCCGCGTACGAGCTCTCATTGTTTCCGTAGGTACCGGTCCACCGGCTCCCGAAGAGGTCGACCGTCGCTTCGTCGGTCGCAATCAGGGAGGGGCCGAACGAGGTGTCTGCCCGCAACGTGGCGTCCTCGGACAACGAGGGGATCGCGGGGTTCGGGCCGATCGTCGTCGAATTGGCGTAGAGGTGGCTCGCCGGCCCGCTGACGAGGATCCATCCGGGGAAGAGGAGCTGGCTGTCGTTCGCCACGACGGAGCCGCCATTGGAGATGTTGAGGGTGAGCTTCGCGTAGGCGTCGAGAACGTTGACGTCCGTCGTGAGGATGGAGCCGTTGAAGTACACGATGCCCTCGACGGAGAAGTTGAACAGATTGGCGACACGCTCCGAAACGGTCCCGCTCGATCCGATATATTGGACCATGTCGAACGAGATGTTCTCCACATCGAGAACGCCGCCGGGGAGCACGGTCACGTTCCCCTGTTGGTAGTACTGGGACGACCCACCGTTCGTCGACGGCGAGATCACATACGGGGAGTTGGCCGGGCCGATCGTCAGGTCGCCGTAGTGGAATGCGGCGGGCGCCGGGTGCTCGAGAGGCGCGAGGCCACGGACCGGGGCCGAAAGAGGCGCGGCGGGCGACGAGGAGGCCGTCGAGGCGTGAGCCACCCCCGTAGTCAACGGAGAGAACGCGCCGAACGCAAAACTCGCGCAGAGGATGACAGCCAGCACGATTCCGACGTTTCGGTCCGTTCCCTTGAATTTCACGTTGGCACGTCTCCTGAGTGTTCCACCCGGCGGAGGCCAGGTCAACGTGAATCTCTGGTAGCTCGGAGTATAAATATCAATCTGCGCAAAGCCGACATCCGTCGAGGTTCGTCCGACGGGCCGGAGGGCCTCACCCCGGCCCGTTGCGCTCGACCACGACCTTTCCGAACACGTCACCGGAGGTGAATCGCTCCCACGCGCCGGCGGCATTCTCGAACGGGTAGCTTCGGTCGATCACCGGCCGGAGCTTTCCCCCTTGGAAGGCGGCGAGCACCGCCTCAAAGTCGGAGCGACCCGCCATCGTCGACCCTCGGATGGAGGCGCTCCGCCAGAACAAGGTCCTCAGATCGATCTCGGCCATCGGCCCGGTCGTCGCCCCGATCACCACGATGCGGCCCCCTCGGGCGAGGGAGCGGAGGGAACGCGGGATCGTCCGCTGACCCGCCGAGTCAAAGATCAGATCGACGCCCTTCCGGTCGCTCCACGCCCAGAGGGCCTTGTCGAAGGCCCCGTCCTCGGGAATGGGAACGCTCCCTTCGGCTCCCAGCTTCTCGGCGCGGGCCCGCTTGTCGGCCGACCGGGACACCACGACGACGCGGGCGCCCCGCCAGCGGGCGATCTGGATGGCGGCGGTCGCCACGCCTCCGCCAGCTCCGATGACCGCCACGGTTTCTCCCGGCTGAAGCGCGCCGATCGTCAGCAGGGCGCGCCAAGCGGTTTGGAAGACCAACGGGATCGCCGCCGCTTCCGCGAACGTCAAGCCATCCGGAATCGGGTGAACGTTCCGAGCCGGCAGCACCACAAAATCCGTCAGGCTTCCTTGCGTGTGTTCCCCGAGGATCCGGTACTGCCGACACAACGCTTCATTCCCCTGGACGCAGGCCGCGCACGTCCCATCCCAGATCCCGGGATTGAGAAGGACGTTCGAGCCGATCGGGGGTCCCTCGACGCCGGGTCCCAGTCGGTCGACGACCCCGGCCCCGTCCGAACCGAGGACGTGCGGCAGTTCGACGGGCACGCCGGGGATCCCTTCGATCACAAATCGGTCGAGCCGGTTGAAGGCGGCGGCGCGTACTTGGATCCGTACCTCCCCGGGCCCGGGAGCGGGGGCGGGAATCTCGATCCATCGAGCCGAGCTCGGCTCGCCGTGCTGGACGAATCCGAACGCCTTCAGTCGGCTCCCACCTCCCGGAGTCGCCAGGTCGCACTTCCTCCGTGATCCTCGACCTGGACTCCGAGGGCCGCGAGCTCATCCCGGATCCGGTCCGACTCCGCGTAATCGCCCCGCTCTCGGGCGCGGCGCCGGGCCGCGAGCGAGACCTCTACGATCGGTCCGAGGTCGATCCGGGTCGCGGATTCGGTCCCCGGGGTCACCGTGGAGAACAGGCCGAGAAGTTCGTGCCCCCAGAGGTACGGCTGGGCGAGGGTCGTGAGGGCCGCCCCGCTCAGGATGTCCAACTTCGGAGCGACCTCGGCCGTCTTCCGGCCCCATCCGAAGAGCCCGGCGATCGCCTCGCGCGAGTTGAAATCGTTCGCGAGTTGGTCGTCGAGACTCACGACGGTCGCCGCGGACAACCGCGCGAGCTCGTCGGGGAGATCCTCTCCCTGCTCCTCCTCCCCCCGGCGGGCGAGGGCCTCGGCGATCCGACGGTACGGCGACTCGAGTCGGTCGTACGCCTCCCGGGCTTCCGGCAAGCTCTTTCCGGGTTCGAAATCGAGCGGATGGCGGTAGACCGAATTGAGATAGAAAAAACGCAGCACGTCCCGGCCGAACTCGTCCAGGGCGGATTCGAGCGACACGACGTTGCCGAGCGACTTGGCCATCTTCTCCCCCTTCATGGTGAGCAGGCCGCCGTGCATCCAATAGTTGACGAGCGGTGACAGCCCCGTCGCCCCCTCCGCCACGGCGATCTCGGCCTCG
>JAKIVR010000108.1 GCA_022750455.1 Thermoplasmata archaeon | reverse complement strand
TCGAGCTCGACCTCTCCACGGTCGTCCCGACCATCTCCGGGCCGAAGAATCCGGAGGAGAGCGTCTCCCTGTCGCGGGCCCCGGAGTCTTTCCTCGCCGCGGTGAAGGAGTACCGATCCTCCCACCCGGCCCAACCCGCGGCTCCCGGGGTGGGTCCCTCGGTGACCGATGGATCGATCGTGATCGCCGCGATCACGAGCTGCACGAACACGTCGAATCCCGAGGTCATGGTCGGGGCGGGGCTCATCGCGCAGAAGGCCCACGCCCTGGGCCTGAAACCTCCCTCCACCGTGAAGACCTCGATGGCGCCGGGCTCCAAGGTCGTCACCGAGTACCTCCGTCGCAGCGGTCAGTTGGAACCGTTGGAGGCGATCGGATTCTCCATCGTCGGGTACGGGTGCACCACCTGCATCGGGAACAGCGGGCCGCTGCCTCCGGAGATTGAGGCGGCCGTACGCCAGCAGGACGCGTACGTGGCCGCCGTCCTCAGCGGGAACCGGAACTTCGAGGCCCGGATCAACAACCTGGTTCGGGCCAACTATCTGATGTCGCCGATGCTGGTGGTCGCCTACGCCCTCGCCGGCCGGATGGACCTAGACCTCCGCCACGATCCGATCGGAACGACTCCGGACGGTCGCGAGGTCCGACTCGCCGACCTTTGGCCCACGTCCCAGGAGATCCGGTCGATCGTGGACCGGTCCCTGAGCCCGTCGATGTTCGAGCACGAGTACCAGGGGATCACCCGGGGCGATGAGCACTGGGAATCGTTGGCCATCGCCCAAGGGGTGCTGTATCCGTGGGACCCCGCGTCGACGTACCTCCGCAATCCGCCGTACTTCGATGCCCCCTCGGTCCCGCCGAGCCGAACGGCCTCGCTCGTCTCGGGCGCCCGAGTCTTGGCCGTGCTCGGGGACCAGGTCTCCACGGACCACATCTCCCCCGCCGGCGCGATCCCGACGGACTCTCCCGCGGGAAAGTACCTCGTCGCGCGAGGGGTTCGTCCGGTGGACTTCAACACGTACGGGACACGGCGGGGCAATCACGAGGTGATGATCCGCGGTACGTTCGCGAACGTCCGGTTGAAGAACGCGCTGGCGGGCGGGGTCGAGGGCGGGCAGACGGTCCATCTGCCATCTGGTGCCCCCTTGACCATCTTCGACGCGTCGGAGAGGTACCGAGCGGAGAAGGTCCCCCTGATCGTCATCGCCGGGGCAAACTACGGGCAGGGGAGCTCGCGGGACTGGGCGGCCAAGGGCCCCCAACTCCTGGGTGTCAAGGTCGTCCTCGCTCAGAGCTTCGAGAGGATCCATCGGAGCAACCTGATCGCCATGGGGATCGTCCCGGTCGAGTTCCAAGCCGGGGCGAGCCTCTCCTCGCTCGGTCTTACCGGGCGGGAGAGCTACTCGTTCGCCCCGCTGCCCGGAGAGACGTTCGGTCCGCGGGGGGAGCTCGAAGTCCGAGCTCGCGCGGACGACCGCAAGGAGACGACGTTCCGGGTCCGTTGCCGTATCGACTCCGCCCCGGAGATGGCCTATTACACGGCCGGTGGGATCCTGCCGTACGTCCTCGGTCGGATGGTCGATCGCCGATCGGCCGCCGACGAACTTCACACCGCGTCGCAGCCGACCCGCTCAGGTTAAACATCCCCCACCTTCGAGGCCGCTGTGGGGACCCATATCTCCGGAGGGACCGGGGAGCGAGCGTTCGGCCGCTTGGGCCGCTTCATCGTCCGCCATCCTTGGTATCCCATCATCTTCTGGGTCGTGATCCTCCTCATCGCCCTGCCGTTCCTGAGCCAGCTCGGCAACTCGACGACCAACTCGACGACCTCCCTCCCGGCGACTGCTCCGAGCTCCATCGCCAACGCCGCCATCGCGAAGGCGTTCCCCAATGGGACGGGCGGCTCGAGTTCCATCGTCGTCCTAGTCGGCGCCAATCTGACCGGAACGGCGGGCCAAGCCTCGGTGATGGCCCTCGACCGCTCGATCTCGTCGGATCCGAACCTCCAAGACCTGGCCGGAGTCACGACGCTGTACACGGCCTACACCCAGTACCTCGTGGGCCAGGTATCGATTGGGCTATCGACCCTCACGGGGGCGACCCGGGGTCCGACGTCGGTGCTCCCGGAGGTGAACAGCACCTCGACGCTGATCTGGGGACCTCCGACCACGTTCGTGAACGATTGGCTGGCGCTCATCCAGTCGAACTCGAGCATCCCCGCCCAGAACTTCAGTTACGAGGCGCTCGAACAGGCGAACGCCACGTACCACGACAATGCCAGTCTCCAGCTCGTTCTGAGCTCGTTCTATTACGGCTATCGAGACGAAGGGGGCGGATTCAACGGCACGGCGCACTGCGCCACCTCGCCCAGCACGGTCGTCAGCTGCGCGGACAACGTCGGTCGGGACAATCTCGCGTCGCTCCTCCCCCGCACGGGAACGCTCGCCTCGCAACGCATCGTGCCGGGGCTCGTCCTGAACGACCTGGGAATTGAGAACGCCACGTCCTGGCCCGCGATCCAAGGGCTTACCCTCGTTCTTCTGGGGGAGACTTCCGGGGTTTCGACCCCGTGGCTCACCGAACTCTGGACGGAGTTCCCGTCTCTCGGCCCCTCCTTGATCGCAGTTGGGGCCTGGAGCGAGGACGTCGTCGACAACGGAACCGTGGCGAGCTACCCACTGCCCGTCCCCCCGTCCCTCGCCGCGGGGTTCCTCAGCTCGGACGGACAGGCCGAGCTGGTCCTCGTCGACTTCACCCAGCCCTCGGGCTATATCGATTCCCACGGCAACATGCCGATCTATTCGGACGTCGACGAGATCAATCGGATCGGCCCCTCGACCGTCGCCCAGGCGGCCCCGGGGAGCGGCATTGCGTTCTATCAGACCGGTGGGGCGGCGCTGGATGAGAACGAGAACACCGACCTCAGCCAGACGCTGGCCCTCGTGCTACCGCTCACGATCATCGTCCTGATCGGGATCACGATGGTCTACTTCCGGACGCCGGTCGCCCCGGCTCTCACTTTCAGTGGGATCGCCATCGCCCTGGTCCTCGGGCTCGCCGGGGTCGTGCTGATCGCCCACGCCATCACGAAGGTCGACGTCACATCCTTGGAGCTCGAGGACACGTTCGTCCTCGGCGTCGGTACGGACTATTCGATCTTCTTGGTCGCCCGGTACCGCGAGGAGATCACCCGGGGCGTCGACTCGAAGGACGCGGTGGTCGCCTCGGTGACGTGGGCCGGCCAATCGATCGCCACGAGCGGCACGGCCGCCGCGATCGCGACCTTGGCCCTCGCCTTCAGTGGGGTCGCCCTGCTGAGCCAGTGGGGGATCGTGCTCTCCCTGGCGGTCTTGGTGACGGTCCTGATCTCCCTCACCATGGTCCCCGCGTTCCTGACGCTCCTCGGGCCCCGGATGTTCTGGCCGAACACCGGCGAACGGTTCCGCCAGCAGCAGCAGGTGGCGAACGAACGGTTCCGCGCCGAAGGCACGTACTTCCACCGAGCCGCCCGGCTGAGCCAGAAACGACCCAAGACGATCATCGCCTTCGTGCTCCTCGTCTCCATTCCGTTGATCTACATCGCCGTGATCTCCCCGTTGTCGTACAACTTTTACCAGCAGATCCCCGCCGGCCAGCCGGCGACGAACGGCCTGGCGGAGCTGAACTCCCACTTCGGGCCGGGCTACGCCTTCCCGATCGAGGTCCTCGTGACGTTCACTTCGCCTCTCGTCGTCGGGAACCAGACCAATGCGAGCGAGTTCGTCGCTCTCGATAATCTGACGACGACGTTCAATCGGACGCCGGGCGTCGACTACGTCAACTCTCCCACGGGGGTGGGAGGCGCCCCCTTGAACACCTGGTTGGACTTCGAAGCGCTCCCTCCCGCGACAGAGGCTTCGCTCGGAGAACTGCTCACCCCGTTCGTCGGGGCCGGGGGCACGTCCGTGCTGCTGACCGTCGTCCCGAACGCGTCGGGCCTCTCCTATACCGCCGTGACGCTCGTCAACCAACTCTCCGGGGACATCTACAACTTCCAGCTCGACCATCCGTCGGCCTCGGCCGTCTACTTCGGGGGCGGGGCCGCGACGACGCGCGACCTCC
>JAKIVR010000107.1 GCA_022750455.1 Thermoplasmata archaeon | reverse complement strand
GCGACCGGCACCGCGCCGGTGCCGATCGTCGTGGTGGGGGCTCCGACGACCGCGCTGAGCGCAGTGGAATTGTACACGAGTCCCGGGACTCCCCCGGCCGCGTTGACGTAGTTCCCCTGGGCGTTCTGGATGGACGCGTTGATCGTGATGGACGCGAGGACGAAACCCCCGATCAGGGCGAGGAGGGTGACGAACGTCGCGGCGTAGAGCAACTTCCCCGAGATTCTCCTCGACATCCGATGTCCGCGGTCCTGCGCTGGAGAATCTAGTCGGGAAACTGGTTTATAATCGTTGTGGAGCGCTTTCTTCAGGTCAGGGGCAGCTTCCGCCAGCTCCCACACACTGGTCGATCGCCACCGTCACGGAGGCGGTCAGCGGAGAGCCCGCGCCGATGTCCCAGTACAGCACGATCGTCCCCGCCACCGCGACCGGCGTCTGCTTGTAGTAGACCGTTGTCGCCCCACTGTTTGCCGTCGCCTTGAGCGTGATCGGGATCATGATGGATCCCGTTAGCGAGGCGGAGAAGGTGATCGTGAACCGGTCGGACTCATCGGTAGCCGTACAGGCGGTGAAGACGCAGAACACGTTCCCTCCATTCACCAGGGCCAACGGGGCGGCCGCGGTCCCCGTGGGGAGATTGTGCGTGGCCGGCAGGGCCAAGATCGTCGATTGGAACTGGGTGATTCCGGTCACGGTCGTCGATTCGGCGACGTAGTTGCCGACGGCGTTCTGATTCGCCACCTTGACCGTCACCGCCGCGATTCCCACCCCTGCGACGCTCCCTACGATAGCGCAGCAGGCGAGGACCCAGACGGCGCGGCTCGCCCAGCTGACCCACATCCTATCCGATACAGCCGGGGAGGGGGTATATGAACCTCGTCGCGCGGGAGTCGAACAGGTCGGAGCCCGTCATCTACGACGGAACGTGGTCCGGGTCGATGGAGCTCCCCCCCATTCCTGCCGCCGGCGCCGGGAGCCCGCGTTCACCCGATCTTGGCCCCGGTCACCCTTCACTGGATCGGTCCGAGCTCAATGTGGCGGAACCCCCAGATTGAAGCGGCGAAGGTGATCGACGCAAGGAGGGCGAGCACGCTCAACCCGATGGCATCCCCCGTCCCCAAGTTCCCGGTGAAGGCGTCGCGCACGGTGTTCGCCGCGTACGTGAGGGGGTTGGCCCACATGATTGTCGATAGGACCCGGGGAGTCTTGGAGGTGATCGGGTAATAGACCGTGGAGAGGAAGATCAGGAAGTACTGCAGGATCGACTGGATCGTGAAGTACATGTTCGCCGACCGAAGTCGGCTGCCCAGTGCGATCAGGAACCCTCCAAAAAAGAGGCTGCCGAGCGCGATCGTGACGAGGATCACCACAATGTCCAACGGGGAGACCGGTGGGACCCCGATCAGGGGGAGCGCCACGACCATCATGATCCCCACGCCGGCCATCGCGAACAGGACCGTCGTGAGCAGCAGCGCCGCGAGATATTCGGCGCGGAGGAACGGACCGGAGAAGATCTGCTCCACCATCGACCAGCGGCGGTCCAGCCAAAACAGCCGTCCGGAGAGCACTCCCCCCGTTACCATCTGGAAGGCGACCATTCCCGGCACGAGGAAGGCGATGTACGACCCGCCCGTGGCAGCGGTCGGGATGAGGTTGTTGAACATCGTCCCGAGGATCAGCACGAGCACGGCGGGCTGGCCGAACATGACGATGAGCGTCAGATAATCGAGGTTGCTCTCGAAGTTCCTCACGACGAGACGCAGCACGGGAGGCCAGTTCGTCATGGGCGCTCCGCCGTGTCCGGTTCGGTGGGGGCTTGGACAAGCCCCACGAACGCCTCCTCGAGGCTGGTCTCTCGGACCGAGAGCCGTTCGACCTCGGTATTCGTCTCCCGGGCCCAGCGCATCAGTTCGGCGACGAGATCTTCGGCGTTCGCTGCCCGGAAGCAGATCTTCCCCGGATCCGACGGCAGGGAAAGGTACCCGACCCCGAGGGCGATGATCCGGCGACGCAACGCGGCCTCCTGACCATCGAGAGGTCGGCCGAACTCGACCTCGACCGTCCGCCCGCCGCCGTACCGGGCCTTGATCTCGGCCGGGGAGGCGTGGACCAGAAGACGGCCCTGATGGAGCACCGAGATGCTATCGCAGAGCTGGTCGGCCTCGTCTAAGATGTGCGTGGTGAACAGGATCCCCAGGCCGCCTTGCGCGCGGGCCCGGAGGTACTTCAGGATCTTCCGGCGGGTCAAGGCGTCCAGCCCCACGGTCGGTTCGTCGAGGAAGAGCAGGTCCATGTCGTGCATCAGCTCCCGCGCGACCTGGAACCGGCGCCTCTCTCCCCCCGAGAGGGCCCAGACCTTCCGGGTCCGCATCGGGCCGAGCTCGAACAGCTCGATCATCTCCTCGGCCCGGGCCTTCGCGACCTCCCGCGGGACCCCCCAGAGGAACGCGTACAGGGTGAGATTCCGCTCCAGACTCACGAAATCAAGGGATTCGCTCTGGAGGACCACCCCCATCCGCCGGCGGACCTCCCGGCCGGCGCGCCGGGCGTCCGTGCCGAAGAGGAGGGCACTCCCCTCCGTCGGCAGCAACAGGGTCGTCAGGACTCGGATGGTGGTCGTCTTGCCGGCGCCGTTGCGTCCCAGCAACCCGACGATCCGGCCCGCGAGAAGATCGAGATCGAGACCCCGGATGGCGAACCGGCCCGGAGCGTACGAATAGCCGAGCTTTCGGGCTACGACGAGCGGTGTTCCGGTCGGCAGGGACATGGGGAGCCGACGGTGTGGGTACCGCCGGCTCTTTACCTTGAAGCCCACGGCGGGCCGCACGCCTCGAAGGGTGCGGGTCGGGCCGTACGACCCGCCGCAGCCGAACCCTGAGCTTTTGACCCGGAAAACATCCCGGACGGCGTGCTACTCCTCGGACTACTGCTCCTCCTGGCCTTGATCGCCGTGGGGGCCGGTTTCTTGGGGTCGTTGGCCGGGCTCGGGGGGGGCGTGATCCTCACCCCCGTGCTCGTCATCGGTTTCCACGTTCCGTTCATTCTGGCGGTCGGAGCGAGCGCGATCTCCGTCCTCGCGACCTCCAGTGCCTCCGGAGCGGCGTACGTCCGGGACCACCTTACCGACCTCCGGATCGGGACGTTCCTCCAGATCGCCTCCGTTCCGGGGGCGATCGTCGGGGCCGCCGCGGTCATCTTCTTGAGCCAAGCGGGCCTCGACTCCGCACTTCTCGTAGGCTTCGGGGTGCTGGTGCTCGCCCTCATCCCCGGGTCGCTCGCCCGCCGGAACGAGGAGCTGCCGACCGGCGTCGTGCCCGATGCGCTCTCTCGACGGTTCCGCTTCGGAGGACGGTACCACGACTCCCGCCTGGGAACCGACGTCCGATACCAGGCCGAGCAGACGCCCTCCGCCTTGGGTGTGATGTTCGGGGCGGGGATCATCTCGGGGCTGTTTGGCGTCGGAGGCGGCGTGCTGAAGGTCGTCGCGCTGGAGCGCGAGATGCATCTTCCGATGAAGGTCTCGACGGCCACGAGCAACCTGATGATCGGGGTGACGGTGGCGGCGGGGGCGTCCGTGCTCTTGGTGGCGGGGTACGTGAGCCCGCTCCTGGCGGCACCGGTCGCTTTGGGTACGACGATCGGAGCGTACTTCGGGAGCCGGCTCCTCCCCTCCTTGTCGAACACGACGGTCCGATGGATCTTCCTGCCCGTGATCGCCGCGATCGGGATCGAAGTGATCCTGCAGGGGCTCGGCCTCCCATGAACGATCCGGAGAGCGGCCGCACGGCGTCGTCCGGACCGCCCGAGCCGCTCCCCGACGCCGCATACTCGGTGACGGCGTGGGGATTGCGTCTCGCGGTGATCATCGCCTTCGTCCTCCTCCTGGGCGGGCTAGCAGCCTATGTCCTCCAGAACCCGGCGGCATCATGGAGTACCGTCACGTCGGGGGGGGTGTCGGTCAGCGGGGCGTTCGTGCCCCGTGGGATCGTGGGAGGCCTCGTCGACGGGAACCCCGTCTCCTACATGGCCCTCGGAGTCTTGGTGCTGGTCGCCGCCCCCGTCGTTCGGATCGGGATCGGGACGGTGTACATCGCACGCAGCCGGGAGCGGGAGCTCGCCCTGGTCGGGGTCGCGGTCCTCGCTCTGCTGCTCGCCGCCCT
>JAKIVR010000106.1 GCA_022750455.1 Thermoplasmata archaeon | reverse complement strand
CGATCCGTCCGGCGATCCGGAAGGAGCTGACCGAGGCGCGACTGCGGTCGATCTTGGCGGAGAACTTCGAGAACGTCTCCTCGGACAGTTCTGGATTCCACGCCACCTTCGGCGCCTTGGCCGCCTTGACGGTCCAGCTCGAGGGGAAGGACCTGCTCGTGGAGACGAAGATGAACCCGAAGGTCCCCATCGAGGTCGCCCAGGCGACGGTCCAGCGCTACAATCGATTCTTGGAGGCGGCGACCGGGTACACCGCCAAGGAGCGCTCCTCGAAGCTCAAGAAGGCCCACGCCCAAGCCGGCGGAGGCGATTGAGGGTGGCGGGATCGTCCGCGCTTCCTCCGAACTCCAATGAACTCGAACGCCTGAAGTCCGTCGTCGCCCAGTACTTCCCCGTCTACGAGACCCGGATCACTCCGTTCTCGTTGGTGCTGTTGGTCCACGCGGACCCGGCGCGACTTGAACTCCAGTTCGACCGGATGCGGCAAGACCTCTGGGAGCGGAAGTACGTCTGCCAGATCCGCCGGGAACAAGGGGAGTACATCGTCGAGGTCGTTCGGCGCCCGACCCGAAGCGTCTGGGGTCCGGTGGTCAACCTCATCCTGCTCCTGATCACCGCCGCGTCGACCGTCGCGGCCGGCGCGTTCCTGTACCTCGCGTACATCGGTGGCACCACGGTCACGGGATCGGATTTCCTGTATGGCGGGCTCTACTTCGCGCTCCCTCTCATGACGATCCTCGGCGTCCACGAGTTGGCGCACTACGTGATGGCCCGGCACCACCACGTCGAGGCCTCCCTGCCGTACTTCATCCCCGTGCCGCCCCCGTACCTCCTGTTCGGGACCTTCGGCGCGATGATCAGTCTGCGGGAGCCGATCCCCGATCGGAAGGCGCTGCTCGACATCGGCGCCTCCGGGCCGATCGCGGGATTCTTGGTCGCCGTCCCCGTGACGTTCGCCGGGTACTTCCTCTCGACCCACGCCCCCGTCCTTCCGATCACGTACTGTGGGCCGACGATCCTCGGCGTCTCGTACGGCGGCCTGATCTTCAATCCCTCGTTGATCACGGGGTTGATCGGGCTCTTCTTCCCCCCCTCGCTCCTCAACGTGCACCCGCTCGCCCTGGCCGGCTGGGTCGGGATCCTGGTCACCGCGATCAATCTGCTCCCCGCCGGCCAGCTCGACGGCGGGCACGTCGCCCGGGCTCTTTTCGGGGACCGGTCCCGGTACGCGAGCTATGCCGCCGTGCTCATCCTGGTCGGATTGGCCCTCATCTTCGGGTACGTCGGTTGGGTTCTGTTCGCGGTCCTCATCGTATTCCTCGGGATGCGTCATCCGCCCCCCCTCAACGACATCACCCCCCTCGATGGGAAGCGGCTCGCGGTCGGCGGATTGGCGATCGCCCTGCTCATCGGGGGATTCGTTGCGGTCCCGATCGCGACCCCCCAGGGAGCGTTCGAGCTGTCCGACCAAACGTGGAGCTCGTGGAACCACTCCGCGCTTCCGCCGGGCGTGGCGATGGCCGACAACCTCAGCCTGACGGTCGTCGATCAGGACGACGTCGCCCACGGCTACGCGATCCAAGGGACGATCTCCATGGTACTCTCGAATGCGAGTGGCTCGACCACGCAGCTGTCGGGGAGTGCTCTCCAAGCGTTCGAAGCGAATGCGACGTGGCGGGTCCTCACCCCGAACGGCACGACCACTCTCTTCGCCGGCGTGGGAAGCTGGCAGTTCCCCAGCGCGTCGGTCACCACCCTGGACGCCGGCGCCCGGGCCAACTTTCAGGTCGAGTTCGAGGATTCGAATGCGGCGATCGTCGACGTGTCGATCACGGTGAGCCAGATCTGCCAGGTCGATGGGGGCACCTCCCCTCAGGTGTACTCGGTGCAAGTCTACTGAGCCGCTCCTCGAACGTAGACGCGGAACTCCCGCGTGAGGCTCCGATGGACCCGGTGCGGGAACGACATCGTGCAGTGCCACGGCGGAGGGAGCGGGTCAGGCTGGTCCGCCGGCCGTACGATCACGATGCGCCCCTCGGGCCGGACCGTCCGGGACCATGCCGTGAGCACGCGACGAGCCAAGCTCTCGGGTGGCTCCCCCCGGGTCGACGACGCTCGTCCGTACGGCGGATCGGTCACGATCGCGTCCACCGAGTGGTCGGCGAACCGGGCGGCGCCGGCTTCTCCATCTTCCACGGCGAGGCTCACCGGGGTCTGATCGAACGCGGCGAAGTTCCGCAACGCGCCTTGGATCATCCGCGCGTCGCGATCGACCCCGGCCACTCGAGCGCCGAGGATCGCGGCCTCCAAGAGCATCGCTCCGGTGCCGACGAACGGATCGACGACCAGCTCTCCCGCTCGGGCGCGGGAGAGGTTGACGGCCGCCCGGGCGAGTCGGGGCGGCAGGCTCACCGGCCGTTGGAACGGCATCCGGGGCATACGACGGGCCGAGACCGCGGCCCGGTCGATATCCGCGACGAGCCGCAGAACGGCCACTTTCGGCCCTTGGGCGAGGAGGAGGAACTGTCGGTCGGGATGCCGGAGCCGGATCTCCCCCCCGGCGTCTTGGTACGCGCGGGCCAAGTGGTCGCGGATCCGGTCGCCCTCCGCCGGTCGGACGGAAAGCCAGTCGAACCGAGCCGTCGATCCTCTCTCCTCGGACGGCGCGGCTCGGAGGGCGAGCGCGACTCGAACCGGATCATCCAACGACGACAGGCTGCGGAGGACCCGGTGACCCAGAGCGAGCCTCCCGGCGATCGCCGGGGCCGCGCTCGTTTCCTCCGTCTCCACCGTTCGCCACCCCGGCATCGATCCGACGGGCTCCGAGCGTGGCAGCCCCAGCGCCCCGAGGATTCCTTCGAGTTCGGCGACGGCCAGAGGAAGGTTCTCGCCCGAGAGCTCGACCCACACCTTCACGGGGCCACCGGATCCACGAACACTCGAGAGAAACTCTCCCGCATCTGGCGGGTGTGACTCCCCACCCAGTAGAGATGGCCACAGTCGGGGCACCGGAAGAGTGGCTCCCGACCGTCGAGGACGCCGGGCGGGAGCGTGGGCCCGCCCGGGATGGGCCGCCCGGCGGGGCTGGGGGCAGGGAGAAGCTCCCCGTTGCAGATGGTGCACCGGTCGAATCGAGGCTTCCAGGAGACGTTCGGCCGGGCCCGCCGCAATTGGAGGAGTTGTTCGTCCCACGCCCCCGACGTGAGGAGGAGACTCCCCGGCACATGGAGCGCCAGAGCTCGGTCGCGGGTGACGAGGGTTCTCGACTCGGCTCGCGCCCGCTCGGCGATGTCCGCGTCCGCCAGTCCCGAGACGTACGCTGTGTCGTGCCCCAGGACCCGCAAGGAACGCGCCAGCCGGCCGAGCATCTCGTCGACCAACCACCGGGGCGCGGTCACACGCGGAGATGCGTTCCGGGCCGATAAGAGCGCGGGCGAGGGAGGCGTTATGTGAATCGACGGGTCCCTTTTTTTCGTGCGGCTCTTCGGCACGAACGGCATCCGCGAGGTCGTGGGTACGAGACTCACCCCGTCGATGGTGACCCGCATCGCGCAGGCGATCGGGCGGCAGGTCCCACCGGGCGCCACCGTCGCCGTGGGCCGCGATGGACGCACCTCGAGCGAGGCGTTCTCGGCGATCGTCGCCGGGACGCTCGCCACCGGCGGAGTTCGCGTCGTGGACCTCGGACTTCTCGCCACCCCGGCCTTCCAGTACAACGTGCCCCGGGTCCACGCGGCCCTCGGCGTGATCGTGACGGCCTCCCACAACCCGGCGGAGTTCAACGGGATCAAACTGATCGCCGCCGACGGCCTCGAAGTCGCCCGACCGATGGAGGCCGCGGTCGAAGCCGATATCGCCGGCCCGGAGATGCCCTCGGCCCCGTACGACCGCATCGGGGACATCGTTCGCGATCCGAGCGGGCCGTCCCGGTACGTTGAGGGGATCCTCTCCGTGGTCGATCGGGAGGCGATCCGTGCCCGGGCGTTCACCGTCGTGCTGGACTGTGGCAACGGCGCGGGAGCGATGACGAGCCCGGACCTTCTCCGGGCCCTCGGCTGCCGTGTCATCGCTCTCAACGCCACGATCGACGGCCGGTTTCCCGGTCACCCGTCCGAGCCGACCGAGACGAATCTCGCCGCGACGGCACGGGCCGTTCCCGCGCTGGGCGGCGATCTCGGCATCGTGCACGATGGGGATGCGGACCGCGCGGTGTTCATCGACGGAAGTGGG
>JAKIVR010000105.1 GCA_022750455.1 Thermoplasmata archaeon | reverse complement strand
CGTGATCGAAGCGGAGCCGTTGAACGCATACGTCGTCGAGGACGACGACACGTTCGACCACGTCTCATTGATCACGAACGGCTGGATGTCGATCGCCGTCGCCTGGTACCCGACCCCGTTGTCGAGGTACACCGGGTTCGCCGCGATCGCTTGACTCCCTCCGTTCAAGGTGAGGTTCGCCGAGGCCCCGTTGACCCCGGTCCCCACCCCGTTCACGGAGTACGACCACGCCGTATCGTTCGGCAATCCGACCGCTCGCACCGTCGAGGTGAACAGCGTCGAATCGACGGAGGCGAGAGCGTAGTGGAGGGTCGAGGCGCCGTCCAAGGGGCCCAAGAGCGGCGAGGCCGGGTCGGCGGTCGGCGCCCAGACCTCCCCCGGACTGCTCGACGGGACCGTGTACGCCTCGAAGTAAGCGAGTGCGCTGAGCGCCGGGTCCTTCACCGCCAAGCTGCTCTGGGTCGTGAAGGCGGGGTACGGCGTCGTCTGGTTGAGACCAGTGCTCCAGACCGAGACACCCCACCGGTCCCCGGTCGGTAGTCCGGTCTCCTGGAACTGTACCGTCAATCCGCTCGACGCGCAGTTCGAGGTCCACGCCGGGGTATCCTCCCAGACACAGTAGGCGTTGATCCCAAAGCTGGCGGTCTCATTGACCGGACCTCCCAAGGTGACCGTCGTGGCATTCGCCGTGCCGTTGTACGATCCGACCCCCGTGCCTGTCCACGCCTCGAAGCTGAGGTTGACGTACTCCCAGTCGCAGCCGGTGCAGAAGAAGTCGCTCCAGAACATCGAGCCGTTGAGCGGGAGAGCCTGGATATGGAACGGAGTGCCGGCGTTCGCCCACACGGTGCCGGGACCCGGAGTGAGATTGTAGTTGATCGAGGTGGCGTCGGAGCACTCTCCACTAGGGTCGAATGCGTACTCGTTGTAGTACTCGCCGATGCAGTACTCGCCGCCTTCGAACCACTCTTCCGCGCCGGCGCCGCTCGGATACGCGGGGATCGTACTGATCGTCAGAGTGTACTGTAGGACGTACGTCCATGTGATCGTCGAGTTGCCGGTGAAATTCCCAGGAGATGGAACACTTGGTGTGCCATAGTACCGGGCGCCCGGGCCGATCGATATGATCGATCCATTCCACGTCTGATTGGATCCCGCGGGAACCCCACTCACCGACAAGGAGCTCCCGGAGGGGCCGCTGCGGGAGACCCCGGAGAAGTCCACCGACCAGTTCTGACCCACGGGCAGACCGGTCTCTTGGAACGTCACCGTGATCCCTGTCCCGAGGAATAGGCGCGAGACGACTACCGTCGTGTTCGAGTTGTACCCCCCGAGGGAGCCGAGAGGGCCGTAGCTGAACTGGCCCCATTCGCACTGCGAACGGTTCGCCCCTTCCCACCCCGAACAGGTCGTCTGGGTCCAGGCGATCCACACCTGGTTCCCGGCGGCGACCATGGAGGATTGCAGACCGGCGGGCATCTCCGAGTACCATTCGCCGGTGGTGTCGACGTCGCCCGGCAGGGTGAACGTGGTGCCGTTGTCGGTGCTGGTGCCGTAGATCTCGAGTCCCTCCCCGCAATAGTCGACCGCGCCGTAGAATGCCGCGGATCCGGCGGGAACTTCGGTGCACGCCGATCCGTTGACGAACTGCGCGGAGAGATAGATCGTTCCGCTGGAGGTGCTCACGATCGAGGGGTTGTAAAAGTACGAATCTTGGAGCCCGTTGAGGGTGGCGTTGCCCAAGCCCGACCACGCGGTTACCAAGCGGTCGCTCCACGTGTTATTGGTGAGACTCCCGTTCGCCACGTACACATCGGGCATGGTGAACTCGCCGTTTTCGTACGGGGGATCGCAGATGTTGCCGTACGGGAAGTTGCAGTTCTTGAACGTCACGTCGCCAATGTACGCAATGACCACCTGTTGGGAGGCGGGATCGTACGTCGCCTTCGGGGCCGGATTGATCTGATCGAGGGTGTTGTACATGTCCTGCTGGTCGATGTACGCTTGGTAATCTCTTGCATCGTACACCCCGTTCGCCGCGACCCCCACGGTCCAGTTCGTCCCATTGTTCGAGGATTGGGCCGCGAGGACGTCGGAGAGGAACCCGCCACAGTCGCTGAAGTACGGGTAATCCGTCTCGCACTCCTCCCTCGTCGGGAGCGAGCTGTTCCAGGAGAGGTTCGACATGTACGCGACGACGACCGTCCCATTCGGCGTGACGAGCGCTGACGGGTTCGCGGCCACGTACGTATCCTGCCCCGGCGTCGTGTACACCGGTAATTGGATCGGTGCACTGAAGTTCGCCGTGCCGTTCAAGGAGACGGAGAGTTGGACGGCAGAGTCTCCCTGGGCGCTGGGGCAGTCAACGTTGTAGTAGATGCAATCGTACTCGTACCCGTTGTCCCCGTACCACCCCGTGGTGATGTTGGTCCAGGCCAGGTAGATCGTCTGGCCGAACGCGGTGAGGGATGGGCGTTGCTGGATCCAGTTGGCGTACGTCCGGCAGTAGTACGGGCAGTAGTAGCCGCCGGGTGTGGAGGTGTTGATCGGCGTAGGAGCGGTCCAGTTGGTTCCGTTGTCGTAACTGAACGCCACGACGAGCTGGCTGGAGTTGTAATCGTCGTCCGTGATGGAGAGCTCCGGGAAGACATTCCCGTAGCAGTAGTAACAGGACGACTCGTTGAACTCTACCCACGCGGCGACCAACGTCCCGTTCGCGAGCGAGGTGACCGTCGGCTGCCAGGAGTCGATGTAGTCACCGGCGACGGTCGCATTTGTACAGACCGTGTTACCGAGGTACTGGGGCGTCGTCCATGTCGCTCCGTCGTCCGTCGAGGTAGAGATGCCGATCTCCGTGTACGTGTAGTTGGCGAGCAGAGGGTACCCTTGGGCCTCACACGGGGTCCAATTGGTGTACGCCGTGTACGCCGTGACCAGCACGCCGTTGGAACTCAAGTTGAGGCTCGGCTCGTTGGTGATGTTCGTCTGTCCGCAGAGGGGCTGGGGCGGGTAGTAGTAGTAATCGCTACCCGAACAGACGTGGTTGTTCGTCGAGACGTTCTGGATCGCCGTGTTCAGCCAGAACGTCCCGTTCCCCGAGCTCGGGGCCGCGCCGGGCGGTGTCACCGCTCGAGGCGCCGGGTGGGAGGCGACGCTGAGGTGCGACCCGGTCGAGTTCGTCGGAAGCGCCGCGTTCAAGGTCAACCCGGCGAACGAGCCGAGCACCATGATCGCGGCGATCGCCACGATCACGCTGATCGAACGGGGCAATCGCGCCCGGCTCCCCGGGACGGTTGTGGGGGAGGGGCCATTTCCCGCGTTCATGACGAACCTCCCCCGGCCTCTGCCGGTCCTTCCGAGTACTCCGCCACGGGTCCGTCGCTATCGTCCGTTGGTGGTCGACGGGTTCCGCCGCCTCCCCGACCCATGAGCAGCCCGATGACCGCTCCCAGGATCAGTCCGACGACGGCCAGCACCGCCACCCCCGCGTAGGAGGTCAGGAACGGGGTGGAGCCGCTTTGAACCTGGGTAGGCGCCGTGGCGGGAGTGCTGAAGGTCGCGACCTCGGTGATCGGCCCCCCGGCGGTGAAGTTCGCGAACTGAGCGGCCCCGCTGTACGAGCCCGCTCCCGTGCCGCTCCAGGAGGTCAGCACCGAACCGCCGTTTGCGGTCGCCAAAATCGAAACGCCTTGCCCGGAGGGGACCCAGCTCGATCCGGCCGAGACCGTCCCCGGCCCGACCGACGTCACGTAGACCCAATACGCCGTGGCGAACGTCACATCCACCGGCGCCGTGGTTCCGGAGACGTGGATCGTGACGGAGGCGTTCTGCGCCGTGTACTGCGAGAGTCCGTCAGGGGAGTAGCTCACCGGGATCTTCGCCGTGATGGTGCCGAGGCTGAGCCCCGTGACGTTCAACTGAGTCCCGGTAGAAGCGTACGTCGATGTCCCGATAGTCACCGTCCAGTCCGTTCCGGCGGCCACCGGTCGGGCGAGGTCGAACCCGAGCGTGTAGTACGTCGGCAGTGGCACGACCACGGCGGCGAACGTGGCAAGTTCGGTGACGGAGCCACTCGGCGTCACCAGTTGCGTCTCATTCGCCCCGGTGTAGCTACCCGGGCCGGTCCCGACCCATCCCGCGAACGTGTACCCCAGGTTCGCCGACGCCGAGAGCGTCACAAGGATCCCGTTCGTGAACCACGTCGAGCCTCCAGCGAGCCCGTTGCCGACCTGCGCTGTCGCCGACCCTCCGGACGCCGACTCCACCGTCAGGTAGTGCTGCGTCTGGTAGACCAGCGTGTTGTTGTAGTTCGTTCCCGCCACCACGTTCCCCGAGGAGGTCTCCGACACGTAT
>JAKIVR010000104.1 GCA_022750455.1 Thermoplasmata archaeon | reverse complement strand
GGGAGCCAGCCGCGGGATCGGAGCCGCTACAGCACGACTTTTCGCAACTCGGGGTGCCGAGGTCGTTATCGCCTCTCGGGACATTTCGGCCCTCGGTCGTCTATCCAAGGAGATCCAGGACGGAGGGGGTACGGCCACTCCCATCCAAGTGGACCTTGCCGACCCTCCGTCGATCAAGACCCTGGGTGAGGTACTCACTTCCCAATTCGGTCGCTTAGACTGTACCTTCAATAACGCCGGTGAGGGAATGCGACCTGCCCCTCTAGCCGAAGTCTCAGACGAGGACTTCGATCGCGTCCAGCGGGTGACGGTGAAGGGGACCTTTCTCGCCCTGAAGCAGGAGATCCCACTGATGTTGAAGCGAGGAGGAGGGACCATCGTCAACATGTCTTCTACCGCCGGAGTGAGCGCATTTAGCGGCGGATCGGCCTACACGACCGCGAAGCATGCGATCATCGGGCTCACCCGGAGCGCCGCCATCGATTACGCCCAGAGAGGCATCCGAGTCAACGCCGTCGCCCCTGGCCCCATAGACACCGAGAGGCTCCAAGGGCTCCCGGAAGAGTACCGGGAGCGCACCAGACAAGCCGTCCCGATGCATCGCCTCGGCCTCCCGGAAGAGGTCGCCGAGACTGTACTCTGGTTGAGTGGGGATGGTTCTCGCTTTGTCACAGGCGTCACCGTGTTCGTCGATGGTGGCAGGATGGCCGGATCCGCGTGACCGCTATTCGTCCTACCGCCTGCCTTCTATGTCGGCCCGATCCGATAGAGTGCATACATGTGGTCGGGGCGAGCCAAGCGGACCGCCGCGCTAGGATCTCCCCTGCGGAGGGGGACGTCCAAGTAAGTCAGGCCTGGGCCCGATGGGCCTTCGGGTGAAGCGACCCATGGCTGACCGTCGCTGATTCGGCCCCGAATAGCCCATTGGCCTTAGCTGATTGGTCGATGGCTTTGGAAGTCTCCGGGGGATCGAATATACGATGACAGGAGGGACACACCCAGACACTGATTTGACCGAGGCGGATTCCGGCCACCAAAACGGGACGCGTCACGGTCCGGAACCTGGCGTGGTCCCGGGGGCAGGTAGTTGATTTCCTCGCGGTCATAGGCGAATGACGGTCACCACGAACAAGTGGCACTTGCCTATCTAGCCGCGCCCGCCACGATCCGTGAGTGACGTCCCAGAGCTCGTCCGTCCGTGACTCCCATGCACCGACGCGAATTACGCGGACGAGATTCGAGTAACCTAGACCGCGTTGGACGCGGCGGTCCCGGGCATGGTCTTCGGGAGCTACCGTGCAATCGGTTCGAGGATTCACAATGATCGCGCTCCATTCTTGAAGATGGTACTCAACCCCCATTGCGCCGATTCGACCGTTAATCGTTCGTCGAGTAGTGAACTGTGGCGAATGGAGGGGGCTCCCGGCCCGTTTCTAAGCTCGGGGAATTGGTTGGCTCACTTTTGGCCGGTGGAGGATGGAGCTTCCAACCGGTAGCTTGGCTGACCGAGCCAGCTTCTCTGGGTGTAAGTGTGATTACGCCCACCTAGGTTCATCCCTATCCGCCGAAGATCTAGGAGACTATTCGCCCGGCGGCATGACGCGCACTTTGCCTAGCCCCTTCTCGATCTGCCGAAGTTCGCGCTGAGCGAACTCCCAAGTCTCTTCGAGGGCGAGGCTCCCATATTCGTGGATCAATTCATTCCGATAGGTGGCCAACTCAGTCCAGGGCACTTTCGGGTTCCGCTTCTGGGTCCTCTGGGATACCTTGCTGGCCGCTTCCCCAAGGATCATCAGATCGTACGCGACGACCTTCTGGAGATTCCGGTCACGGACGAATACCTCGCGACCGACTCGGAGTTGTTCCCGGATATCTCGGAGCATGTCCAGCATGTCGTCGATGCGACGCTGATCTGCGGTCGTCGGATCGGTCACAGCGTCATGGCCTCAGCCATTACTTCGGGTTTCACCGACCACTTGAGTTCCTCCTCTCGACACAAGTCGACGCGGCGCCCGAGGAGTTTCTCCAGTTCCATCCGGAACCGGATCCGGTCGAGAAGAGTAATCGGTCGTGTCGGAATGTAGAGGAGGTCAACGTCGCTGTTCGGGGTTGCTTCTCTTCGGGCAACAGAGCCGAACAGGCGCAACGATTCAATGTGATAGCGGAGGGCGAGGCGCCGGATGTCCTTCAAATACGGCCCGATCACGCGATCTTCGCCGAGGCCGGCCACCGCGTGAGCTCGCGTACGGGTCTTCGGTACCTTCCACAATCTAGATTTGCATCGGGGACAGATTCGGGGGGGACCGCGCCTAGGGCGCCATGAGTAGATACATCGGTAGCAGTGGAGAAGGGGTGTGGGTGGATTAGGCATACGCAGGCATGCGACCGGAGCCCCTTAAACTTACCTTGAGGGGAATCATCTAGGTAAGTTCGCGCTCACGTGCCCCTGGCGGGAAATCGTTGATAGTGCAGGAACACCGTGCCGTCCTCGCGGGGCGTCGCCTCGATCAATTTGAAGTCCCGACGTCCAGGAGAACCCGCTGGGACAAAGTCTCCCGGGCTCTCAGGGTCGTAAGCGACGTGGAAGAGGGGTTTGCCTCGGCCCAGCAAACTTGGAAACATCTCAATTAGCAGCTCGTCGAGCAAGCCCAGCCGCAGGAAGGACTGCAAAATTCTGGGACCCCCTCCGAGCGCGATGTCCCTCCCCGGGAGCGACTTGAGACGCGCAATCTCCTCCCCAATCTCGCCGCTGACGATCCTTGAGTTCGTCCAGTCGGCCTTCCGCAGGGTCTTCGAAACGACAAGCTTCTCCGCCTGGTCGCAGAACAACGAGAATTTCGCTTCCCATTGCGTGCACTCCGGGTCCAACCTCCTCGCCGGCCAGAACGAGTACCATTTTTCGTAAGCTATGCGGCCCAAAATGAGTGTGTCAATGGTCGGCATCTGGGGCGTCCACATGGGCTGATCCGACTCGTCCCGATTCGCGCCGGTTTCGCTATCGTAAATGGGGAATTCGGCCACTCCGTCGAGCGACATGAACACCATCGCCAATACCTTCCGCATCCCATACTCCGTCCCGCGTTTGCCGGCGCGGACAGCTCGGCGAAACACTTGGGTCTAATTAGGCTCCGGGAAGTCGACAGAGCACAGCCGACGTAGTGTCGGGCCGGGGTGGGTGCAACCCCCATTGCGGCGTGCTCAACCCTCCGGAAATGGTGTCCCTCGCGAACGGCGGCAGGATTGTGCTGCCCTACGCGCTCAGCTCTCAGCGGTGGGGAAGCCCTGAAAGTGAAGAAGGGATGGCGACCCCATGCTCGTGACCACGAAGCTCGACCTGTTCGCAGGAATCCCGGTGAAGCGCTACGCCGAAGCACGGAAATGGTACGAGCGGCTGTTCGGTTCGCCCCCGGCGTTCCTTCCTCACGACACCGAGGCAGTATGGGAGTTAGCGGAGCATCGGTACGTCTACATCGTGGAACAGGCGAACCATGCGGGTCACGCGCGGCTCACGGTTTTCGTCGAGGACCTCGATACACTCGCCGCCGGGGTCGGAGAACGGGGGCTGAAGGCCACTGCGCGGGAGTCCTACCCGAACGGAGTCCTAAAGATCACCTACCGCGACGCTGACGGAAACGAGATTGGGTTCGGGGGCGCTTCGAAGCGAGAGTCCCCCCGGGGAACTGGATCGGGCCGGGGAATGCGCGCATCCACTCGGTCAGGGCGCGCCCAGAGTGCGCGTCGTCAACCGAATGAGTCCTAGTCCGCGCCAGCGGTTGGACGCCCGAACCGCCGCAGTATAAGAGGACTATTATAGGTTGGACCGTTTTCCTTTAACAACGGGTTGGAAAGTCCCCATGTTAAACGTTGAGCCTCCCAAGCGATATCGCCCCGACCGCGCGGGATCGTACGCTCCAACGAAGGAGGGCTGGAACGCCTTTCACCCAAAGTCGCTCCCCCCAGATCCCCCACTTGAGCTAGGCCCCGAGATTCTTGGATTGATTGCGTCGGCATCGACCGAGCTGGGCCGTCTGGATGGTGCGGCGGAGATTCTCCCTGACCCCGACTTCTTCGTGTATAGTTACGTTCGGAAGGAGGCTGTCTTGTCAAGTCAAATCGAAGGTACTCACTCGACACTGGTGGACCTTCTAGATTTCGAGGCGGGGGCCGAGCGGCCGGCGTACCCTCGGGATGTTCTTGAAGTCGCGAACTACGTGAAGGCCCTCAACAAGGCGTTGGACCGCGTTCGAGGCGGCGAACCCATCTCCATCAGCCTCCTTCAGGATACCCACAAGATTCTCCTGAACAAAGTGCGAGGGGACAACCTCGAACCTGGAAGATTGAAGTCGCACCAGAACTGGATCGGACCCCTTGGAAGC
>JAKIVR010000103.1 GCA_022750455.1 Thermoplasmata archaeon | reverse complement strand
CGCCCATGGCTCTCGCCACCGGAACGCTATCTAAGATTTAAAACGCCCGCTCGGGGAACTCAATATGACAACGGAAACACCGGGGAGTTTGGGAGGGGATCAGAACGCGTAGCAGTTCGAACGGTCCAAGTACGGGAGCGTACCCAACACGAATTGGGGTTGGAACCCGCCTCCCCTCGATTCTTGCGAAGGGGGCTAGGGGCCGGAGGGACGGTGCGGGCTTGAAGGTTCTTGAAGCCGGACACTTGGTGCGGCCAATACGCAAGTCCAGTGTCTTGTCCCTACAGAGACAGTTGGCGAGGTAGAGAACCGATCACCGTCCGAGGCGTCCCGAGACCCACCGGACCACATGATCCGCATTCAGTACGCGGGTTTCCGTTTGCTGAGGAGAATGTTCCCCTCCCCGTACTCCCCGAAGTTCTTGGCCGAGAGCACCTGAGAGGTCTGTCGCGGAACGTCCGGGATGCCGGGCTCCTTGACACGGGCGGGCAAGTGGAGAACGTCCCGGTGATCTTCTCCACGAGAACGGAGTTCCAATCGAGCGATCGTGAGTGCGTCGCAAGAGGAGATGACCGCGTGGATCGCCTCCAAACCCGCGCTGTTGAGACGAAGGTCCTCAAGTGCGCGTTGGGCGCCTGCGGCAAACTCCCTCCCCTTCCGGAGATACGCTTGGTATTCGCCCCGTCGGGTAGCCACGGTTCGAGGTGGGGACCTCGTCACGCCGCCCTCTTCAGCACTGTCCCTTCGCGGTTCACGCTTTCCTGGAACCCGGTACCCAACAATCGGGAACGTTCTGCGACCGTTACCACGATCGGGGCGAGATTCAAACCGAACCGATCCCGAACGAGAGTGCTGAGGGGGACGAGCGCATCCCACGCCTTTTCCCGGTCATCTTGTCTCTCCAGCTCCACTAGCAGATCCACGTCGCTCCAACCATGTTCTTCGGCCCGAGCCACTGAACCGAAGAGTGTGGCACGGCGAACCGGTACAGGTCGAAGTCCTCGGGACAGATCCTCCAGCAGCGACTCCTCGAGTCCCCTTTCCACTTCTACTGACCCCGGACGAAATAGCTTAACATTCCTCGAGGAGAATGTCTTCCCCGCCTGACCGACTTCCCCCATCAGTCGGTCAATCGTAGAGGTGCGTGGCCGCGACGAACGATCGGATCAAGCTCGGACGGACTCGCATTCGCACCACTGCCCTCCGGAGCTCCCGACCCAACTCCTTCACGTCGTGCGGGGCGTAGCTTGCCAGTTCGTGGATCTTGAGGTGACGCCACACCCACTCGTCCGGGTTCAATTCGGGACTGTACCCCGGGAGCCGATGGGCCTCGATCCTTGGATGGGCCCGGAGGAACGCTCGGGTGTCGTCCGATTGGTGAGGGCGGCCGCCGTCCCAGAAGACCATGATCGGTCGTCGACGGATGTGTCGAAGCAGGTGCCCGAGGAACTCGATCACCTGCTCGGTGGCGATCATGTCCTTGTGGACTTGGATGTAGAGCTTTCCTCGGGGCGTCACACCGCTGATCGCCGAGAACTTGGGCCACCGTCCCTGATGGATCAGCACCGGCGTCTGGCCGACGGGGGCCCACGTCTTCGCCACGTAGGGGATCAACGAGAATCCGCTTTCGTCGACGAACACTACGACCGAGCGGCGTTGTCGGGCTTTTTTTATACCGAGGCCAGGACCGATGACGCCAGTTCTCCACCGCCCGGACATTCTTCTCGCGGGCTTGGCGCCGAGGTTTCTGCCACGAGAGACCGTGGCGCTTCAGCATGCGCCAGATCGCGGTCTCGGAGTAGCGAATGCCCCACTCGGATTCCGCCACGTGGACGATCCGCGGGATCGTCCACAGGTCGGTCGAGAACCCGTAGGCGAGCGCGCCCTTCGCGAGAAGACTGGGCAGTGCAGCCTGCTGCTCTCGGGGGATCCGGGGAGGTCGGCCGGGGCGAGGGAGGGCGCGGAGCGCCTCGGGGCCACCCGAATCGAGTGCGTTCTTCCAGTGGCAAACAGCCACGGGAGTCACGCCCAGACGACGAGCGACCTCGGCTTGGGAGAGGCCGGATTGTAGCAGCTTGAGCCCGGTCCGACGGCGTTCCTCGAGAGTAGCGGCATCACGATGGCGGAGTGCCCATCGACCCATGTCGAGGGGCAGAGTCTACCCCGGATAATAACCTATTTGCGCAAGAGTCAGTAACAGCGCCCGGAGCGGGTGAAACAGAGCGTTGCCTTGGCGGATCGACCACAAATGGCTGCGTCCCGCGACACTACGGTCCACCATCCCCTGACTCTCCAAGATGGCGAGAGCGGCTTGGGCCTGGGAGAGCGCCATCCCGCTCGTGCGGGCCAGTTCGGGCGCCGTGAACGGGGTGTCCGGGTGTCGGCAGAGGAGTCGCAGTACGTTGAGTACTCCCTTGCCTCGGAGGATATCATCGAGAGGTTGGTGCACCTTCATCAACCTGAATTTAGGTCATACGACCTATGAAAGGGTTGATTCAGAGAAGCAGTTATTCATCATGTTCAGCGGCCTTCTTCCACGCGTGGATTGCATCGCTTGATCGTGGCCCGCAGCGCCCCCCCGAAAGGCATGCCAAGGGGTGGAGACCGTGTCAAAAGTCGAGGATGGCACTCGGGTGAGAACCGAGTTCCCCTCTCACCTGCGGTGTGATGCTCCGGCGCGATCCGTCACTCAGGAACCCAACGCCGCAATCAAGCCCGTCGTTCCGACGAGGTTCAGGGCTCGGCGCATGTCGTACGCGGTCATCGTGAGGCCAATCTCCCCGCGCACCTTTCGAGTTCCCCTCAGCAGCAGGTAGCCCTGCTCGAACCCCCGCTTGATCGTTCCGAACGGATGCTCCACGAGAGTCTTGCGGAGCTCCAAGATGCTGCGACCCACCCGGGTTCTCACTCGCGCGTCCATCGCCTCCAGCACGGTCTCGTGCTCCGTTCGTTGGATGAATCGTCCTTCGGGGTTCTGGGTGCACCGGGTCATGTGGTGGGGACACGAGAAGCAGGCGTTCGTTCGGTAGGTCTTCATGGCCGTCCCCTCGGGACGCTGGGGCCATCGCCGTCGCGAGATCGACCCGGGATGCATGGCATGGCCGGCCGGGCAGACGAGGGTGTCCGTGGAAGGGTCGTACCGGAACCGGTCCTTATAGAACTCCGGTGAGATGCCCGCCCGCTCCCCGGATCCCTTTGCCTTCTCGGGTCGCGAAAGGTACGGAGTGATGCCGGCCCCGACGCATCGTTGCGCCTGTTCCCCATCGTAGAATCCCTTGTCGGCCACCACGTTCAGCTGATCGACACCCAGGGCCTCCTTGGCTCGGGTCGCCATCGGAGCCAACTGGTGGTGGTCGGAGGCCTTGTTGTCCACGTCGTACGCGACGATGATCTTGTTCCTCGCCTCCACCGCGATCTGGGTGTTGTACCCCATCATGCTCCCTCCGCGGCTCTGCACTACGCGGCTGTCAGGATCCGTGAGTGAGATCTCCTTCTCGCCGGTAGCCTCCATCCGGGAGCGGAGCTCCCGCAGAGATCGCTTCTTCTCCCGGAGCGCGGCGATCTTCTCCTTCAGGTTCTTCACCGAATGGGGGAACGTGTCCGCTTCACGAGCCTCCCGCGCGTCGTTCTCGTCCAGTTCCTTCAGATAGCGAGCGAGCCGTTCGTCCACGAGCTTCTGGTGGACCTCAAGCGACTTCGGAGTGTAGTGCCGCTCGAGCGAGTTCACCGCCCGGAACTTGCTCCCATCCACGGCAACCAGTGTCGGGTCCAGCAGGCCGAGGTTCCGGCAGAGTTCCACCATTTCCCGGAACACCGGATGGATCTGGTCGACGCTGACCCTCCGGAAGTCGGCGATGGTCTTGAAGTCCGGAGTGAGCCGGCGCATCAACCAGATCAGCTCGAGATTTCGGTGGCACTCTCGTTCCAGCCGTCGGCTGGAGCGGACGCGATTGAGGTAACCATAGAGGTAGAGCTTCAACAGGTCCGCCGGATTGTACGGGGGTCGCCCCATCTCATTCGGCTCGGCGTGGACGAACCCCATCTTCTCCAGGTCCAGGCCATCGACGAACGCGTCGATAAACCGCACCGAGTTCTCCTCCGAGACGTAGTCGTCGAGGAGCTCCGGGAGGAGAAGTTGCTGCCGTCGGTGGGCACTGGGGACGAAGCCGCTCACTTCGCCCTCCGCAGCGGCCGTTCCTCCGGCCAATCCTCATCGGTGATGACCAGGTAGGCGGTCTTGCCGAGGTATTCCTTAGGGCAGGTGACCTTGGCCCCCGTGCCATGCGGGACGACCGGGCGGCGGACGTATCCCACGATCCCTTCGACCGTCAGCTTGGTGTTCAGTTCGAGCTTGACCACTCGCGGCATATGGCTCTAATAGAGTGTACTGCTAGATAGGCCTGACGTTAGTACTGAAGCGGACGATCGATTTGACTGACAAAACACCGGGCGATCCAGAGGACTTTTCACACACTCTCG
>JAKIVR010000102.1 GCA_022750455.1 Thermoplasmata archaeon | reverse complement strand
CATCCTCGGGGAAGAAGCCCCCGGCCGCGGGCGGGGCCCCCTCCGTGGCCGAGGGGGTTTGAAATTCGGGGCTGTACCGACCGAGGTCCACGGCCGGGCCCGGCGTGCGGGTGGTACCGCCGGCCGACTCGATCGTCTTGATGATGCGCGCCTTGTACAAACCGACCCCGAGCCGGTGGGCGATCTGGAACAGCGTGCGGTCGGCCTCGGGGAGCGTCAGCCCCTTCCGGGCGAGCTCCTCGAGCTCGGGCGTCAACGAAAGGTTCCCCGGCTTGAGGTCGAGGGCGAGGACCCCCTGGACGTACCCGAACCGACGTTGCAGATCGTTGAGCGTGACCGACGCGGGACTGAGCACCGCGACGTCGGCAAGGGTCAGCCCGCGCCGCTCGATGCCGGGCGGGCGATGCTGGAGCGCATTCGTGACGATCTCCAACGAGGCGGACTCGAGCTCCTGTCGCTCGGCGTCGTTCAGACGCTCCACGTCGATCTTCGGCACCCGTCCGAGCGCCGCGAGCACCGGGTCCAACAGATCGTACGGGACATGTAGCGTCACGAAGAGGTCGTTCCGGTTGATCGGACGGTTCAACCGAGCTTCCAGCAACAGCGCCTCACGGCCGTGCCGTTCGACGAGCGTCTCCCGTAACTTCTGCTGGGCGGCCTTCTTGCCCTCCTTCGCGGCCTCGAAGTCGACGTCCGACCCGATCGCCCGCTCGAACGAGGCGATCGACTCCTCGGGGCGGCCGAGCTTCAGCAGGACGAGCCCTTGCGAACTCCAGGCGTACTTGTTCCCCGGGGCGATCTGCGCCGCGTGCTCGTAGAGGGCGAGCGCTTCGTGGTCGTGCCCGAGCTTCTCGGCGACGAAGCCGGCTCGCAGGGGAAGCTCCGGGTTGCCCTGGTCGAGCGCCATCGCGTGGGCGAGGGCGTCCGCCGCCGCCGGCCAGCGCTCCTGCCGGATCTCGACCTCGCCGAGCCGGCCCCAGAGCGCGACAGCCTCCGGGACCTTCTTCGTCGCCTCGCGCAGGACAGTGACGGCCTCCCCCAGGTTCCCCAACGCGCTCTCCGCTTCCGCGAGCGTGAGGTACGCCTCCGCCGTCGGAGGGATCTTGGCGAGATCGGCACGGAGCGCGTCCCGCGCCTCGGCCGGCTTGCCTTGTTCGAGGAGAGTGCGGGCGACGCCGAGGGAGGCGACGGTGTTCCCCGGGTCCCGCGATTGGATCTCGCGGTAGACCGCCTCGGCATCCGCCGGACGCTCGAGGGCGAGCAGGATCTCCGCACGCAGGATCGCCACCGGGGTCACGGGGGGGGTCGCCGGATCCTTCGGGAGTTGGTCGAGCGCCTCGAGGGCGAGGTCGGGGCGGCCGGCTCGCAGGCGAAGTCGGGCGCGCCGGGTCGCGATCTCGGGGGCCAACGCCGGGTCGAGCTTCTGGGCCTCGTCGAAGGCGTGCGTCGTCTCGTCGGTCCGGCCGAGCTCGGTCGCGAGGTCGGCCTGGTCGAGCCACAACTTGGCGTCGTGCGCTTCGGGGCCGTGCCCGTCGAGGACCTGGCGCAACGCCTCGAACGCGTCCTGGGGCCGCCCCTGGGCGCGATCGATCTGCGCCTTTTCCAGCAGCGCCGCCGTGTTCCCGGGATCCAACAGCAGGATCGCGCGCAACGAGTAGGCGAGATCGGAGGGTCGTCGCAGCGCCCGGCAGGCGTCGGCGCGCGCCCGCCACGCCCTCAACTCGTTCGGATCGTCGTGGAGCACTCCGTCCAAGTACGGCATCGCCTCGGCGAACCGGCTCGAGTGGACCAGGGTCTCGGCGATCGCCAGCCGGCCGCGGCGGTTCTTCGGGTCGCGTTGGAGCCCTTGCTCGAAGTACTCGATCGCCTCGGGGTTCGCCCCGTGCGCGCGCAGCGCCTCGGCGACGTCGAAGTACGCATGGGGATCGCTGCCGGCGGCCTGCACCGCCTGCCGCAGCGTCGTGATCGCTTCCGCCCGTTCTCCGGTGCTCAGCTGGAGCTGGCCCTTGCAGCGCAGATAGACCGGGTTGTTCGGGTCTCGGACGAGGAGGATGCCGATGTACCGGAGCGCCGAAGCATCTTGGTGGATCCGGGTCAGCGAGTCGACCTCGCCCCAGAGCAGGTCCGTGTCCTGGAGCCCGCGGGCGAGGGCGAGGGAGTACTCCGCCTCCGCGTCGCGGAACCGGCCCATCTCGCGGTAGACGTGGCCGAGCTCCTTGTGTGCGTCCGCCCGGGGCTCGTCGCCCGGGAGCTGGAACAGCTCGGTGTACGACGAGACGGCCCGGTCGAGCATCTGCGCGAGACGGGCCGCGCGGCCGAGTCCGAGGAGCGCCTTCGCGCGCTGCTCGGGATTGGAGGTCGCCCGCTCGAACGAGACGATGGCGATCCGGGCCGCCGCCGATCGCCCCGGCGAACCGTCCGGCTCCGCCTCGGCGCGCCGCAGGTACAGCTCGCCCCGCTCGAGGGCGACGTCGCTCCGGGTCGGGTCGAGGGCGAAGATCTCGTCGTAGATCCGGGGGAGCTCCTGCGTTCGCTGGAGCCCGACCAGGATCTGCTTCTCGGCGATGAGGTACGCCACGTCCGACGGCCGGAGCCCGCGCAACCGGTCGTAGATCGGGAGCGCATCCGCCCCCCGGCCTTGCCGGGCGATCGCCCCGGCGAGCTGCTCCAGAGCGGGGATGTCGTCGGGAAGGACGCGGGCCAACCGTCCCGCGAACTCCTCCACCGCGGCGGGTCGGTCGGCCTTCTGCGCCGCCGCGAGGGCGGTCCTCGTCGCGGACGGATCGCTCGGAGCCGCGTCGGCCAGCGCCCGGTACGAGCGCATGGCGTCGTCGACGCGACCGGCGGCGATCTGGTCTTCGGCGAGCCAGCGCATCGCCTCGGGCTCCGGCGGAGAGCGGTCGACCGCTCCTTGCGAGATCTTGAGGGCGATCTCGTGCGAGCCGCGCTCATGGGCCAGCGTACGCGCCGCGACGGTGTTGGCGCGATCGTCGGGTCGCTCCTCCCAGAGCCGGACTCTCAGGTCGAGGGCAAGCTCCTTCTCATTCACGGCCCCCGCGAGCTCGGCGAGCTCGCCGAGGGACGCGGGATCGAGCGTCCCCGACCGGGCCAGCAGCGCGCGGGCCTCCGTCGCGCCGTCGGTCGGTCGCTGCAGCGAGAAGTACAGTCGGGCCTTCAACGTCGAGACGTTCGCCACGGACGCTTCGGGAACCGAGGGGAGCGACTGGGCGGCCGCCAGCGCCTCCTCCGAACGAGCGAGCGCGGCGAGCAGCTCCGCCCGGGTCAGGAGGAGCTCGAAATCCGCCGGGGACTCCTTCAACAACGTCTCGCACGCGGTCAGGGCCTCCTGCGCGCCGCCTCGGGCGCGCGCCCGCTCCACCATCGTACGCAGCGCCGGTGGGTAGCTCGGGGCGACCCGGAGCGCGCGCTCGGCGTACTGCGTCGAGTTGGGATCGAGGGATTGCGCCCTCAGGTAGGCGTCGGCGGCCTCCTGCGGTCGTTCGAGCAGCTGCAGCGCGTCCCCCTTCGTGGCCCAGATCGCCTTGTCGTCGGGTTTGGCCAGAAGCGCTTGCTCCAGGAGCGGCAGGACGTACGGCAGGTTCCGGTTCTGGGAGAGGAGGACCAACGCCTTGTGATGCAGGAGGGTGGGCGCGTTCGGGGTCAGCGCGAGCCCCGTCTCGATCGCCCGTCCGGAGAGGTCCGCCTCCCCGAGTCGGTAGAAGTCCATCGCCGCTTCGTCCAGCCAGCCGGCGACGCTGGTGGAATCCGACGAGAGCCCGGAGCGCCGTTCCTCCACGAACGCCAAGAACGCCTTGAGCGCGTCCACGTGGAGGGTGGTCTCATGATGCTCGCCGTACTCCTCCGCCGCGCGGTACAAACGCAACGCCTCCGCGAGCAGCGCCGGTCCGGAGAGGGGAGAATCGCTCGATTCCGGCGGCAGGGCCATAAGATTCTCTCCGAGGGGAGCCGTTGATAAAAGGGTTGGTGCGGGACGGTCGGTCGGGCGATGGGCGAATAAGCGACCGGCGCCACCGCGGGGCCATGCCGCGCGCGGCCCGGCCGGCCCGGTCGAAGAGCATCTACGATCCGGTCCACGGCCCGATGCGTCTCGCCGGCGCGTCGCTTGAGCTCATCGGTCATCCGGCGTTCCAGCGGCTTTGGGGGATCCGACAGACCGGGTGCGCCCACCTCGTCTTCCCCGGCGCGAACCATACCCGGCTCGAGCACTCCCTCGGCGTGCGTCACGTCGCGGGCCGCATCGCCACCCGGTTGGAGTTGGACCCCGAGGCGTCCGAGCTTCTGCAGGTCGGCGGCCTGTTGCACGATCTCGGGCACGCGCCGTTCTCGCACACGCTCGACGGCACGATGCAGGAGGCGATTGGATCCCATCACGAGGCGATCTCCCGAGCGCTCGTCCTCGGGGAGGTGGTCCCCGCGGTTCCCAGCTACCGGGCCGGAGCGGGGAGCGACTCGGTCCGATCCCTTCCGGAGATCCTCGAACGGCACCACGTG
>JAKIVR010000101.1 GCA_022750455.1 Thermoplasmata archaeon | reverse complement strand
CCTCGAGGACATCCGTCGACTTAGAACAAGAGCTCTGGTTCAATACCACGACCTCCCTCGGTTCTGGAAACCTTGCATACGAATGGTCCGGCTTACCGGACGGTTGCGCGGGCAACTCCTCCTCCGTCCATTGCCTGCCCCTAGCCGCCGGACCGTCCGAGGTCTCGGTCAACGTCACAGATTCGAACGGTGAGCGAGTCTCCAGTGGCGCCTTGAATTTCGTTGTCTACACCGACCCGACCGTGACCCCACCCACGCTCTCCCCCATCGCCGTCTCGAACTCGGGCATGGTGGATGCCGGACAGTCCGTGACCCTCCGTTCCACAGCGACGGGGGGAAGCTTCGAGTACGAGAGTTTTGACTGGACCGGCCTTCCCGGGGACTGTACCGGCTCCGGCGCTGTCGTCACTTGCTCTGGGACGGATCTTCCGGCGGGTACGTTCGACATCAGCGTCAGCGTCACGGACTCGAATGATTTCACCTCGGTCCCGAGCAGTTCCACGACTCTCGTCGTCGTCCCGGCCCTCAGTGTCTCGATCGAATCACCTCAGATATGGTCCGCCGACCTCGGCAAGGCGGTGACCTTCGACGCGAATGTGACCGGTGGCATCCTCCCCCTCACGTACCAGTGGACCGGTCTCCCTGCAGGGTGTAGCGGCCCGCCCAATTCCCTCTCCGTGCACTGCACTCTCGGGGTCGCGGGGACTTCTACCGTCAATTTCGCCGTCAGCGACCAGAACAACTTTTCGGTAACTTCTGGCCCGCAGTCCTTCGTTGTGTTCGCCGATCCGAAGGTCAACGTCACGATCTCACGCGCCTCGGTCGATCTCGGCGTTCCCACGACGTTGACTGCGACGGTCACAGCGGGTTCGGGTGGAGCCAGCTTCACGTGGGCGAACCTTCCGACGGGGTGCTCGGGAGATTCCGCCACAATCCTTTGCATCCCGACCCAGATCGGGACATATTCGTTGATCTTCGTCTCGGTGAGGGATTCGAACGGGTGGATCGCAAATTCGACGAGCTTGAGCCTGGCGGTGGCTCCCGCGTTGGAGGTACAGATTGGTGCCTTTCCGCTCGCGCCGGCGGCCGGTCAGCTTCTGACGGTAACATCGAACCTCAGTGGAGGAATTGGACCGTACGCGTACCACTGGCTATTCGGAGATGGAGGCGGCTCGTTCGGGGCCACGACGAATCATACATATCACACCGCTGGCACGTACACCGTCTCGTTGTGGGTGAACGACAGCGGTGGCGGGTCCGCGGTTCGGACCGTGAGTCTGATAGTCGGCGCGAGTCCTTTGGTGGCGCCCGCCTCCTCGACCGTTCCCGGCTGGCTGTACCCGCTCGCTATCGGCGGAGCCATCCTCGCGTTGGCAGTCGTCCTCGGAGTCGTCATCGCCCTGCGGAGGCGAAATCGAAGCCCGACCCCCGCCGGAGAACCGAGCTCGACCACGAGTGGGGAGGAAGCTGCCGACAGAGCCCCGTGAGCGACGGCAGGTCCGCTTCTTTCTCCTTGGCCGACGCGATCCTCGCCCACATGGGACCGATTGTCGGGAGCTCATCCTGACCGGGCGGCCGCGGGACTCGGTCCACTGCGCTGGCAGGGTCCCAGTACGATCAAGTAAGTCCCGGCTGCCGACATCTACCACACGATTGGCAAAAGGAACGCCCGGCCGACCTGGGCCTCGCACGCCTGATTGCCAGATTCAGGGGGATGCGGTGGATGGGCACAGTCGTACTCTTGGTCAGCATCGACCGACCCGAGCCCTCGAACGATTCGGGCAGCTAGGATGACCAAAGACACCCCGACCGCGAGAAGCGCCCGGCGCATGAACCCCGAACGCCTCGATCCGTTCCTTGGCATGGCAACGCCCTCTTTGAAAAAACTAGTCACTGAAGAAAGTTCGGCCCCCGAGTTGGACCCATCGGCGCTGACAATCCACCAGTTCCAATGAGGCACCTCCTTGATCATCCGCGTCCTGACCTCTGGTCAAACTAGTGCTCGTCCGTACGTCCTAACCGAGTGGATGTGCGGCGCATTCCCCGGCCAGATCCCGGGCCCCGGTGGGCCTTCCCCTTCGGAGCGCCCCCGAACCCAACCTCGTTCCCATCCGCGTCCCGGTAGGTGATCTTACGGACTCCGTTCGGGTAGGACTCTCGCATGGTGGGCTCGAGCCCCCGTTCTCCGATCGCGGCGACGAGCTGATCGATGTCTTCGACGAAAATCGTGAGCCGCGCGTGACCTGCGTGTTCCGCCTGCTCCACGACGTAGACGTACCGATGCTCCGCTAACTCCCATACCGCTTCAGTGCCCTGAGGAAGGAACGCCGGAGGCGAGCCCAACAGCAGTTCGTACCATTTCCGTGATTCGGCGTAGTGAGTCACCGGGATCCCTGCGAACAGGTCGACATTCGTTGTCGTGAGCATGCCGTCGCCATCCCTTCTTTGCCTTCAGAGCTTCGCCACCGAAGAGGGCTGAACCCGAAGGTACCCCTGTCCTCCCGCCGTTCTCAAGGCACCTGAACCCATCCCGGTGTCCATCCATGTCTCACGCTTGAGGGACGATCGATCCTACCCAGTTCAGATTTCCCGGGAGTTCTCGTTGGTAAAGAAATGTGTCACCCCCATTTCCCCGCTCCCATCTCAGGGCCCTCGCGAAAACGGCGTTCACCCACCGGCGCTCCTACGCCGGTGGGGCCAGGTGGCGGTAGTAAGCCACATCCTGTTCTAGGCAGCATTCGACTACGCGCCCTCCTCGACGGTCGCGGGACCGGTTCCTCCCGTCTCTCAGGGCTTGCTCTCGGGGAGTCGGCCGTTTCACCATATCCCGGGGGATCCTCCAGCGCAACGCCATCCTAGTGCCCCCGAACTGTGTCGTTTCTGCTCCGGTGCTCGGGCTCTCGCCCGGCGGGCTTGCGCCCGTCCCCGTGGTCCCCAGAGTGCGGACTTTCCTCAGCCGAGCGCCGACTGTGCGTCGCTCTACCGTCAGCCACCCTCCGCCTCCTGGCGAGGGGTCCAATCGAGCCTCGGGGATAACGGAGTCGCCCGGGGCAACCGATTAGACCTCCCAGGTTACCCGTTGCGCCATGCCGCGTCCTGCCGAGCCGGCTGCAACCGGCCCGGAACTCATCCCGACCCTCCTCCTGGGGCCTGGAGGGAAGGTGATGTTGCCGAGTCCGACCGGACCGGTCGCTGCCCTCCAGGCGAATGGACGCGCGGTCGACTTGTTCGAACTTGTGGACCGGCTGGAGAAGAGGTACTCCGGCCTGTACGTGGCCGACTTGGAAGGGATCGACCATGGGGATCCCCAGCTAGATTACCTGCAGGAGATCGGCCGGGACCTGGAACTCTGGGTCGACGCGGGAATTCGGACCGGGGAGCAGGTGATCGACATCTTGGTGAACGGGGCCCGGTACGCGATCTTAAGCACCTCTCACCTGGCAAAGTTCGAGGAGGTCGAGGCGGCCTGGAGACTCTCGCCGGAGATCGCCGTGGAAGTCGATTGGAGGGACGCTCACCTGGACGTCCGGGGCAAGGACTGGCCCGAGGGCGTCGAGGGCATCGCACATGCGGTGCGGGGGATCGGGGTCTCCCGGTTCATCGTGAGCCACCATGGAGATCCGATCGATTGGAGCGTGGTGCGGCAGTTGGCGGCGGGAGGTCCCGTGTGGGTCGGCGGGAGCTTCGAGAGTTCCGATCGCTCCCAGCTCCAAGGCTCCGGTGCGACGGGTGCGTTCTTTCACCTCAACGAAATGTTGGCCGAGCCCGACGGCGATCGCTGAGGAGGGGATGCCCCAGGGGCGACCCTCTTCGCCGTCGAGAGTCGAACTATCGACCGGGGGCACAGCTTCCGCAGCAAGCCGTGCCCACGGAGCAACACGCACAGCAGGGGCAACATCTCGAACATTGACAACAGGCGCACGAAGGTCGCCAGGTGCCGGTCTCTTCCGGAGGGCGATCCTGCGTGCGGCCGCTCCCGTGACCCGCCATCCGCCTCCCCAGGCCCGGCGCGCCCTTAAGGGGCGGCCTTTCACCCTCTCGAACCCTGATGGGAGCCGGTATTCGCGGGCCGTTGTCGGCAGTCTTCCGGGAAATGGATCCATGCAAATCTTGAGGAGGACCCGATCCGCCAGTTTCTCGGGATCGAGCCCTTGAGCTACCCCGAGCCCACCCAACCGGCTGCCTCGGGCGGCAGTGCATCCCCGTCGATGTCGAAGAACGACTGGTTCCTTCTCGGCGTTCTCGCTCTGTTGTGGGGGACCGCGTTTCCGGTCATTCGTATCGGGCTGCTCGCCGGGGCGTCTCCCCTATCGTTCGGAGCCGCTCGATTCACGATCGCCGCCGCGTTGATGGCCGTCATTGCGGTGACGACCCGACAGCGTCTTCCTGACGCCCGCACCCTGGTCCTCACCGCCGTTTTCGGGGGCGTGCTGGTCATCGGCGCGTACGCAGCGTTCCTCTACATCGGGGAAGAAACCGTCTCGGGGGGACTCTCGGCGGTCCTGATCTCAACGGTCCCGCTCTGGACCTCGATGT
>JAKIVR010000100.1 GCA_022750455.1 Thermoplasmata archaeon | reverse complement strand
CAACCGCACTCGGTCATCCCGTACAGTTCGATGATCGTCGTGTCGAACCGGGCCTCGAACGACCTCCAGATCTCGCGCGAGGTACCGGCCGCCAAGGACGTCCGGACTCCGTGGGTTCGATCAGTGGGTCGCTCGGGCTGCTTGTACAACACGTTGATCATCGAGATCAGGAGCGAGACGTGGGTGGCTCCGTACGACGTGGCGCTCTCCCAGAAGTGAGAGGCACTGAACCGCTCGTCGTACGCGGCGGTGAGGTCGTATTCCAACGCCGTGAGCGTGGTCATCTCTTGCGCATTGCAATGGAACAGCGGGAGTGCCGTGAATAGGACCGACGTCGGGGTCAAACGGCTCCGTGACCCGACCTCTCGGGGGGTCCGAAGATACTTCTCGTGGGGGATGACCGCCCCCTTGGGGGGGCCCGTCGTACCACTAGTATACAGTACAGCGGCAGGGTCGGAAGGCGCGGGGAGGTGTTCCGGGGGTGGCCCGCCGGCTTGGAGAGCGTCGCTCCAGGCTCGGGCCGAGGCATCGAGCTGTGTCGGAGCGGGATCTGGGGCGACCACCCACCGCTCTCGGAGCGGGAGTCCGGCACTGATCTCGGAGTACGTCGCCCACAGCCGCTCGTCGATGACGAGGGCACACGCCCCGGAGTCGGCGAGCTCGTACCTGAGGAGTTCTCCCTTCAGCGCCGTATTGAGCGGCACGAGGGGGTTGCCGGCCTTCGCCGCTCCGAACCAGAGGAGCGGGAACTCCGGCGTATTGAACAGGAGCGCGGCGACTCGTTCCCCGGGCCGGATCCCGGCCGCCACGAGGGCTCCCGCCACCCGATCGGTCTCCCGGTCGAGCTCCGAATAGGAAAGGGTGCAGCCGGCGAATCGAAGCGCAGGGCGGTCCCCGTTCTTCTTCGCCTTGGATCGGACGAGCGTAACGAGGTCGTGATACTCCTCGCCGGGGTCCAGCATTGACGAGCCGAGCCGGGACGAGCCTTAACGGTTCGCGCGCACGCTCCTCGGCACGGTCATATTGGCTGGCGGGGTGGAGCTGGCAGGCATGTCCAAACGATCGGAACCGTACCGTCCGGGATTCCCCATCGTGACGGAGCTGGCCGCCGGTGCGCTCGTGATCCGCGCCCCTGGCCAGCTGCTGCTGCTCCTGCACGAGATCAAGGAGGACCGATGGTGCTTGCCGAAAGGACACGTCGATCCCGGCGAGTCGCTGGAGACAGCGGCCGTCCGAGAGGTGGAAGAGGAGACGGGGATCGGCCGCATCCACCTCGGCGAAGAGATCGGGATCGCCACCTATCGATTCTACCGACCGAAGAGTTCGCAGAATGTGTGGAAGACGACCGTCTACTTCCTCGCCGAGCCCCCCGAGAGGTTTGAGCTCCGGCTCGAGCCCATCTTCGATCGTTACGATTGGGTCTCGCTGCCGGCTGCCCTCGAGATGCTCCCCTACGTCGAGGAGAAGCGGGTCGTCGCCAACGCGGCGGAACGACAAGCCGCTGGACAGTAGCCCGTCCGCTCACCCGGGGATCCGGAACCGACCGCGGCGAGCCACCCCTGCGGATTCCGCGTACCCCGCATCCAGGTGGCGGGCGACTCCGATGCCTGGATCATTGTTGAGAGCGCGGCCGATGCGAAGATCGGCGTCCGAGCTGCCATCGGCGACGACCACGAGACCGGCGTGGATCGAGTTCCCGATTCCCACTCCCCCTCCGTGGTGAACGGAGACCCAGGAGGCTCCCGAGGCGACATTCAGAAGGGCGTTCAGTATGGGCCAGTCGGCGATCGCGTCAGATCCGTCCCGCATCGCTTCGGTCTCCCGGTAGGGGCTCGCGACGCTGCCGGTATCATGATGGTCGCGGCCGATGGCGATCGGGGCTCGGAGTTCGCCGTCGCGTACCATCGCGTTCACCAGGTGGCCAAACCGCTCCCGCTCCCCGTACGCCATGTAGCAGATGCGCGCCGGGAGCCCTTGGAATCGAACCTTCTCCCGGGCGAGACGGATCCAACGGAGCAGATCGGTGCGATCGGTGAATTCCCGTTCCAGCATCCGATCGATCTGGTGGATATCCTCCGGTTCGCCGCTCAGCGCTACCCACCGGAACGGGCCGCTTCCCACGGCGAACAGGGGACGGATGTACTTGGGAACGTATCCGGGGATGTCGAACGCCTCGAGCACCCCCGCCTCCAGGGCCCGGGCCCGGAATGTGTTCCCGTACTCGAATGCAACGCTACCGAGTTTCTGGAGGGCGAGGATCGCCCGAGCCTCTTCGCCCAACGAGGCGTGAACCCGGGCCAGGTACGCCGTCGGGTCCCGCCGACGGGCCTCCGCGGCTTCCGTGATCGAGAGGCCGTTCGGAATGTACCCGATCATCAGATCGTGCGCAGCGGTCTGGTCCGAAACGATGTCCGGCCGCTCGTGGCGACGGACGACTTCGGGGTAGACGTCGGCGGCGTTGGCCACGAGCCCCACGGAGAGCGCCCGACGCTCGCATACTGCGGCATGGACGAGCTCCAGCGCCTCGTCCAAGCTGTCGGCGACCCGATCGATGTACTCGGTCCTCCGCCGTCGTTGGATCGCGGCGGGGTCGACGTCGACGACCAACGCCACCCCCTCCAGCATCGTCATCGCCAACGGTTGGGCGCCACCCATCTCGCCGAGCCCGGCGCTCAGCATCCAGCGTCCGGCGAGCGTGGGGGTGTGGAACTCCAACCGGCTCAACGAGGCGAGCGTCTCGTACGATCCTTGCAGGATCCCCTGGGTCCCGATGTAGATCCAGCTTCCGGCGGTCATCTGGCCGAACATCGTGAGCCCCCGGGCCTCGAGGTCCCAGAACACCTCGTCCGTGGCCCAGTGGGGGACGATCAGCGCGTTCGCGATGAGTACCCGCGGGGCCATGGAATGGGTCGGAAAGACGCCGACAGGCTTTCCCGACTGGACCAGGAGCGTTTCCTCATCCCCGAGGCGTCGAAGCTCCTGGACGATGCGACCGTACTCGGTCCAATTCCGCGCCGCTTTGCCCCGTCCGCCGTAAACGATGAGATGTTGCGGGTCCCGGGCGACCTCCGGGTCGAGGTTGTTCATCAGTAGACGAAGGGCGGCCTCTTGAGCCCAACCGCGACAACTGAGCTCGGCCCCTCGCGGAGCACGAATCGGGCCCGGTGGTGCCTCGTCCACACCCCCCGAACGGTCAGAGAGACAAGAAGCCTTGCGGACCCGAGGCGGGTCCGTCTAGTGCGTGCCGGCCGGATACGGCAGAGAGCTCTGGACCGACCCCGAATACGAGGCCATGCCGAGTGCCAACAGATTGTCCCCGCTGACGGTCCCGCCGTTTCCCGCATCCAGGATCATGGTGTCGGAGGATGTCAGGGGCGCTGGGAGCGCCGTGACTAGGTTCGAACCTGGGGCGTTGCAGGCCACCGAGGCGGCGATTGGGCACAGGGCCCAGGCGTACGATCCGCCCATCGGGGCGTACTGGGCGATGGCAGCTCCCGATTGGTCCAGCAGGGTGATCGAGAGGAAAGGCAGGCTGGTCCCGGCAGGAGTATGCAAGGTGAACCCAATGTCGCCTGTCGCGAGACCAGTGGACGCCTGGCCGATCGCGATCTGGTAACAGTACTCCGTCCCCGTGGCGGGTTTGGAGCAGCCGGGGAGGGCCGCGCCCGCCGCGACCACCGTCGTTTCGGTCGACTTACCGTACGCGAATGCGGAGCCCAGGGGTGCGTTGGCCGTTCCGTGGTCCAAACCCGAGACCAGGATGTAGAGGATGGCCGCTAGGACGACGGTGATGGCGCCCAAGAGGATAGTGGCGATAATGAACGAAACGCCGCGGCGCCCTCGGCCCCGACGCCATGATTTGGAATGAGATCGCATCGTGATTTCTTAGAAAGAATAGGAAGGAAGGGGTTGAACCACGGGCCTCGACCCGGCTACCTTAGACCAAGGTCCCGGTCGCTTGGCCGGAGAACGCTCCGACGCCGAGCGCCACCATGATGTCGCCCGTCGGGGAGGCTCCTCCCGTCGCGGTCGGGCTCACCTGGATGACAAGGGTCTGGACCGTCGAGAGCGTTGCGGGGAGCGAGGTCGTGATGCTCGAGATCGCCGCGACGTTGCATGTCGCGACGGTGCACAAAGCCCACGCGCCGCCGGCAGCGCCGACGGTGTAGATCGCGATCCCGTTGCCGCCCTGGTCCAGCAGAACGACCGAAGTGAACGAGGTGATCGTTCCCGTCGGGTTGTCGAGGCTGAATCCAATGCCGGCCGTCGACAGGCCGCTCGAGGCCTGGGCGACCTGGACGATCTCACAGTAGTCCGTCCCCGCCGTCGGGACTGCACAGCCCGAGAGGGCCGTGGTGCCGTGGAGGACGCTCTCCTGCGTGAAGTGGCCGTATCCAAACGCCGAGCCGATCGGCGTGTTGCCTGGTCCCTTCGTCAGGTTCGAGATCAGGATGTAGAGCACAGCCGCCAAGACCACCGTAATCGCCACCAGCAAAATGGTGGCGATGATCGGGGACACGGCGCGCTTGCGGCGCATTCGGAAGCTTCGTTCATTGTTG
>JAKIVR010000010.1 GCA_022750455.1 Thermoplasmata archaeon | reverse complement strand
CTGGAGCGACTGCTCACGATCTATCGGACGTGCCGGAAACGATCCATTCAGTTTGTGAAAGTCATCATAGACGCACTGGCAGGTTCAGGGTACCTCGAGTTTGGCGCCCCGTCAGCGCCGTCATAAAGCTGAGCTGCTACGCCAGAGGTTCTGCTCCGGTCGATTCTTGGCGCGGGTGAGGATCCGTCTCAATTGTTCCGCATTCAACGGGAGCTCCCGGCCAATCGGACGGAACGGCGGGCCCCCGCCTTGGCCAGGATCTCATCCTTCACTCGCCGCCGCCGAATCTCTTGGGCGGTGAGTTGCCGACCCGGTCCGAATTTGGAGAGGTCGAGTGGCCGCTGATTGCTCTGTCGAATGGCCAGCGCGGCACGCCGTCTCCGTGCTTCCGCCTCCCGGGAGAGGTCCTGAATCCACACGATCCGCTGCCGGCGCCGCAGGAGGGTCCGCACACCGGGGTCCACCAGCGTCCAGCCGTCGCGTCCGTCGGGAGTAGGTGCCCTCTTCACCTCATCGACTTGGAGAAGACGCTTCAGTTCCCGGTACACGTTGGGAGGAGCCATCCTTACCATAGAGGCCACCCGGTAAGCGGTGAGGGGGGCCTCCGCGTTGGCCAAGGCGGCCAGCGTCCGGACTCGGTCCTCCGACCCGAAGAGGGCGGCAAGTCCGGGATCTACTTTGAGCGCCATAGCAGATTATTAGTCATAATGACTAATAAAGTCAGTGGCCCATCCGGCTTGAGAAGAGACGGGGCGACCCGGCTCCGGTAGCCGACGCAAGACCCCCCCCCGGGAGAAGAGGGCGAGCGCCACCTCACTCGGCCGCTTGAAGACCGGTCGGTCGCACTTTCGATGAGGTTGGGGATTTGAACTAATTGGCAAATCACCCCCCCCGACACCTACCCTACGTTCCATTCCTGACAATCCCTCTCCTTGAACGTGAACATCGACCAGGAGGACGACTCCGCCTACGCCCGTCCGAGGCGATGATCGAGACTGGGCCTAGCCGGGAGCCGTGGCCAAGAGCACCGAAAAACCGTCATCGCCTTCGATCGCGACCCCGGGCATGCCCTCGACGAACGCGGCCTCTCCCGCTTCTATCGCCTTGTGGTCCACGGAGCCACGACCTGACGTCGCATAGAAGATGGCCCGGTGGTCCAATCCGACCTTTCGGAACGTCGCGCCCCCGTTCGGGAACTGAAGCTCCTGGCACTCGAAGCCCGTGGACGAGCTCATCGGAGCCCGGGGACCAACGATCGGGCGAACGATGACCGTGTCCTCCTCGATCGCAGCTGCTTGGGGGCTCATCCGTTGGAGTCGCGAGGCGCCGGTCGAGGCCGCGGGCAGAGCCACCACGAGGTTGAACCAGCGGATCGCCCCGCCGGTGGCAGGGCTGATGCGGTGGCTCACCCGCCCTGGCGCCGTCAGAAGACGACCGCTGCCGCGTGGGACGGATTCGATCGCGCCGTCCTCGAACTGGTAGGACGCGAATCCCTCCGTCACGTACGTCAGGACCTCCTCCCGTTCGTGGGCGTGCGTCGGAAGTTGCCGCGCCCGGTTCGCAATGCTCTCGGCGACCCGTCGAAACGGACTCCAGCTCGGTTGCGCGGGAGTGGGGACGAGAAGCCGGGTGGTGACGACCGTGGTGTCGAGCTCCCCGGGGACGACTCGGATGGAGCGGGGATGGGCAGAAGGCTCCATGGACGAGCGCAGGGTCTCCCCGGGGGTTAAAACGACTACTGGATAGTGCGCCTCCTCAAGGAACTCGACCGGCGTCGTCGATGGCTTCCGGGAGTCTACGAACTCCCCGAACGAGGTCGTCCGATGCGGCGTTCGAGGTGATCTCACCGCGAATTGCACTTTGGGAGGGGATGCGAACCGATCGTCAAATCACTCCCCCGACAAGTCCCCCTCCCCAGGTCGTACTGCCACTCGAAGTGCCCGCCCACGGATTCCCGATCCCCGCGGTGTCTCGGGAGCCGACTCCGAACCGACCGAAGAGGCGGGGACCTAGGCGAGGGGCCGGTTTGTCGAGAGAGGGGCTTGCCGGTCGGTGTACCCCGACCGCTGTTCCATGGAGAGTCGGGCGAGCACGGCCTTCTCAATTCCCGGCCCGACCGGGCCGAGGGAGAACTGGACCCCCGCGCGGGTCGCGAGGGAGATGCTGCGGGGCTTGCCCATGGGGAAGAACAGGGAGTCATCCACCATCGGTTCGGATTGGCTGCCGGGAGTGGCCCGTGCGATCGCCTCGAAACGGAGGGTAGAGACCACGCCGGGGCCGGGATCCCGGCGGCCGTAATCCGCCACGATCCCCGAACCGGTCAGCGCGACCCGAACCGGACTGTACTTCCAAATGGCATACGGAAAGAGGGCGAATACGAAGACGATGGCGGGGAGGATCGCCCCCAACACCGCGAGGACGTTCAAAGGATTGATCGCGGCGAAGTACGCGGAGAACCCCATGACCACCGCGGGCCCGCCGAGGAGCAGGAGGACGAGCACTCCGGCGTACTCGTGGAGCGGGTTGGAGATCCAATCCCCGGCGGCGGGCGACATCGCGGTCGTCGCCACGGAGGAGTTTCCCCCCCGCCGCTGTTCGAAGCCCGCCAGGATGAATCGGACCGCGTCGGCATCGATCAGGGTGAACGTCTCCACGACACCGGCCGTCGACTTGGTACGGATTCCCCGCGGCTGAGGCACGAACTCCGCAATGTTCTCCCACGCCGTGGTGCGCTCCCCAGTGGTGCCTCGCAGCGTGAATCCGGCGTCGGAGACCCCGACCTCCTTGGGAGCTCGCCAAGCGATACGCGCCTGCACGAGGGCGAAGATCGTCGGATAGAACGGCAGGGCCGTTCCCTGGTTCAGGCCGATCTTGTCGTACAGCCAGATCGCCACCGGAATCAGGGCGATCTGGACCACCACCAGTACCGCCACGTACCGGAAGAACCGGTCCCGCAGTTTGTTCCGGTACCACACGGCCCGGCCGACAGGCAACGGTACCGTCCCGCTCCGGAGGGTGTCGAGGGTGGGTGTGAACGCTCCGACGGGTCCGACCCCCGTCGTTCGGGTTCGTGCCTGCTCGTAGGCGGCCCGGATCGCCACGGGGAGGCTGTCATCCAAGTTGAACGCGTACTCTGTCCCGAGATCCGTCTCGAACTGAGCCGCCCGCCGGTTCATGGCGAGGGGGGCCTCCAACGACCGGATGTCGACCCACGCTAGGTACGTCCGGCGATTCTTGGGGGGCCGAGGGTAGTCGAAGTGGATCCCCGTCGACGAGACCCCGACCCGGGCCACGGCCGACCGGTATTGGGATTGATAGCTGAGGCCGAAGACGTACCCGAACAGCATCACCACCAACGAGACCCCGGGAATGACGAGAAAGACCACAGAGGAGAATGGGAGGGGAGCGAGGGTCACGACCAGGAACGCCACCGTCGAGGCCCCGGCGATCCCCAGAGAGACGAAGGAGATCCATCGCAACGTTCGGGGATAGTGGTTCTCGGTCCAGACGATCGCCTCCCCGGTGGGGGCCGCGTGCAGCTCCTTCGGCCGTAGGCTCACGAACTTGGGGAGGTTCTGGAGATGGAGCTGGACCCGCTGGCGAGTGAGGATCACGCCGGCAATCAGCACGGCCACTCCAAATCCGGCCGATCCACCGAACAGCGGCGCCGTGATCTCGAAATCATTGGAGCTCACGATCTCGCTGGTGGATTGGGCCACAATCACGGCCTGGATCGCCAAACCGCCGGGGACCGGGGTCACGGTCCCGATGATCACGATCGGGTCGCCGGACTCGTACTGGAACCCGGTCGTCGTCCCGTTCGCCGGATACGGTTCCCCCCCGGAGAGGATGGCCGGCGGCGAATCGTTCGAGCCCATCTCGATCAGGACTCTACCGGTGGAGTCATTCAACCAGAAGTTCTCCACGTGGTAGCCCGACTCCGGATTGCCGGTCGCGTCCTTGTACGTGAACTCCACGATGACCGCGCCCTGGCCTGGGGAGACGAATCCGGCGACCTTCGCGGTCATGCCGGACTGAAGCTGGCTCACGGGGGTCGGTGTCAGCTCATCCCTCTGCAGGTGCGCGTACGCGGTGGGCACGAGGAGCACGGTGACCGCGCCGAACACGAGGGTAAAGAAGACCCCCATGAAGACGAGCATGCTCGCCGTCGAGGAGGTCCGCCGGCTGCATGCAGGGCAGCGGGTGCGGCTTCCTACGCACTTCCGGCAAAAGAATACGTGGTCCGTTCGGCACCACTGGGAGTTCGCCGGCGAATAGGCACTGTAGGACTGCCCGCAGTTGGCGCAGCGCAGGGCCATTGAACGGGCGGTGGGACCGAGCTCCGACTATATCTAAAGTGCCGAGGCGCCCAACGGCCGGTCGCCGGGCCGAACTCTACCCGACGCTCACTGGGTCCTGGGATCCAGGATCTGGAGCGGGAAGTCCTCGCCAGGACAACGGGCGCTCCGGAAGACCCCGACTTCGGGGCCCCCAGTCGGGCCCCGGGGGTCATCCAAAACTGAGTCGGATCAGTGCGTGGGACCCTCAACGGCGACCATCTTGGTCGTCGCCCCCTCCTTTCGGAGCTGGAGCACGGGGGCGTACTCCGAGGAGCCGTACCACGCTCGGAGGGCGTCCATCGTGGGGAATTCGAGCACGACGACGCGGGAGAGCTTCCAATCGCCTTCGATAGGAACGGGCGCGCCGGCGCAGAGAGTCTTCCCTCCGTACTTCTCCAGAGCCGGCCCGAAGATCTCGCGGTACTTCGTGGCCTTCGCTGCGTCGTGCCAGTCGATCTCCGTGATCAGATACGTTGTCATTCGCGACCTCGACGGGGGGGAGGGGATTGCAGAGTAATACGGTTCCCGTCGACCCCCAGGTCGTTGGAGGGTCAGTTCCCGAGGGCTCTCCCCCCCGCCCTGGTCTGCCCCACTCGGAGCCGTCCGACGTCATTTCGGTACGGGGTCAATCACTGCGAGCCAGGGCCCACGCCAAATCCCCCAGAAGCTACGGTTCCACTCGATGCCGAAGTCGTCCGAGCCGAGGATCATCGTCTCCGAGAACGGACCGTACCTCGTCTCCGGGGCCGTACCCGTGGAGGTCCAGACGATCGTGCCGGACCGCGAGGGGATGTCCTGGGAGTGGGCGAAGGGTCGATCGTTCAAGACCGGAGCTTCCTACGCCCTGTGCCGCTGCGGCCACTCCGGGCACAAACCGTTCTGCGATGGCACGCACGCCAAGGTCGGATTCAAGGGCGCGGAGACCGCGAACCGCCGACCGTTCATCCGCCAAGCGGAGACGCTCGAGGGACCGAAACGGTCCCTCCTCGACGCCGAGGAGCTGTGCGCCTTCGCCCGGTTCTGCGACCCCGGCGGCAAGATCTGGTCGCTCATCGAGCGGACGGACGACCCGGCCACGCAGAAGCTCGTCGATCGGGAAGGAGGACACTGTCCGTCGGGCCGGCTCGTCGTCCTCGACAAGCTGACGGGCACGCCGTTGGAGCCCGACTTGCCGCCGTCGATCGGGATCGTCGAAGACCCCGCGATGGAATGCAGCGGGCCCCTCTGGGTCCGCGGCGGGATCCGGGTGGAGTCCTCGGATGGAAAGCCGTACGAGATCCGGAACCGGGTGACGCTGTGCCGCTGCGGGGCGTCCACGAACAAGCCGTTCTGCAACGGGAGCCACGCGAGTCTCAAGTTTCAGGATGGTCTGGTCTAGAATCCTCGGAGGCGCCGACTCCGATCTCGATGGAGGGCCGGCGACCGGGTCAGCCCGGGCCCCGGAAATGCTGGGCGAGGCGTTGCGCCACGCCCAACCCCCAGTGGACCCATAGCGCGAGCAGCAAGGCCGGTACGACCGCGATCGTCGAGAGGACCACGGTCAGGTTCGAATACCACGGAAACCGCATCGCGTAGAACCCGAGGTACAGCATCACGAACACCGCTCCGCCGACCACGATCGTGATCGAGGCGAGAAGGCGTCTCCGAACTTCCCCGACGATCTGTACTTCCTCGCACGCGCCCTCCTCACCAAACGGTCCCTCCGCATCCCACTCCATGGACCCCCCCACCCGCCCTCGGGGTCAAGAACCGAACTCACTCGACGTGTTCACCCGCCGTGACCTCCCCCAGCCCACGACGGGATCCCCCGGCACGGCCGAACGCCGGCTCGTCGGAGAAGTTGCCAAGATTCGAGTTCCGACTCAGACGAGATCGTCGACGGGTGGGCCCCCCGGGTCGGGAGGATCGTCCGACCGCACGACGGGGTACCGGGAGGCCCAGGCATTGGGAGTGCCTGCACGAGCTACGTGAAGTTCCCTGCCACGATGCTGAAGAACATCAGCGCCAGCATCACCGCGGCCACCGCCGGCATCACCGCGAGTGCCCGGCCCGCGATCCCCCACCAGCTTCGTCGTCCGCCGACCCCTAGATCTCCCGCACTCGTCGATTCGTTCGCGTCGCGCTCCATGACCCTCCGAAGGGTGGAGTGGGTGATTTTGGTAAGTCACACGACGTGCGCACCCCGGGTGTGCACCCGAAGTACGGGGCGCCGCGGGCCGTCCCGATGCGGGCGGATCTCCCGGCCCGGCGTAGGTCAATGTGTCGGACCGCAACCTCTCGCCGAAGACTCACCCGGCGTGACCTAGTCGTATAGTCGGGGAAAATCATGGGGGAACCGATGACAGAGACCGTGGTTCCGAAGGGGGGCCGAGTCCGCCTCGGCGTCGTTGCCGGGGACCTGCGCGCGGAGAAGAATTCGTCCATTACTTCCGATGGGGCTGTGAGGGTGCAGGGGAACGCCAGCTTTCACGGGAACGTGGACGTCGATGGCAATTTGGAGTGCCGGTCGTTCGAATCCGAGGACGGCCGAGTCTGCGTCCGGGGAAGCCTCAGCGTGGACGGGGATGTACGCACGGACGACGGCGAGCTCGAGGTCACGGGCCCGTTCCGTGCCCGGCAGGTCGATGTCGACCGCAAGCTGATCCTCGGGGGTCCCGCCACGGTCGAGAGGATCGAGGTCGGTGGGCTGCTCCAAGGCGCGTCCACCCTCACGGCCACGGACGTCGCCGTGGGCGGCAAGATCCGCCTGGCGGGGAAGCTCGAGGCGCGGGAGATCAACGCGGGCGGATCCGTCGAACTATCGGACGTGTCGCTGGACGCGCTCGATGTCGGCGGGACGGCCCGCATCCAAGGCGGGGAGATTCGGCAACGGATCCAGGTGGGCGGGAAGTTCGAAGCGACCGGCGCCCTCTCGTTCGGGCGGCTGGAGGTCGGTGGGATCGTGCAGTTCCGAGACCACGCGAAGGGAGGCGTCCTGCACGTGGGTGGCGTACTCAACGCCACGAAGGATCTCGCGTTCGAAGGGCTTGAGATCGGAGGGGTCGGGGCGATCCTAGGCAACGGCCAAGGCGGCAGCGTGGCGGTAGGGGGAAGATTCTCTGTCGGGGGACGCCTCGAACTGACCGGCGCGTTCGAGGTCGGAGGGACCGCCTCGATCCACGACGTCCTTCGGGCCGAGCGGGTGAAGGTGGGAGGAAAGCTCGACGCGGAACAGGTGATCGTGGCCTCGACGTTCGAGGTCGGCGGGTTCGTCGGCACGCGTGGAGGCGTCAAGGCAGCCCGCATCGAGATCGGACGCCGGTCCCAGGTCGAAGGTCCGCTCGTCGGAGGGCATGTGACGATCGACCGGGATGCGCGTGTCGAGGACGTCTTCGGGGAGCGCGTCGATCTCGACCGCGGTGCCGAGGCACGGCGGGTCGTGGCGCACGAGGTCCACGTCGGTCGCGGGGCCGCCGTGTCGGAGGTCGTCTACACTCGGACGTTCGAGGCCGACAGCTCGGCCCGTGTCCGAGCCACCCCCCAACAGGTCGCCACCCTGCCCCCCTTCCCGCTCTAGGTGGGGACCGACCGATGCATCCCGAACGCTCGGACCCTGACGGAAGCGGTCGACGCCGCGAACCGACGGACCTATACGCAACCGTCCTCGAGGTCGTGAAACGACATTCGGGAGGCGCGCGGATCACCCGGGTCTCCTACGGGGCCGGGATGCCGGTGGACCGATTGCGTGTTCTCATCGACCGGTTGCTATCGGCCGGCCTCCTCACCAGCGAGGAGTTCGAGGGTCGGCCGGTGTACGACATCACCCCGCGAGGGCAGGAGTTCTTGGACACCTACTGGAAGATGCGTGGGTTCGTAGAAGGATTCGCCAGCGCATCGCCTCGGGATCCCGCGGCTCCGAGCCTGAACCCAGGTTCCCGGCCCTCTCGGTTGACCCGGGACGGCGGACGCTAGCGCTCCGGTCTCGTCTCGACGCTTGGCTCCGACGTTGGGTCCGCATCGTGCTCCACCGCCTTCTCGGAGTGTGAAGGCGAGGATTCGTCGCGCTGCCGACGGCCGATCACGTACACGGTCAGGAACCCGACGGCCAGCAGCACCAGGAGCGCCACCCAAGGCACGTACGCCGGCAGGAGGCTCGTGGCGCCGCTGGCGGGGACAGCGGGTCCGGAGTTGGGCGCGAACTCGGCCGTCTCGTTGATCGCGCCGTTCATCGTCACCGTTCCCATGGACGTGGTCCCGGAGAAGTTGCCGACATCGCCCGAACCGATCCACTCCACAAAGTGGAACCCTGACTCGGGCGTCGCGTCGAGCGACACGCTCGACCCCAGATCCACCCAACCGGTTCCGGGGGTGGCACTGCCCCCGGCTCCGGCCAATACGATCAACCGATATTGTCCCGTGAACGACACGTTCAAGAAGGTGTTCGAATCGACCGTAAAGGATCTCAATGTCAGATTGGAGGCAAACTGGTCGCCCGCGTCGATCCGGACCGGAGCCACGCTTACCGTGTACGTCCCGTTGAGCCCCCCGACCGAGATGGTGGGGGTGGTCGAAACGGATCCCGTCCCTCCGTCCGAGAGCCCCCAAGGCGTCCCACTCGGCAGCCCGGTTTCCGTGACCGCCAGGGTGAACGTCGGGCGAGCCGGGGGAACGTAGGGCACGAACTGGGCGGCCTCCACGATCGGGGAGACGATCGTCACCGTCAGCTCCGTCCGGTTGGAGTTCGCGGAGCCGTTGCCCGTCCCGCTCCAACCGGCGAACAAGTTCCCCGGGGCCGGAGTCGCCGTCAAGAGCGTCTGGTTCCCCGCGGTCTCCCAGTACTCCCCCGCGCTGGGAGTGACTGTGCCGGAACCGGACGAGCCGACCTGGAGCGCATACTGCGTGTCGAACTCGACGTTGATCTCCGCCCCGTCCGATCCGAGCACGTACGTCCCCCCAGGGCCGCTCGGAAGCCCGGTGGTCGTGAATCCGACCGGCAGGAACCGGACCAATGAGCTTGCGTTATCGTAGGCGATCGGGATGGAGATCAGGTAGTTCCCGCTCCCGTACGCGGGCAATGCAAACGTTCCACTGCCCACGTATGTCGTCCCGTTGAACACGACAGCGTACGTGCCCCCAGCAATCAATCCGGTCGCTGTCACCGTCACCACGAACGCCGCGGTCCGGTTCGGGGCGAAGGTCGCGAATTCGAAGGTGGGTCCGTACAAGGTCACGTTGATCTCTGGGGTGGAGGCATTGACGCCCCACAGGCTGGAGGCAGTCCACCCGACGAACTGGTAGCCACTGTCCGCGGAGGCCACCAGGGTGACCGTTCCTCCCGGCTCCACCCACCTCGTGCCGGCAGGTGTGATCGATCCTCCCGCGGAGGCTTGAGCCGTCAGCTCCTCCACAGGAGTGAACTGCACCAGGATCGAGGTCGCCCCGTCGAAGGTGTACGTCGCCGAGGCCGCCGTGACGTTCGTCCAACTCTCGTTCATCACGAAAGGATCGACATCGATCGACGTTGCCACGTACCCCGTGCCATTCGAGAAGTACACCGGCTCCGCGCTCAACGTGTGGCTCCCCCCGGTCAGCGTCAGATTGGCGGTCGTGCCATTGACTCCCGTTCCCACCCCATCGAGGGAGAACGACCAGGCGGTACCGTTCGGCAATCCGACGGCGCGTACGCTGGAGTCGAATGGAGTCGAGTTGACGGCCCGGAGCGAGTACTGGATCGTCGAGGCCCCACCGGCTGGGCCCAAGAGCGGGGACGCCGGGTTCGGGGTGGGGACCCACACCTGCCCCGCCACCGAGGACGGGACCGTGAACGCCTGGAAGTCGACGAGGGACCCGAGATCCGGATCCAGGACGGAAAGGGTGCTCGCGTTGGTGAACGCCGGATAGGGCGTTGCCTGGTCCGGTCCCGAGCCCCAGACCGAGACCCCCCAACGTACTGCCGCCGGTAGCCCGGTCTCTCGGAACTCAACGGCCAACGAGTTGGGAACGCAGATAGAGCTCCAGACGGCACCGAGCGGACCGCCGGGCGAACTCCACCCACAGTATCCGTTCAGGTCGAACGTCGCGGTCTCTGTGACCGGACCGTCCATCGTGACCATCGTTTGATTCGCCGTACCATTGTAGGAACCGGCACCGCTCCCTGTCCAGACTTGGAACGTCAGGTTCGCGTAATTGAGGTAACAACCGCCCCCGAATCCGGCGTAGGCACACCAGAACTGCGATCCGTTGAGCGGGATCGCCTGGATCGGGACATGGCTTCCGACATCGTACCACCTGACCCCGGGCGACGGAGTGAGGTTGTAGTTGATGGTCGTCGCGTAGAAGTTGCATAATCCGTTCGGATCGAAGGCGATGGAGGCGACGGGACAGAAGGTGTACGGAGTTCCCTCGAACCAGAGCTGCGATACGGAGGAGTTCGGGTACTCGGGGATCGAGGTTACGGTCAATGCGAATTGCTCGACGAACGTCCAGTCGATAGTGGTCGAGGTCGAGAAGTTCCCGGGCGAAGCGACACTGGGAGTGCCCGAGTACCGGATCCCCGCACCGTACTCGACGAGGGGAGCTGCCCAACTCTCGTTCGCGCCCGAGGGCACCCCGCTGACCGACAAGAGGCCGCCCGCGAGACCGCTCCGCTCGGCTTGGGAGAAGTCCACGGACCAAGGCGTGCCGATCGGCAAACCGGTCTCATCGAACGAGACGGTGAGCCCGGTCCCCACGAACAGTCGGGAGACGATCGCGGTCGTCGTCGAGGTGAACCCACCGATCGGCGACGGGTAGGAGAAAGTGTCATCGACGCTGCATCGAAACGGCTGGGAGCCGTTCCAGCCGGGGCAAGTGGTCTGCGTCCAAGCGACCCAGACCGCATCCCCCGCCGATATCATCGAGGCCGAGACTCCCGGAGGCATCTCCTCGAACCAGCTTCCGGTGGTGTCGATGGCGTTCGGGGACGAGAATGTGGTGCCATTGTTGGTGCTCGTTCCATAGAGTTCGAATCCTTCGCCGCAGTACGGGAACTCGGGCACGATTCCCGCCGAGTTCGGTAGTTGGAACGTGTTCAAACCGAGGTACGAGCCGCTTGGTACCACGGTGCACGCCGATCCGTTCACGAACTGGGCGGTGACATAGATCGTCCCGTCGGAACTGCTGGCGATCGCCGGGTTGTAGAAGTACGAGTCCTGCACCCCGTTCGGGGTGGAGTTGGCGAGGGCGCTCCACGTCGTCACCAGTCGGCTCGTCCAGGAGTTGTTTACCAAGCTGCCGTTCGCTACCCAGATATCCGGTGTGCTGAAGTTCTGGCAGGGGATGTACAGGAAGCTCGGAAGGCAATTGGTGAATCCTAGGTCGGCCGTGAACGCGAGAACGATCTGCTGAGAGGCCGGATCGTACGTCGCCTTCGGGGCCGGTAGCAACTGGTCCCCATCATTGACGTAATCCTGGACGTCCTGCAGCCCGACCGAAGTCGGTCCCGCCGCATAGTTCGGGGCGTAGTCGCGCCCATCGAACACGGACCGCGCTGCGACGCCTGTGGTCCACTCCGAGCCGTTGTCGGAGGATTGCGCGACCACGACATCGGAGAGGAACCCCCCGCAGGAGCTGAAGTCCCACAGTGGGTCGGAGACACTGCACTGCCGAGTCCCTTCCTGCTGGTTGCCGAGGCTCATGTTCCAAGAGAGGTTGGTCATGTACGCGACGACGAGCGTACCGTTCGGCGTGACGAGGGTCGAGGGGTTGGCGGCCACGTAGTACTGTGTCGGGGTCAAGGGGTACCCGGACGCGTCGAACAGCGGGATGTCTCTCGGGGCGACGACCACCGGCAGTTGGATAGGCGGCCCAAAGTCCGCGGTGCCGTCGGGGGACACGGCAAGTTGGACCGCAGAGTCCCCGGATCCGCAGTAGTAGGGCCCGAAGAAGGTACAGTAAACCGGTGCGTAGGATCCGACCCAACCCTCGGTGATGTTCGTCCATGTCAGATAGATCGTCTGGCCTGAGGCCGTGAGCGAGGGACGCTGCTGGATCCAGTTGGCGCTCGCCAAGCAGCCGGTCGGGCACCAGCTACCTCCGATGGTCGAGGTGTTGACCGGCGTCGGCGCAGTCCACGCAACGCCGTTGTCGTAACTGAACGCCACGACAAGCTGGCTCGCGTTGAAGTCGTTGTTGGGCCCATTGCCGCCGTTGGCGTCGCCCGTGCGGTCACTCGCAGAGATGTCGGGGTACACGAGATAGCAGGATCCGCAGCCGGTCTGGAGGGAGAGGTTGAACTCGACGAAGGCCACCACTAGGGTCCCGTTGGCGAGCGAGGTGACCGAAGGCTGCCACGCATTGACGTAGTCGTCCGCCAACGTCGCGTTGGTACAGACGGTGTTTCCCAAGTACTGCGGGGAGGACCACGAGGCCCCTCCATTGACGGAGGTGGCGATCCCGATCTGGGAGAACGTGTAGTTCCCGAGCCACGGGTACTCCGCTTCGCACGGAGTCCAGTTCGTGTAGGCGGTATACGCTGTGACCAGCACGCCGTTCGAACTCAGGTTGAGGCTTGGTTCGTTCGTGATGTTGGTCGCCCCGCAGAGCGGTCCGTACGGGGTGGTGGCCCAATCCAGTCCCATGCACACGTCATCGTCCGTCACGTTCGGCAACGGACTGTTCAGCCAGAACGTCCCGTTCCCAGAGCTGGGAGCAGAGGCGGGCGGAGAGAACGGGAGGACGCTCGGGTGGGTGTGGGAGGTCGATGGGGCACTCGGTGTCCCAACTCCAGGGGACTCGGCCAGGGACAGGCCCGGGAGACCTCCCAGGATCATCAGGGCCGCGATGGCCATCGCCGCTCCCACGGCAGGGTTTGGTAGGAAGTGCCGGGGGACGCCGGGGGAGGATGTTCTGCACATCGCCGCAGTCGAATGGACGGGAGGATCTGTCGGGCCCCATTCCACGGAGGGGGCCTCCGGGTCCCATTCCGACGAACTCTCGCCTGCCTCCGGGGGCCGGCGCCTATCGACCCGCCAAGCGACCCACGCGATGGTAGCGCCCAGAGCCAAACCTAACACGGCCAGGATCGCGACCGCGGCATCGGAGGTCAGGAACGACGGAGTGGCGGGGCTCACGGCCGTGGTCGCGGCGGCGAACGTGGCCACCTCCGTGATCGGGCCGTCGACCGTCAGATTCGCAGCCATCGCATCGCCACTATACGCCCCCGGACCAGTCCCGGCCCACGACAAGAGAGTGGCCGTTGAACTGGGCGTGGCTCCGAGGGAGAGCCTCTCGCCCGCCGGTGCCCATTGCGAACCTGTCGAGACGGTCCCGGGGCCGACCGCAGTGACGTCCACCCAGTAGGAGGGAAGGAACGTCACCTCGATCGGTGCCGTGCTCGCCGTGACGTGCACCGCGACCGAACCGTTCTGCGGAGAGTATTGGGTCGAACCGTCTGGTGCGTAGGCGACAGGGATCGTGGCGGTCAGGATGCCGGTCGAAAACCCCGTCACGTTCAACGCGTTCCCGGTCGAGACGTACGTCTGGGAGCCGATCTTCACGGTCCACACCGTTCCCGTGGCCACCGGGCGAGCGATCTCGAACACCACGCCGTACGTGGGCGGCGGTCCGCCCGTGACCAACGGTACGAATGTTGCCAGCTCGGTGATCGACCCCGAGGGAGCGATTGGCTCCGAGGCGTTCGCTCCCGAATAGCTGCCGGGTCCCGTGCCGACCCACGCGGCGAAGGTGTACCCGGGTTCCGGCGTCGCGAGGAGACTCACCGACGCCCCGACCGTGAACCACGTCGACCCCCCCGTGACGGAATCGACCTGGGCGGTCGCTGCACCCGTCGACCCCGATCCCAAGGTCAAGTAGTGCTGCGTTTGGAACACCAGCGAATTGTTGTAGTTCGTTCCCGCGACGACAACCCCGGACGACGTCTCCGGGACGTAGCGGGTCGCATTCGTCGGGTCGGTCCCGTAAACGGACGGTACGGTGAACGAGTACTGCGCGGGGCTCTCGTTCAGGTCCGGTACCACGAGTTGGGGACCCGTCGCGGAGTACGGGGTGCCCCCGACGTCCACCTGCCATGAGACCCCCGACTGGATCCCCAACTGGGTGAAGTTGAGATCGAACCGGTCCGTCGGCAGCGGAGCGAAGTTCGCCGTCTCGAGAATCGGCCCGCCGACCGTCAGGCTCGGAAGGGCAGCGGTCCCATTGTACGATCCGAGGCCCGTCCCCGACCATCCCAAGAATTCGTACCCGGGATCGGGAATCGCCTCCAGCGGGGGGGTCACTGCGCCCGGCAGATACCACTGCACCCCGTTCGGGTCGACCCTCCCTCCCGTCGAAGCGAACAGTGCCACCTTGAACGCGGGACTGTAGTCGACCGGGACCGTCGATCCGGTCGTCAGGGAGATCTTCGGACCGACGTCCCGGGCGGCGTACCCGATCGCGCCGTTCGTCGAGACGGCCGCTCCCGCCGAGATCGAGTACGTCCCGGAGTGGGTCGTCACATTGATCCACGGGTTGGTCGAACTGTAGGTCGTCCCGTTCAACGTTAGCGCCCAGTCGGTCCCATTCGTCAGGTTCGCCGCGTAGAACGTCACCACCCCGACCGGCGCTCCTACGTCCACGAACGCGAAGGTGAGGTTGACCTGGGTCTGTTGAGGCACGACCACCGTCCCACCGTGCGGCGCCGATCCGATGTAGACCCACCCCGGCATCGAAGAGCTCCCCCGGATGTTCGAGATCTGATCGACCCCGGTCGCCACGTTCGGGACGGTGAGGGTGCCGCCACCGGGGGCACTCGACTGCGGCACCCCATTCCAATCAAATGAGAAGTCGGACGAGGGGGAGAGGTTCGGAGCGCTCACCCCGACCCCGTAGTATCCGAATGGGAGCGTCCACATCGTCTCGTTGATGGGGCCGTTCATCGTCACAGAGTAGTTTGCGCCCGCACCGGTGTAGCTGACGTTGCTCGAGCCGGCCCAGTAGGTCGGTGTCTCGATCGACGTAACCGACAGGTTCGCATCGACCGCATCCGAATTCGTAACGTTCAGGACGAACCCGGTGGGAAGGTACCACGGCATCGGGCAGCCTTGAGGCGTGAAGCTGTACCAGGACCCAGTGCCGAAGTTGTAGTACCAGTTCGATATCGAATAGTACCCAAACCCGAAGGTCGAATCGGAGATCCCGAGAGAAAGGCCGAGATCGACCGAAGGCTCGAGCTGGAGGTCGAACGGCTGGACGGTGGTGTAGCCGACGGTAAGGCTCCCGTTGGCCGAGAGGTTGTACACGCCTCCCGAGAGGTAGGAGAAGTACTCCTGTCCGGCCCACTCCACCGAGTCCTCAGGTTCCACGAAGAATGGCGTACCGCTCGGAGCGAGAGCCGTGAATGACGAGGTGGTTTGGGTGAACGAATTCCCCGAGATCTCGGCGGACCAGTCCGCACCGCGCGGAAGCCCGATCTCGTCGACGGTCACCGAGATCGTAGGGGGGTGGGCGACGAAGGCCACCTCGAGGTGGGAGAAGTCGGTCACCGACTGCGGGAACTCCGTGCCGCAGAAGTTGCCGAAGACAGACGGGATCTCGTAGCAGGCCATGGGGAGGCTTGTGGCGACAATCGGGGTACCGTTCTGGATCAGGATCGCCGAGCTGTAGGCAAGATACGGCAAAAGGAACTGCGTCGGATTCTGGGGCACGTCTTGGATGACCACGGGAAGTGGTGAGGACCACTGCGTGCCATCGGGGCTTTGTCGGAGCCACTCGATCGTCGACTGGTCATAACCGTCGAAGACGGAGAATCCGCACAGGGCTTCGTCCCCAGGTCCCCCGGGGTTCGATAGGTTCCCGGTCTGGTAGGCCAGGAACTCGGTCCCGTTCGATACGGTCAGACCGAGATTGTAGAAGTTGAGCGGGAAGTCGAGCCCGGAACCGAGACAAACGCCCCCTCCTCCCGGACTGCCCCCGGTGTACCCGAGCTGCTGCCACGACCAGCTGGCACCGCCATCGGACGAGACCGCGGTGTAGAGCCCCTGATAGGCATAGAAGTACACTTGGCCGCACTGTTGCCCGAAGACCCGGCTTTGGTTGGAGGAGCCGCCCCAAGCGACGAATAGGTCGGCTCCGGTCGTGTTCCAGGCGACGCTGGTCGGAGGCGCGTATTGGAACAGGGCGGTGAGCCCAATCTCCTGGGAGTAGAATCCACCAGGGTTGTCGTCGTACACATACGAGCCGCGGAAGCATTGGGGAGGGGGGACCTGGCACCACCCCTGCACAGGCTCGCCGGTCGCACGGAAGATGGTGCGGAGGGCCCAGGACGAGCCGTTGTTCGCGGAGGTGGCGGCCACCACGTCATCGCCGAAGCTGGAGTACCACTGGATGACCGAGCAGTTGGCGAGACAGCTTCGGTTCGTGACGTACGCGACCGCCACTTCTCCCGTGGACGACACCGAGATCGAGGGGGACATGCTCGTGTCGTTCTCGCTCGCATTCTCTCCCGGAAGTACAGTCGGCGTGCTCCACGTGAGGCCGCCATCCCGGGAGATGACGAGATCCACTGAGATCGGATAATCGGTGGTCGCGACGAGCGCGACGCCTGGGATCACCAATGCTCGGCTGCCCGGGAGGGGGATCGTGCCGTTGTGGATGTTCTCGTAGACGACGTAAATGGTGCGGCCGAACGCGGCAACCGCCGGACGGGCGATGTTGGCTCCGGACACGATGATGCGGCCGGGAGAGAAAGAGGATCCGCTGTCCGAGGAGTTCACGAAAACGAGAGCGTCCGACGTCCGGTTCGTGTACGCCTCGATGGGATTGGGAGCGAGCGTGGGAGCGTACGGAGGCGATGGCACGAACGTGGCGTTACCGAAATTCAGGAGGCTCGCGTTCGCGCCGACGTAGACTCCGAGAATCGAGCCCGAACGGTTGGTGGCGAAGGACGGCTCGAGCTCTTCGTTGTACGGACAGGTGGCGTTCGTGTCGCCGAGATACTCCGGAGGTCCCCAATTCGTCCCCCCATCGGGGGAGCTGGCGAACGCCACGTGCGAAACGCTCTCATTGATCGAGTAGTTGCAGATGATCTGCGAGGTGTTGACGATCACGTCGTAGGTCATGCCCACATCGCCATCGGGGAGGGAGAGGAGGTTCGGGGAGGTCGATTCCTCGATGTACTTGGAACAGGATCCCTGGTACGCGTAATCGCAGACTTCGTTGGTCGAATTGAAGGTGGCGTTGGCCACAGTGGAGTTGTTCTGGAAGAATAGCTCGGAAGAAGTTCCAGGGTTCGGTGGGTGGACCGGCAACTCGGCGGCCTCTCTGGGGCCGGCTCCCGACAGAGGCAGATGCGTCCCGGGTGCGACCAACTGGGCGGGGGAGAAGAGGCCTCCTCCGAAGACCATCCCGGTTACCCCGATCCCCAGCACGATCAGTACCCGGAGAACGTTCTCCGACGGTGGGACCCGACGCGGCCGGCTCGGCGGAGCCAGCCGGGGCTCGTCGCGTTCCCGACCGCCCCCCCACCGGGGGCGGTTCCGTCCCATGGCCGGGACGGAGCGCGCCGCTGCTCCAGCCCACCCGGGAATCTGCTCACGCTCAGTCCGCTTCGTGATCCACCTTCAGTGACTTGCCGGGCCGTCCGTCCCCGGGGCAACCGGGTCCCTATTTTTCAAGACTTGGCAGTTGAGCCTGGCTCAAAACCTGGCTCAGGGACCGCGTCGGGGGGGCTCGGCCTGCGCCCCACGGGGAGGGGGGGCTCGTGTGGGGAGGTTCCTCCGCCGGCTCCGATCGGTGCGGCGGGGAGCCGATTGTGCCAGTAGCGAGTCCAACCGTTGGCGTTGGGCATGGAGCCATCGCGCGCGCTGCGCGCTCGTGGGCAGAGTCCATTCGATCTCATACGCCCGATCGAGCAAGGGTTGGGGCACGGAGAGGCTCAGGGTGTTCCCGAATCGGCGCATGCCGTCCAAGCGCGACTGGTCTCCCGCCAGCTTGGACAATCGCCTCTCTTCCACCACATCGAACCGGTTCGGCTCGGTCCGGAAACGGACTCGGCACCGAGCTGGTCCGATTGGATAGCCCTCCGGGAGCACGATCTGCAACCGCAGGTGCGCATCCGGGCCGAATCGGTGTTCGAACCGTCGAGCTTCCGTATCGAACTCGAGGGCCTCGGACTCGCAGGAGGACTCCCCCTCCGCCCTTCCGCCCGCTGACCCAGCCTTCGGGGTGGCAGCCATGCGGTACACCCTCGGGAACTCCGTGGTCCAACTCATGCGTTGCCACGTGGTCGTACGGGCGGTGAGCGGGGCGGCAAAACGGTACAGATGCTTTCCCTGCCGACTGGGAGAGCGCGACGCGGGAATCCACGATATCCGGCCGGCCGTTGTGGACCAATAGACGAACTGGCGCACGGGCCCGGGGTGGTTGATGAGGACGTGGTCGAGCTGTCCTGAGACCACTCGGAATTCCCGCCGAACGAAGTCCCGCGAGGACCCATCGGCTCGGATGACGATCGCATCGTCGGTCCAGTGGATCTCCATGACCGCCCTTGAAGGCGGCGTGGTGGAACCCCCGGCAACATAGGTGCGGTCGGGGAGAAGCGTCACTTCGCCGAACCGAACGAGACGGGCGATGTGGCGGGTCGCCGTGGCCCGGGAGACGTTGCACGCAAGCTGGGTGGCTCGGGAGAGCGAACCGAACCGAACTCCGGGGTTCGACCGGATGTAGCGAATCAGGAAGGAATCAGTGTCCGCCGGGAGGGTATCGGAGACTCCGGAGCCGGTCGCCACGTGACCCACTATCCGGTCCCCTCCGGGGGTGGGCAGCCAGGGGATTCATAAGAAACTGCGGAAGAGCTCCCCTGGCCGAGGAGGATGCGGACCTCCGGCGAAATACGTTCTAAGGCCTAGCTCGACCGACGCTCTGATTGGTGAGCGCCCGCGCCCTACCCGAGACCGAGAACGGTCCCATCATCTGTGAGGTAAATCGCCCCGGCCGATGGCCTTACGGGCAGCCCCGGCATGACCATGATCGATCCCGCGATCGCCACGGTGAACCCCGCTCCCGACCAGCGGGTGAGTCGCCGCACGGACACGGTAAAGCCGCGAGGTCGACCGCGGAGCTTCGAGTCCGCCGAAAGAGAGAGCGGAGTCTTGGCGATGCAGATCGGCCCGTCGGTCGGACCCTCTCGGCGGATCCTCGCGAGGTCGATTTGCGCCTCCTCGGTCAGCTCGTAATCCCGTCCGCCGTACACATTGACCACGACCGTACGCAGGATCTCCTCCGCCGAGGCACGGCTGCCGTACAGCGAGTGGCTGAACTGGCCCTGCGCGGCGGATTCCACCACCCGGTCCGCCAGAGCCTCTGCCCCCTCTCCCCCGTCGGCAAATGCGGTCACCGGAGCCCAGAGGAGATGCTGCTCGTCGCAGAAAAGTCGTACCCGTTCGATCTCCTCCGCGGAGTCGTCCGGGAATCGGTTGAGCGCGACGACCGGGGCGAGGCCCATCTTTCGGAGGTTCTCCACATGCTTCTCGAGGTTCGGCAGCCCGCGTTCGAGCGCTCCGCTCTCCCCCGAGGTATCCCCCGATGCGGCCGTCCCGTGCCAGCGGAGCGCGCGGACCGTCACGACGATCACCGCGGCATCGGCGTGGAGCCCCGTCTGGGGTCCGACGATGTCGACGAACTTCTCGGCCCCGAGCTCGGTCGAGAACCCGGCCTCCACCACGCAGTATTCCGATGAGGCGAGCCCCGCCTCGATCGCCAGCCGGCTGCAGGTCCCGTGGGCCACGTTCGCGTACGGGACCCCATGGACCAGGGCCGGGGTCCCTTCGACGGTCTGCACGAGGTTGGGCATCATGGCTCTGGCGAGCAGGGTCGCGACGCTCGCGGTCGATTCGATCTCCGAGGCGCGGATCGGTGTCCCGTCGGCCGTCCTCGCCACGACCATCCGTTCGATCCGCGCGTTCAGGTCCGCGTAGCTGCTCGCGAGCCCGTGGATCGCTGCCATCTCGCACGCGGGCGTGATGACGAACTGGCCGGGGCGAGGGAACCCGGGCGCCCTGACGGACAGACCGGATTGGATATCCCGCAACGATCGGTCCTCGAGCGGGGAAGCTCGGGGAAGCACGGCCTGCGCCGAATCCACGCCGAGCCGGTTGCCATGGAAGAGATGGTCCTCGACCCAGGTCACCAACAGGTTCTGCGCGTTCGTGATCGCGTCTAGGTCGCCCGTGAACCCGAGATCGATGTCCCGGCGGGGCTCCACGGTGGAGCGCCCGCCTCCCGACGCGCCCCCCTTCGCCCCGAAGACGGGCCCGAGCGACGGCTGACGGAGACAGACGACGGATCGATGTCCGCGGCGGCGGAGCGCCATCGCGAGAGCTATCGACGTGACCGTCTTTCCCTCCCCATGCTCGGTTGGGGTCATGCCCGTGACGAGGATCAGACGCCCCTTCGAGGCGCCGATCGCCCGGGAGCGCACCAAGGATACGGGAATCCGCAGTACCCCGCGCCCGGCAGGAACTAGATCGGCCGGGGTGAAATCCAAGTCGGCAGCGACCTCCGCGATCGGTCGCACGCTCTTTCCCCTCCGGGCAGCAATCGACAGCTCGGCCAAGAGCCCTTGGGTGGGCGAGCCCGACCTTCTCCGACTCCGGGAGAGCTGTTCAGCCCGAAGACGGGTGAACAGAGGAGGCCCAGGCGACCAGCTCGATCTCCGCCGCGATCCGGTCTGGATCGAAGGCGCGGGCACCCGTCAGGATCCGTGTCCGAACGTCCTCTGGGAGGTACCGGTTGAGGCCGGCGTAGACCTCGTCCTCCCGGCCGTGGTGCGTCTCGATCCGCTTCGCCTCGGCTCGGAACAGGGCGGCGGCCCGGGTGCGGGTCGACGGGCTCAGCGACGGTTCCAAGTCGACGAGGGCCCGCACCTCCTTCTGGAACTTCTCGGCGAGGGGGTGGCTCGTCGCGCACTCCGCGAGCAGCGTTCGCACCTCGGCGCCGGTCGACGAGGCGAGGGCGTCGGCGACGAGCGCCTCCAGCCGGTGGTGGGAATCGATCAGGTAGTCCCGGTGCACCGCCAGCCCGCGCTGCACGTGCTGCAACGGGATCGGGATCGCTTGGTCGAGCGCCTCGGCGGTCTCGTTCATCCGGGCGGTCAGGAGCTGCAGCAACGTGTGCTGCCGCAGGAGCTCCAGGCTCAGATCGGTCCGCTTCCTTGCCTCGGGAGCGGCGTGAGGGGCTCCGGAAATCTCGCTCATGGGGTGGAAAGGGTCGATTTCCTCTTAGCGCTTGGTGCCGAAATTCCGCGCCGACCGCCCCCCTGGCGCGCGGGGCCTACGTCGAGCTACCGAGGAGTCCACCGATCAGTCCCACCGGGGGGGCGCCGAACGAGAGGAGCCGGTCGTGGAACGCCCGGCGGGACCCCCCGAAGGTCGTGGCGAGGTACTTCTCCCGGGCCTCGAGGATCTCGAGCTTGCCGAGGGTGTAGCCGAAGTACTCGGGATTGAACGTGCCCCGGATCGCCTCCCGCTGCGCCGGCATGGCGCCCAAGTGCGCCTCCTTCTCGAACATCTCCGCGGCCTGGGCGAGCGTCATCCCTTGGGTGTGCAGACCGACCGAGACCACGAGCCGCACGTCGCGGAGCAGCGCATCGTGCAGCTGGGTCGCCTCGGCAGCCGTCGAGGCGTCCTGGTACTTCGCCTCGATCGCCAGCTGTTCGGCATAGTGCGCCCAGCCTTCGCAGAAGGCGCTGGAGAAGAAGACCTTCCGAGCGAGGGTGCTCGACGCCGCGCGCGCGTGGAGGAACTGGAGATAATGGCCGGGGTAGACCTCGTGGATCGCCGTGTTGCGGAGCATGTTCCGGTTCATGTTCCGCAACCACTGCTCCTGCTGGTCGGGCGGCCACGCGGGGTCGACGAGCGTGACGTAGTAGATCCCCTCGTCCGTGCTCTGCTCGAACGGGCCGGGCGAGTCCATGCTCGCCGTCGAGAGAGCCCGACCGGGGGGCGGCGTCTCCTTCACCCGGCACTGGGCGTTCGCCGGGACCGTGGCAAGGTCGGCGGAGATCACGAACTGCTTCGCGAGCTCCACGTCCGCCCGGGCCGCGGGCAGGAGTCCCTCGGCGGTCGGATGGTCCCGTTGCAGGACCTCGAGGAGCTGCTCGACCGAGACCGGCGGATCCATCTGGGCCGCGATCTCCGCCAGGCGTCGTTGGTTGCGATCGAGGTCGGCCCTCCCCCGCCGGAGGATCTCCTCGGCCGGAGCGGTCAGGCCTTCCCGCACCCACAACAGGCGTCGGTACTTCTCCGGCCCGAGGGCGAACTTGGCCGTGGACTGCGGCAGGTACTCGACCTTCAGCGCCTGGGCGAACGCAGCGACCGCCGTCTCCGCCTCGGCCCGGGCCTCCCGGAACTGGGAGAGGAGCGGCTCCCCCGCTTCGATCGCCAACGTCTCCCCCTCGGCAAAATCGGACGGGATGCCGGAGGCGATGGTGAGAGCGAGCTCGACGAACGGGCGCGGCAGGACCGGACGGAGCCGCCGTCGGCCCGCCATCAGGAACGCGGGGATCGCCTGGAGGACCCGCACCATCCCCTCGGCGCGGAACTTCGCCGGCGCGTACTCGCGGGCGGTGTACGCCGTGAGCGAGGCGACGCCGACGTACGCCATCGGATTTCGTTCGAGCTCGCCGACCTCCCGGAAATCGAAGATGATGCTCTCGAGGAGCAGTTGCAACAGCAGGCGGTCGTGCCGCCGGGGCGGAGAGAGGTGATCGTCGGGGATCGAGCGGAGCTGCACCAGGAGCCGGTCGGCCTCGGCGGTCCATGCGTCCGTCGACTCAGGGCGGAGGTCGGGCAGCCGACCGTCGTACTGGTGGAGTCCGAGCGCCATCCCGTACCCCGGAGCGATCCGGAAGACGTGATCGACGATCGCCTGCTCCAGCTCCCCGAACAGCTCGTCGGCCCCCACGAGAACTAAGCTCCGTCCCCGCGAAGGGATGGGAGAGTATGCGCTCTCATCCAAAAAGGTGCGCTCGACGACGCCGGCGCCGCCCCGGAGCCGTTCATTCGACCCAGGTCATTTGACAGGTCGAGCAGTGCCCGTCGACCAAGCGCGTTCCGCAGAGGAAGCAGGTCGCCGGGCCCCGTCGGCCTCGGCCGCGGCTCGCGTCCGTCGTCTCCTCCCGAATCGGGAGCGGAGGCGGGGAGGTCAGGGTCGCTCGGACCGGAGGGGCGGGGGGCGGCGCGGCGGGGCCGGGAGTTGCAACCGGCTCCGGAGCGATCTCCTCGACCGGTGCTGAGGGAGGCGGCGGAGGGGAACGCGGCGATCCGCCGCTGGACGGGGTGGGGGGACCGGTCTTCGACTTGGGTGATGGCGCGGGGCCGGACTTGGCCGGGGCCTTTCGGGCCAGAGGGTTCAGCGAGGAGTGCGCTCTGGCCGGGAGATCCGGGGAGCCGGGAGCCTTCACCGGGGGGTCGGCGGATGCGGACGTCCTCGAGGGTGCACTGGCGAGTACCTTGGATTTTCCCGCCGCTGGTGCGATGTCCGGGGAGTTCGATGGGGGAGTTGCTCCAGACGGAGACTTGGGAGCTAGGTTCGTCGCGGGACGAGCTCCCGAGGCCGGGGTCGCCGGTGTCGGGGCCTTGGGGAGCGGCGCCTTCGAGGCGGCGACCTTCGGCGGCGCGGCCGGCTCAGGAGGTGCGGGCTTCTCCTCCTCGTCGGCCGGCTCGTCCTTCTTGCCGCGCCAGAACAAGCGGACCATCGACGGGTCCGAACCCCCTCGCATCAAAAACGTTAGGGGTTCGGCCACGGGGACCTTTTGGGTCCCGGACGGTCGGGGGGGACATGCCGACCCCCACGGAAAACCTCGCCCGACTGAAATGGACGCTCCCGCCGCCTCCGGAACCGAAAGGTTCGTACGCCCCGGCCGTACGGGCCAACCACATGGTCTACGTGGCCGGACAAGGAGCGTTCCGAGGCGGCGAGGTCCTCCATCCGGGGCTGGTCGAACGGGACGTGTCGATCCCGCAGGCGCAGGAGGCGGCGCAGCTGGCGACGTTCCAAGCGTTGAGCGCCGTGCAGTCGCTGATCGGAACCATCGATCGCATCGAGCGGATCGTCCGGGTGCAGGTCTTCGTCGCCTCCTCCCCCGGGTTCACCCAGCAGCACGTCGTCGCCAACGGCGCCACCGAACCGCTCGTCGCCATCTTCGGGGAGCCCGGTCGCCCCTCGCGCGTGGCGGTCGGCGTTCCCGCGCTGCCGTTGAACTTCCCGGTCGAAGTGGAGCTGTGGGCGCAGCTCTGGGCTGTCCCGGGATGAGCCGACCGGACGCAGCGGCCGAGTGGCCGGGGATCTATCGGGTCGGCTCCTCGCTGTACACCCGGAACGCTGCCCCCGGCGTGAAGCTCCGGGACGAGGCGCTGATCTCGGACCCCGACGGCGAGCTCCGGAAGTGGGACCCGTGGCGGAGCAAGTTGGCGGCGTACATCGTGCGGGGCGGCACGCCCCTTCCGCTCGACCAGTGCCGACGCATGCTGTACCTGGGCGGCGGCCACGGCACCACGGCGAGCCATCTGGCGGAGGCGGCGCCCGAGGCGACGATCGCCGTCGTGGAGAAGAGCCCGATGGCGTTCGCCGCCCTCTTGGACGTCGCCCGCGTCCGGAAGAACCTCTGGCCGATCCTCGCCGACGCCCAGCTGCCGGAGCGGTACGCGGCCGACGCGGGACCGGTCGATCTGCTGTACCAGGACGTGGCCCAGCGCAACCAGTCCGCGATCTTCGCCGACAACGCCGCCGCATCCCTCGCGCCCGGCGGCGTCGGCCTCCTGATGCTCAAGGTCCGGTCGGTAACGCAACGACAGGGGAGCTCCGCCATCGTCGCGGAGACCCGACGGATCCTCGCGGATCGGGGGTTCGCATTGCAGGACAGCGTCGACCTCTCCCCGTTCGCGCGGGACCACGTGGCGATCCACGCGGTGTATCGCTAGCGGCGTTCACCGTTCGCCGGTCGACGCAGCCGGATGTATCCCGCCCCGACTCCCCCGTCGGGGTGGGCTGAGTGAACGAGCGGCAGAGCCGAAGGGGATGGAGCCAGCGGACCTGGGGAACGATCGGCGTCGTGGCGATCTTGGGAGCGGTGCTCCTGTCGTCGCCGGGATTCTTCGTGCGGGCGAGCGTGTCGGAGCCCCCGACCGCCGCGCCGATCCGCCACGTGGAGGGCAAACCGACCATGGCGGTCGAGGTGACGCCCACGACGGCGACCACGTATCCCGGGGGCGCCGTCAAGCTGCAGGCGTCGATCGTTCCGGGGATCGGCGGATGCCGACTTGGTCCGATGGCCACGAGCTGGGTGCTGCAACCGTCGTACGGGGCACCGGGCGCCCTGAACGCCACCGAGGGGCTCGCGGTGACCTTCACGGCGTACCTGTACGCCTCGGGCGGTACGACGATCCAGTTCAACGTCTCCGCATCGCTGGACTGCAACGGGACCCTGGCCACGGACAACGGGACCTCCCTCGCGTTTCTTGTGGTCGCTGCTCCGTTGACCCTGAGTCCGTGGATCCCCGCCACGGATCTGGTACTGCCGGGGCAATCGGTCCGTCTGAACTCGGAGATCTCGGGAGGCGCCGGTCCGTTCGAAGTACAGTTCGACTTCGGCGATGGGAACTCGACCGAGGTCACCGAGGCGCTCGACGGGCCGGTGACCCTTGATCATCCCTATGAGGCGGGGATCTTCCATCCGGCGATCCAGGTCACCGACGTCTTCGGAGCGGTCGCCTGGGCTCCGACACCGGATCCTCTGTTCGTCGCCTCCAATCTCTCCGCCGCCATTCGCCTCTCGTCCGGATCCCTCGACTCCGGGGTGCCGTTCACCGCCACGGTCGACGAGGCCGGGGGGGTGGCCCCGTACACGGTCGCGTGGACCGATAGTCAAGGGGACACGAGCGCCGCGAATCCGTGGTCGCTGGAGCTCGACACGCCCGGGCTCGCGATGTTGAACGTCTCGGTGACCGACGCCCTCGGCCGGGTGACGGAAGCGAACCGGACGATCGTCGTCAGCGCGCCGCTCAATCTCTCGGCGACCGTGGCGTCCGCCGGCGAGGATATCGGCAGCTCGTTTCCGGTCGTCGTACACGTCGCTGGCGGGACGGCCCCGTACACCGTGACCGGTACCATCCTTCCCAGTGGCTCGACCTTCACGGTCTTCGTCACCACCCCGGGAAACTGGACGGAGCCCGTCGTCTCGCAGACGCCCGGTTTCGCCTGGCTCCATCTCGCCGTCACCGACACGCTCGGGGAGAATGCCACCCGGACCGTTCCGCTGTTGGCGATCGCCCCGCCTCCGGCCGTCGCCGTCAACGTCTCCCCGACCGACGCGGACTCCGGGGCGCGGGTCGCCCTCCTCGGGGTCTCCACGGGCGGAACGCCTCCCCTCACCTGGTCGATCGCGACGTCCGGGGACGTTCCGGCCGCCACGGGGATGAATGGCACGTTGGGGAGCGACGGCCTCCTCTCGTGGAGCGCCCCGCTCACCGGCACCGGTACGGCGCTCCTCCTCCTTCGAATCGTCGACGGCGCCGGGGTCTCGTACGTGCGCAACTTCTCGATCGATCTTGCCCCGCCGTTGCAGGTCGAGGCTTCGGTCCCCTCGGACGCGCCGACCTCGAACCTGTCGCTTCCGATCACGGTCAACGTCGTTGGCGGGGAGCCGCCCTACGCCTACGCGATCCAGATGAGCGACGGAGAAGGGACGAGCGGGACGCTCTCCGTCCCGGGCCGGTTGACGTGGGACGCGCTCCCTACGACCGTCGGCGCTCTCGCCGTTCGCGTCAATGTCACCGATTCGTTGGGCGCGTTCAACGCGACGAGCCTCGCCGTGCTGCTCCGCGCCGACCCCGTCGCGATCGTACCTCCCACTCTCCCGGTCCCGCCCTCCGATCCGACCCCGTCGTCGCCGGTCTCCAACGGGTCAGGGGTGGCGGGCTGGGCGGTGGGAGCCGGGGCGGTTCTCGCCCTACTCGGTCTCGCGGGCGGCGGATGGTACTGGTGGCGACGGCGTCCGACGTCCTCGAATCCCCCCGGAGGCGGACGCTCGGGGACCGACCCGAACGCGCTCCTCGTCGTGCGCCGGATCCTCCGGGAGGGAGAGGGCTTGGACGCTTCCACCGTCCAATTGCTGGCGGAGGAGGAGGGGATCGATCGCGAGGAGGTGACGCGCGCCCTCGGGCAGTGGCGCTCGGCCGGCCGGGTCCGTACTGAGGAGGACGGCGAAGGATCCGAGCGGTTCAGCTGGGCCGCTCCCCGACCACGGGGAACGATCTCGGGGGAGGACGGAGCCCTGCCCCCATGACGTGGGCGGCCGTTCCCGTCCTGCTTCTCGCCGCCGCGCTGGCGTTGGCCGTCCCGAGTCCGGCCGCTCCACACTCTCCGCCCGGGAGGGAGACGGCCTCCGTCAACACCGCGAACGACTCGGCGGTCGGCAACTTTTCGAGCGCGCTGAACCGGCTCGTCGTGCTCGTGGCGGCCGGGGGGAGCGCGATCCTGGCCCTCGTCTGGTCGCGAGTGGCGTTCAGCTGGTTCTCCAACGACGTCACCAAGAAGGTCCAAGCGAAGGAGAGGGCCCGGGATGCATTGATCGGTACGCTCGTGTTCACCGCGGCGATCACCGGTCTCGCGTGGAGCCTCGCCCAGTGGGTCCTCACGGGCGCGTGAGGGAGCGCCCGTGGACCCGTCTTCGATCCTCAACGGGTGGCTGTTCGCGCTCTTCGCGGTGCTCACGGCGGCCCTCAGCGCGGTCATCGAGCCGACGTACGACTACCTCCTCGTACCTCTGCTCCAGCCCGCCGCCCTCTTTCCGTCTCTCGGCGCGTCTGGCGGGAGCGGGTTCCTGGCGACCGCGGCGTCGATGAGCACCTTCGTGCTTGGCTCGCTCGTCGACCCGGCCATCGCGCTCGTGGCCGTGGGCATCGGCCTCCTCTACGTGGTGCGCGCGAGCTTCGGTCCGATCGCCAAGCTCGCGAACCTGCTCCCCCGGTTCGTCTTCGGCGTCGTCCTCGCCAACTTCAGCCTCCCGGTCGCGGGGGCGCTGTTCGGCCTCGCCGGGGCCACCTACCCCGTCCTCGCGTCGTTCGACGGGGGCGCGTGGGAGACGTGGACGAACCTGGGAGGGATCGGATTCCTTCAGTTCTCCTGGGACAACGGGGCGCTCGCGTTCGTCCTCGCGTTCGTCCTCTTCTCGCTCATTCTCCTCCTGGTCCTGCTGGTCGCGGTACGGAACGCCATGCTCGGCGTACTCCTGGTCCTCCTTCCGATCTTCACGATCCTCTGGCCGATCCCGACCCTCGCCCCGTTGGCGCGTCGGGCCTGGCTGTGGTTCGGAGAGCTCGCGTTCCTCCCCTGTGTCATGATCATCCCCTTAGAGCTCGCCGTCGGCTGTCCCTCGAACGTCCTCCTCGTCGGTTACCTCGTGGTGGCGCTCGGCTCCCCCGCCCTCCTCGCCCTCGCCGCCGGGAACCTGACAGCCGCCGGAATGCCCTCCGCGGGCGGGGCGCTGGTCGGCGGCGTGCAGCGGGGCCTCTCCGCGCTCTCCGTCGGTGCGACCGCCTGGGCGCGACCGATCTCGGCCGCCCTACCGGCCGGCGCGGCGGCCGGGCGACTCGCGAAGGGGGTCGGGGAGGCCCTCGAACGTCCGTTCCCGGGCGCGATCCCGGCGGCCGCGGGCGCCGTCCTCGGCCACGGGGTGGACCACCTTCTTCGGCACGTCGCGCCGAGGCCTCCGTCCAAGGGCGGGAGCTCCCCGTCGAACGACGGGAGCCCGTTCGGCCACTTCCGCGGGATGCGAGGGGGCTGAATGGCGAGCTCCGACGGTCTCGACCGGAACGGGAACATCCCGCTCCCCCCTCCGCTCCTTCGGTCCCCCCGGTTCGGGCCGTTCCCCTCCGCGAGGGACGGTCTCAAGTTCTTCCTGATCGCCGCGCTCGGCGGCGGGGTCGCCGCCGTGGCGGGCGCCCTCACTTGGCTTCCGTTCCTGGCCGGAGGATTCGTCGTGGCCGTCTACCGGCCGGACGGTTGGTCGTTGGATGAGCGCGCCACAGCCTGGGTCCGGTGGCAGTACTGCTCGGGGGAGCATGAACCCGTGGCCACCCCGCCGCCGGGTCCCGGATCCCCCGCCCTGAAGGACCGCGCCGGTCGGTGGGTCGCCGCCCTCGAGGCCGAGGGGATCCCGGTTGCCTTCCTCCCGCCCCTCGACCGGCGTCGTCTGTTCGACGGGTATACCGGTCTGCTCCGATCCATTGATCCGGTCGCGTTCTTCCAAGTGGGATCGGTACCCCGTCGAGCCGCGCCGGTGCTACCGAAGCCGCCGCTGCCTCCTGGCCCGGAAGCGACCGCGGCCGCCGGGTACGCGGAGATGATCCGCCTGCTCCTGCGGCGACGGAGGGCGCGCCGAGTCCTCGTCGTGGTGGGCTCCCGGTCGGGCGGCCACGCCGGGCTGGATCAGCTGTCGGCGACCCTCCAGGGCGTGGCGGCGGGCCTCGACGCGATGGAGATCCCGTACCGCCGGGTCTCCGCCGAGGAGATCGCTCGACGATGCCCCGGGATCGCCGAGCCGGGGCCCCCATGACAGCTCTGGCGAGCGCCGAGCTCCGTTCGGCCTCGGAGCTGACGGCCGTCACCGCGGGAGCCGGGCTGGTCGCGGCCTTGCTGGCGATCGGTTCCCACTGGTTCGCAGAAGTGACGTGGACGATCGGGGCTCTCGCGCTCGCGGAGATCCTGGTCGCACGGTCGAGGGAACGGCGGGCGGACCTCCGAGGGAGTTCTCCCCGGGATGTTCGAACGTTCGCGCCGACTCTGCTTCTCCTGGGGGCCGGGATGTTGGCGGATCTCGTCCTCGCTCCGCTCACCTCCCTCGCCTCGATTTCGTTGGCCGGTGGGATCGTTGCGGCGCTGTACCTGCCCGGCGCCCCGTCGGCGTGGGGAGGAGGATTCCCGTGACCCCCTTCCGGATCGTCGCTCGCCTCGACCCCGGTCTGCTCCGGGATCCGGCAGGATGGAAGGCGCCGCTCCTGACACCCGCCCTGCCGTCCGAGCTGCCGTTCGGGTTCGTCGGGCGAGCGCTCCCCCTATCGGAAATCGCCGAGCTCCGGCTCGAGCTGCACCGTCTGCCAGTCGAGGAGGCGCTCCGAACCTTGGAGCGGGCCGGGGGGTTCGCCGAGGCGGAACAGGCGAGCCATCCTCCGGCCGGTCGGGCGGCGGAGCTGGAGCTGGAGGTCGCGGGCACGAGGGAGATCGCGCATCGGATCGCGGGCCGGGAACAGGAGCTGTGGCGCTTCGGCAGCGCGTGGGCGGTCCGCGCGCCGACCCCGGGGGCCGCGAAGCGTCGTCGGGGCGAACTGGCGGCCCGGCTCTCACGGTGGCGGTTCCGGGTCCGGATTCCCTTGTACGAAGCCGATCGGGCTCTCGCGGACCCGGGCGGGGTCGCCCCGGAGGCCCGGCCCCTCGGATTCTGGCACACGCTGCCGACGGACGCGGTCGCCGCGTTCTTTCCCTTCGTCGACGAATCCGTCGTCGAGCCGGGCGGAGTACTGGTCGGCCTGCTCCTGGACGACGCCGCCCCGGTGATCCTCAACCGATGGCGCCACGCCAGCCACTCCTGGGCGATCTTCGGGGCCACGGGGTCGGGGAAGACGTTCGCCGCCTCCCTCATGGCGATGCGCAGTCGCTGGATGCGGCCGGAGCTGGAGCTGTTGATCGTCGACCCGCTCGGAGAGTTCGGGGGGTTCGCCCGAGCCCTCGGCGGATCGGTCGTGCGTCCCGCCCACCGGAGCACGGAACGGATCAACCCGCTCGACCCCGGCCCGGTGGACGGGGACCGGGACGAGACGGCGGGTCGCGTGGGAGGTCTCTTGCGCTCCCTGTTCCCGAGCCTTCGGGACGAAGAGGTGGCGGCGCTCGACTCGGCGCTTCATCAGCTGTACGAGGCCGGCGGTCCCACACCCATACTCTCCGACCTGGCGGAGGTGATCGGGCGGACATCGAACTCCGGCCGCCTCCCCGGACTTCTGGAGGTGTTCCGCTCCGGATCGCTCTCCCAGCTCAACGGACCGAGCACCCTCCAGGTCGGACGCACGCCGATCGTGTTCGACCTGAGCGGCGTTCCCGAAGAGCACATGCCGTTCCACCTCACCTACGTCCTCGACTTCATCTACGACCGGATCCGATCGTCGAACCGGCCGACCCTCGTCCTGGTGGACGAGGCCCATTTCCTCATGCGGCACCCGACCTCCGCCGCGTTCATGGACACGATGGTCCGGCACGTTCGACACTACCGCGCCGGACTTCTGCTCCTCAGTCAGACGCCGGAGGATTTCCTCCACGTGCCGGCCGGTCCCTCGCTGCTGAAGAACCTCCGAGCGACGCTGTGGCTTCGTCAGGCGTCCGTCGCCCCCGAGACGCGGGCGTTCTTCGACCTCACGGAGGCCGAGGTCGATTGGCTGCCCCGGGCCCGTCTTCCCCGGGAGGCCGGATACGCGGAGGGGCTCCTGCGATTGGGGAGCGCCCACCTGCCGCTGGCGGTCATCGCGTCGACGCCGGAGTACGATTTTCTGTGCCGGGCGCTCGGCGCCGGGTCGCCCGCGGGCCGCGTGGAACCGTAGGTTTATCCGACCGAAAGCACGCCCTCCCGTGGGGATGGATCCGACCGCGGTCACGGCGCCCCCCGCGCGCCGCAACAACTCGTGGAGCCTGCGTCAGATCGTCCGCGACGTCTCGGGACAATCGCTCGAAGCGTTCCAAGACCCGTCGTTGACGCCCCACCCGTACGTCACCTACGTGACGACCGGTCGAGTTCCAGAGGATCGGCACGCTCTCCCTCGAGAGGACGAGTACGATCCGCCGGTCGCTCCCCGGCCGCGCGCGCCTCTCCCCCCGGTGCGGGCCGAAACGCCGGCGCCGCCCCGAGTGACCGCGCCTCCTCCCGCTCCGCCCCGACCCGAACCTCTCCTCGACACCCGAGCGCCGGAGCACGTCGAATTTCCGCTCGAGGTCGAAGATCTCTCCCGGGAGGCGCCCCACGCCTCCTCGTACCGCCGCCCGGAGAGGATCTACCTTCACCAACTTCTGTTGCACCTCGACCGATTGGACGAGAACGCCCTCCGGCACCTCCAGTCGGAGGTCAACGAGGAGCTCGAGCACCGCTCCGAGACCCGCCACCACGGCTCCGAGCGGAGCTAGAGAACCGCTCCCTCAGGCGCGCCACCCGGATCCCGTCGATCTCGACGCCGATCGCATCCCTTCCGAGCTCGCGGGCGACCGCGAGGGTCGTCCCCGTCCCGGCGAACGGATCGAGCACCGTCTCGCCCTCGACGGAGAACATCCGCACGAGCCGTCGGGGGAGCTCGGGGGGGAAGGCGCCCGAGCGCCGGCCGTCGGCCGTGCCCTGGCGCGCCGGACGAACTCCGCGCCAGATCTGGGAGAACCACTGATCGCGCTCGGCCTTCGTGTACGTCGAGCGGCGTCGGCCGGGATCCCCCGGCGGGAAGGCTCTCAACGGACCGTTCCGGAGCAGCAGGATGTACTCGCAGTCCAGGGTCACGTACGCGTTGGGGGGAAGGAATCCGCTGCCGAGAAAGGCGTTCACCCGGTTCGTCGGCTTCGGCCACAGGAGGTACGGGAGCGGCACGAACCCGACGCCCTCCGCGCGCCGGAGGATCTCCGCGTGGTTCGGCCACAGACGGAACCCGTTCGGGCCGCGACGGAGCGCGTCGCCGACCACGATCGCGGCGAGCCCGCCGGGCACGAGGACCCGCTGGCACTCCCGCCAGACGCTCTCCAGCACGCCGTGCATCGCCTCATAGTCGGTGGCGCCGAGCTGCCGGAACCCCTCGTCCCACATCGGGACCATCGGGTACGGCGGTGAGGTCACCACGAGGTGGACGGAGCTCGATCCGATCTCGGTCAGGGTCCGAGCATCTCCCTCGAGGATGCGAACGGAGCCGGGACGCATGGGAACGACCGACCCCCGAGCGCCCCGATGGCTAATACGCCACCCCGTTCTTCGAGAGGCGATGCGTCTGGACCGTCCCGTACTGCAGGTCGCTCTCGACTTCGAGAACCTCCCTCGCGCCATCCAGGCGGCCCGCGAAGCGGTCCAAGGCGGGGCGGACTGGATCGAGGCCGGCACGCCCTTGATCAAGAGCGAGGGCCTCGACGCCGTACGGGAACTGAAGCGGGCGTTCCCGGACCACCGGATCGTCGCCGACATGAAGATCATGGACACCGGCTCCTTCGAGGTGGAGATCGCCGCGAAGGCGGGTGCCGATTTGGTGACCGTTCTCGGCACGGCGGACGACGATACGATCGCTGACGCCGTCCGCGGGGGCGAAAAGTACGGCGCCGAGATCGTGGTGGACCTGCTCAACGTCGCGGACGTGGTCGCGCGAACCCGTACGGCCCACCAGCTCGGTGCGGCGGCGGTCTGTCTCCACATCGGGATCGACATGCAGATGACGGGACGAACTCCGTTCTCGACCCTCGAAACGCTCGCGAAGGATTCGCCCCTCCCGATCGCGGTCGCGGGGGGATTGACCAGCGAGACCGTCGGGGAGGCCACGCGAGCGGGCGCCCAGATCCTCATCATCGGCGGCGCGATCACGAAGAGCCCGGACATCCAGTCGGCGACGAAGCGGATCTTGGAGGCGATCGCCACCAAGACGGTGGTCGCGTCGGAGCACTTCCACCGGTACGCCGCCTCGGATCTGCGGGCCGCCTTCGCGCGGGTCTCGACGCCCAACCTCTCGGATGCCATGCAACGGAAGGGCGCGGTGCACGGACTCGTCGTCCACCTGCCGACCCCCGACGCGAAGATCATCGGGCCGGCGATCACCGCAGTGACGCGGGACGGGGACTGGGCGAAACCGGTCGAGGCGATCGATCGGGCCGGGCCGGGGGACGTCATCGTCGTCGACGCCGGCGGGCAGACCACGGCGGTCTGGGGCGAGCTCGCCTCGTGGAGCGCCCGCGGACGGCAGATCTCCGGCGTGGTCATCGACGGGGCGGTCCGGGACCTCGATGCGATCCTCGCCATGGGATTCCCGGTCGTCAGCCGGTTCGTCTCGCCGAACGCGGGGGAACCGAAAGGCCACGGGGAGATCGGCGTCGAGATCGTCGTCGGAGGCCAACGCGTACGGCCCGGGGATTGGATCGTCGCGGACCTCAGCGGCACGGTCGTGGTCCCCCGGGAGCGTGCCCAAGAGATCGCCAATCGGGCGCTCGATGTGCTCGAACATGAGAACCGGGTGCGGGAAGAGATCCGACGGGGTGCGACGCTCGGAACGGTGCAGAATCTCGAACGATGGGAACGCGTCGGCTGACCGGCCGGCCCCCGACAGCGATTTAGCCTTCGCCACCCCGAGCGGCCACGGCATGCTCCCGTAGTCTAGTCCGGTCAAGGATTCGGGGCCTTCGACCCCGTAACGCGGGTTCGAATCCCGCCGGGAGCATCAAGGATGCGAACCAAAGTTGGTTTGCATCCTCCCCCCCCTCACGTTTCAGGTCATCCTACGGGGTTGTCTTGCCTACCGGACCGTTTCAAGGAGAGGCTCGAGGAGAGGCGTGAGTCTTGCCGTCCTACGCGGCAACACTTTCGATGGGCCGATCATCGCGTTTGGTGGATTTCAACACACATCCTAGTGCGACGAGAAGAACTCCAACCCCCACGGCGGAGAGAAAGGTGAACCAATTGAAATTGGACACGGAGTCCGGACATTCTAAGGGACTCTCGGTGACGAGGTGGGTACAGGCATAGTTCTGGTGAGTGACCTGGTCTGCACTTCGTAGATGTAAACCGCACCCAGGACGATCACCGCCACCCCAATCGCGAGGAATCCCCACCGCACGAGGCCCCGTAAGACGTGGAGAGGTATGGCACCTGTCAATACGACCTTCGCCCAGGGGGTCCTTTGGCAACTCCTAGCTTTGGCATCGGTCGGTGGACCCACAGGCGGACATGAGCAGTGAATAACCACCCGCTGTTCTAGGCGACAATCGCTCTCCTGCGCGAGCGAGCCTTGGAGGGGGACTCCTCCTGTGATGCTTGAGAGGATTCGAGATTGGGCTTGGTCCTGTTCGAGGAGTCGGTGGCACTTCGTTCGACTCGGACCAGAGCTCGGTCCCGATCCACCACCTTCCAGAAGAGGCGTTCGTTCCCGGTTAGGCGGAGGACCCGCGCAAGGTCCATCTTGAAATACGTTCCCAGGGTCTTGCCGCTCGAATGCGTGACGGCCGTCTCGTAGTCCGCAAGAATCTCCTTGGGTAGCAACGTCTCCAAGATGGCAACTCCAGCCCCGTCCAGTTGGGTCGCGCCGCATTCAAGGCAGCGAGCGCCAGGGAGTCGGGGCACAACGAAGACCAAGCCGGGTGCAGCGATCGTCTCCTCCAGGTCGTTCGTCGTCACCATCCGACCACCGCAATCGGGGCAGACAGAGGTCGTCCCCCGTGCGAGCAGGGGTTGCCCCTTCGTCGTCGTCAGCCGAGAGCGGAGCAGCTCGAGTTGGGCGTTGGTTACCTGCGGGGCCGATGGGTCGTGATCCTTCTTCGTGTTCTTCATGGTTGGCTACTCGCGAAATACGGTGATGACCAGGACTCTCGGGCCGGACTCAGGCGCTTCGACGCAGAAGGCGGCTCGGCATCGGCCATGGGGCTGCAGCGTTGACCAGCAAACGTAGACTCCATCGCTTGGTTTTCGCTTGATGTCCGCTCGGATTGGCCCTCCAAACCGAACAGCTGCAATGCGTTCGAGATCGGAGAACTCCGTGTGGCTTGTCTGTGCATGATGATGTACCCTCACCCTACCTCGATCGATGAGATTGTTGACCTCGGTCCTAAGTTGCTTCAGGTCAGAATAGACCCGATTCGGCATACCCCACGGGACAACTAGCCGGTTCTGACTATATATGATTTATTACGCATGTTGTCAGATGGAAACTGGCTTGGCACTCCACTGTCCCTCCCGGCGTGACGGAAGATAAGTCCGTTCGCAAGTCCCTTCTCGGAGCGCGCAAGCGGGGTTTCGAACCAAAGTTGGTTCGAATCCCGCCGGGAGCATCTCGGCCGTGACCTCGCCAGGGTTCGCATTCTCTCCGATCGCTTGCCTCCCTCTTCCCTGGCGTTAGCTTTCGTAACGGGATGTCTGGGTGGGGCCCATTCTTCGAACCGACCACCCGCCCGATCCGAGCGTCGTGAGACGGAAACCCTAAGGGACCGCTCGCCCACGGCGCCTCACGTCCCCGAGCATCCTCCACGGCCGCCTGGTAGCCCTTCGCCCGCTCCGTTCGTCCGACGCGTCCGCGCTGAACTGCGTCCTGCGGGACCGGCGGGCCTCTCGAGACTTGTCCCCCAGGGTGCGGCGCGAAAGTGGGGCCCAATTCGTCCATCGCGTTCTGAAAGAACAGCGACGGGGCGGCGGCCCCGCGTTCGCGGTCGTTCCCATCGGTTCGGACGACGTGATCGGTCAGATCCGGTTGATCCACTGGTCCCAGTCCGAGCGGAGCGCCGGGGTGGGCTTGTGGCTCCGGCGGCGCACCTGGGGGCGAGGGTTCGGGACCGATGCACTCCGCCTCGTCTATCGATACGGGTTTGGAACGATGTCGCTCCGAAGGATCGATGCCTTCGTCGTCTCGGGAAATCTAGGCTCCCGACGAGTTCTCGAGAAAGTCGGTTTCCAACAGGAGGGGATCAGGAGATCGTCCGTGCGGCTGTCCGGCCGGTGGGTTGACCAGTGGGCGTTCGGGCTGCTCCCCGAGGAGTTCCGGGAAGGCAAGGTCAACGTTCGGAGCGAACGAACGCCCCCTAAAGGGACCGCGGGCTCCGGGTGAGCGGCGCGGCACTGGACGCGCGGAACGGCGGACAGCCGATCAGTCGGAGTTCGGCCGGAGGACCGCAACGTACAGCCCCCGGTCCCCCAGGAGCCCCTTCTTGAGGAAATGCGCCCGGAATCCCGAAGCTCGGAAGGCGGAGAGGTACGTCTCCTTCTCGAACATCCCCAGATCGTGGTGCTCGACCCAATGGTGGACGCCCTCCGGGGTTCCCACGAGGTGATGCATGTCCATAATCGCGCGGTTCCCCCGCTGCTTGGACACGTTCATCCGGGCGATCGGGAACTTCGGGCTGCCGTACGTCCCCAGATGGATCTCGCCGGCGCGGTACTGGGCCGGAGTGAAGAACGGTTCGACGATCGCGACTCCCCCCGGATTGAGGTGCTTCGTGAAGTTTTGGAACGTCCGGGCCAGGTCCCGAGGGCTCCGGACGTACGCGATCGCCGAGAACAAGCAGGTAATGACGTCGAACCGTTCGCCGAGGTCGAACGACTCCATCCTCCCCTCGACGAAGCGCGCGCGGGGTAGCTTGTGGTGAGCGACTCGCAACATCCCCGGCGCCGCGTCAACTCCGGCGACAGCGAACCAGCGGGACAAGTACGCGAGGTGACTTCCGGTCCCGCAGGCCACATCCAGAAGCGTCTGGGCTCGCGGAGGGCCATATCTCCGGATGAGCGCCCGGATCTGCCGGGCTTCGGCCCCGTAATCCTTCCCCGCGTAGATGTCGTCGTAGACGCGGGCCGTCAACGAGTATGGAGGCTTCGGGGTGTCGGGGCTCGCTCCCGGGGCGGACAAGGCGGGGTCATCAAGGGACCGCCCTAAGAGAACTCTGGGTGCGATCGGCCGCTCCCGGCGCCTCCGAAACTCGCCGCGTTGGCGTCGCCGGAGGGGACGGCGATCCTCGCGCGATCTCCCCCGAGATAACCGTGCCTAGACTCCGCGATCCTCCCCGTCCAGACGACCCGGCGGGCGAGTTGGAACCGGGTCCGAACTCCGCCTCGGAGGCGGATCCCAGGGTTGCAACTCCCAAGAGCTAATGGGCCGCCGGCGCCCAAGGTCCTGGATGCGCCGCCTTCCGTTCGCCACGATCGACGTCTTCACGACCCGGGTACTGGAAGGAAATTCCCTGGCGGTACTCCCGGATGCCCAAGGGTTGACGGACGCGGAGATGCTCGCCATCGCCCGTGAGTTCAATCTCCCCGAAACCACGTTCGTGATCCGCCGCGATGAGGCGACCGAGCGGGCGAAGGGGATCCGGTCCCGGATCTTCACGACGAGGGAGGAGATGCCGTTCGCCGGCCACCCCACCCTCGGAACGGCCGCCGTGCTCCGCAGCCTGGGAGCGGGCGACGAGGTCAGCCTCGAGCTCAATGTCGGGACCGTGCCCGTGCGGTTCTCGGAACGGGACCATCTCCCGTTCGGCGAGATGACGCAGCTCGATCCCACTTTCGGGGCGGTCCACGATCGAGGGCGGGTGGCCGAGACGCTCGGCGTACCGGTCGGAGAGTTGGATCCCGAGGTCCCGATCCAGACCGTATCGACCGGCAATCCCGTGGCCATCGTGCCCTTTCTACGATTGGCCACGCTCCAACAGTGGACCCCCGACTGGGGTCGAATGGAGAGATATTTGCGAGGCACCGACGCGCGGTTCTTCTACGCGATCTGTCCCGAGACGGTAGACCCCGAGGCGGATCTGCACGCGCGGATGCCGTTCTGGATTGGAGACGATCCGGCCACGGGGTCGGCGGCCGGTCCGGCCGCGGCCTGGATGGTCCGAAACGGTCGGGCCCCCTCCGGCTCGACCGTCGAGATCGAGCAGGGCCTCGAAGTCCACCGTCGGAGCCGGATCTCGGCGCGCGTGGATCGGACGGGCGGGCAGTTGACCAACGTTCGCGTGGGAGGTCATTTCGTGCCGGTCTCCCGCGGAGAGCTCACCCTTCCGTGATGGGGGAGCGGCCGCCGACCCGCTCGGTCTCGGTAGGGCTGACCTTCTCCGCTGCTGCCCGGTAGAGCCTCAACGGCTCGGGTGGCTCGGGTCCATGGTCTGCATCAGCAACCGACCGGGCCCGGTGATGCGAAGCGCGTAGTAGCTCATCGCCGCCCCCAACAGTCCGCCCCCGAGCGACTGGCTGAACGACTGCATCGAGATCTTGTCATCCTTCATCAGAACCCCTCCGTGATCCACATCGAACGTTTCGCCCGGGGCCAAGGTGAAACTGAGGATGTTCCCGTGTCCGTGCAGTACGATGGTCCCGGGCCCGGTGAGCCGATCCATCCAGAACCCCACCATGCGTCGGATCCGTCCGGTGCCCGGGACGTAGACGGCGTCGTACCTGACCGAGGCCGAGGCCAGCAGCAACGAGTGCTCTGCGACATCCACCACCTCGCCGGCCGCCAGTTCGACGATGCGGATCTCGCCCGGTCCAAACCGGCTGAAGGCGGCGAACCCCGGGCCGATGTAGGTGTGCAGGTAGAACGGGATGCCCCCGATCAGGGTGCGCTTGAGCGTCTTGCCGACGCCGCCTTGCGTGAACGGGCGCTGATGGAACGTCACCGTCGGGTCCGCGTAGACCATCACTCCCGATTCGCAGTACGCCTGTTCCCCGGCGCCGAGCTCGGCGAGCGCGTTGGGGACGTACCCACCTTGCACCGTGATCTTCAAGCCGCCCCCCCCTCGGGACCGATCAGGAACCGCCCACTGTGCACGAGCACCGTGCCCGGGCCCGTCACGTCCACGAGCGGGAAGTAGTGCATCGGCGGAAAGTGGGGAGCCCCGCCGAAGACGCTCACCTTGATCCCGGTCCCGGGGGTCACCGATAGGAGCGCGTGCATCTCCGTCCGGACCTTCTCCCCCGGCTTCAGATTGAACGTGAGGGCGTTCCCGTGGGTCTGGAAGGCAAAGCTCCCCGGCCCCGTGAGCCGGGCGGCGGTGAGGTACTGGGTGAACGGCACCCGAGGGACGTCGTAGGCGGCGAGCGGGACCCGGTCGTACTTCACCGTGGACTCATGCGCGATCAACGCGCCCGAATGCAGGAACAACGATTCCCCGGCCTGGAGCGTACCAATACGGATCTCCCCCACGATGCCGGTGGAGACCGTCGCGGTCCCCGGTCCGTCCAACGTCTCGAAGTAGTGCCAGAGCTGCTTCGGGATTCGGCCCGTGGGGTTCGGGTATTCGTACTTCACCCGACCGACGACGATGCTCGGGTCCCGGTACCGGACGGAATCGACGAGGACCATCACCCGTTCGCTCGGGGCGAGTTGGATCAGCAAGGCGGGCGACACATCGCCGACGTGATCGAACTTCGTCACGGATCACCGCCCCGTCTGCAGTCCGACGGTCCCGGGTCCCTGCACCGTGAACATCTCCTGGGCCATCATGCGGCCGAGGAGCCCGCTCCCCACCTTCTGGACGAACGGCGCCAGGACCATCCCGGGGCTCTTGTGGAGGATTGCGCCACGCTCGCAGACGATGTTCTCCCCGGGCGCGAGCTTCAGCGTGACAAAGTTGCCGTACGCATGGAGGGCGAACTTCCCCGGGCCCGTCAGCTGGTCGAACCAGATGCCCCGCCACGTGCCGATGCCCTTCACGAGGATGGTATCGTACGCGATCGACTTCGCCGCGCAGACGAGGGATCCCTCGGCCACGTCGAGGATCTCCCCCGCGGCGAGATCGATCACCCGGACCTCCCCGGGGCCGTTCCGCGAGAACGCGGCGTGGCCGGGACCGGTGAATTCGGCGAGGAAGAACGGCACGCCACCCACCGAGGTGCGCTTCAGGGTCGACGCGAACCCCTTGCTGGGAATGGTCCGGCGGTCGACCTTGACCGGATCCTCCTTGTACAGGACGATCCCATGCTCGGAGAAGACCGACTCGCCCGGGCCCAGAGTCGCCAGCACGGACGGGACGATCCCGGGCACCACTTCGAGCTCCATCAGTTCGATCGCGCCTCCGACCGCGTCCTCAGACTCCGGTGTGGCCCTCGACCTGGAGCGAGTAGACGTGACCGCAGTAGGTGCACTTGGCGAACCCCCCTTGGATGTGGGCGGTGTCCATGTGCGCCCCGCACTTCTGGCACTCGAGGACCTTCAGGGAGGCGCGGCTGACGGTCACTTCCGTACGCTTCTTGACGAACTCTTCCGGAACGGGCATCTCGAGAGATCGGGCCTCGGTGAGGGCAATCGGCTCGAAGCATTCCGGGGGTTTATAGGTGCCGACGGAGGCAGGGAGTCCCCCCCACGCGGGGCCGGGCCGACTCGACTCGGCTCGTGGGGGTCCGCGTACTCTGGACACTGGAGGAAGGGTACTCAACGGACCCAGGGCGTCGTCCGCGGAGAGTGATCGGACGTCGGACCCGAACCGGGCAACGGCGCACCGCCCAACGCGAGGGCGGCCCGGAGCAGGGCGATGTGGGAGAGCGCCTGCGGGTAGTTCCCGAGCGCGATCCCCTGGACCGGCTCGTACTCTTCCGAGAGGAGGCCGAGCGGACCGGCGCACTGGAGCAGTACGCGCCAGTACGCCACGGCACGCTCCTGCTCGCCCATCCGGGCGAGGCAGTCGACCAACCAGAACCCGCACGGGAGGAAGGTGCCATCCGCGCCAATCACCCCGTCCGGCGCGGCGAGATATCGCCGGAGGTACGGCGCCGGACCGAGCTCGCGCTCGATCTGATGGACCGTCCCCACGATGCGCAGATCGTCGTAGGGCAAGAATCCGAGCGCCGGGATGCGAAGGTTCGCCGAGTCGAGGTGCGGCGAACCGAACGCTTGGACGAACGTCTCCCGGCGATGATCGTACCCGTGCTCGAGGATCGCGGTCCGGACCTCGGACGCCTGCGCCCCCCACCTCTCGGCGGCGGACGATCCCTCGAATTGGCGAGCGAGGTCGGCGGCCCGGTCGAACGCGACCCACGCCATCAACTTCGAGTGCACGTAGTGTTGGGGGGCGCTCCGCACTTCCCAGATGCCCCGGTCCGGCTCCTTCCACAGGTGGGTCACGGCCTCCGTGACCTGCCGAAGCGCCGGCCAGTACTGGGCCACGAACGTCGGGTCCAGGGTGGCCAGCTCGTGGGCGCCGGCGAGGAGCTCCCCGTAGATGTCCAACTGAAACTGGTCCTCGGCGGCGTTCCCGATCCGGACCGGACGGGAGTCCATGTACCCGGAGAGATGGGGCAGCACTCGCTCGGTGAGGTCGCTCTCCCCGTGAGCGCCGTACAGCACCCGGAGGAGACCGTGCGGGCCGACCGAGTTGAGCCGTTGCAGGACCCAGCCGAGGAACGCTTCGGCTTCCGATCGGTGGCCGAGCAAGAGGAACGCCTGCGCCGTGAACGTGGCGTCCCGGATCCAGACGTACCGGTAGTCCCAGTTCCGTTCCCCGCCGATCCACTCGGGGAGGGAGGTGGTGGCGGCGGCGACGAACGCGCCCGTGTCCTCGTGGGAGAGGAGCTTCAGGGCAAGCTCCGAACGCTCCACGGGCCGGTGGAACGCGGCGGCGGTGGCATGGAACGGCGCCTCGCTCGAATGGACCCAGTTCTCCCAGAACCGGACCGTCCGACCGAGGAGCTGCCACGGGCCCTCCCGCGTCGGGCGGTTCTCCCCCCAGACGATCTCCACGGCCGTCGGCTCGTCCGGAGCCACGTCAGCCCTCCCGACGAGATTGTCGCCCAGGACGCTCACGGTGCCGGGATGGAGGCAGGAGATCGCGGCACTCGACCCGCGCGCGATCCACGGGGCGGCCGCGGTCGGCGTCCAGGCCGGGGTCTCCGCGCCGTACGCGAACCGGGGCGCACAGACCGAATGGAACGGGATCCGACCGCCCTCCGCCTCGACGATCCGGACGATCATCGACAGTCCCTCGGGGGCACGAGCCGGAGTGATCGGCATGAAGTCCGTCACGGCGAGGGTCCGGTTGCCGGGGAGGGCGAAGCGGGTCACGAGGACGTTCGTCGAGCGGAGGTAGCTCTGCGAGGCCGTGGACGGTTCGTCCGGGACGATGACGTGGTGACCGCCGCGCACGGGGTCAAGGAGGCGCGCGAAGACGCTCGCCGAGGCGAAGCGGGGAAGACAGACCCAATCGATCGACGCCATCGGGGAGACGAGGGCCACGGTGTGCAAGTTCCCGATCGCCCCGTAGTGATTGATCGGCCAGAATCGAGGCTCTGGGACGACGCGAGCTTCCGCCGGCGCCGCCGTCAACGTCCCCTCCGCCCCGCCAATCGACCGTCCACTCCCGGGGCGGGCGGAACGACCCACGGGGCCCGCCACTCACTCCATTGGGCGATGCGCCGCACCTCCTCCGGCACCTCGTGTCGTCTCCGTCGGTCGAGCCGACGGCTCCATCGATCCGCGCCCACGTACAGGGCCGATCGCATCCCCGCGCTCCGGGCGCCCTCGACGTCCACGGGGAGGTCCCCGACATGCATCGCCAGCGCGGGCGGGCACCGTATCCGTCGAAGGCAGTGGCGAAACAGGGCCGGGTCGGGTTTCGATCGGCCGAACTCGTTCGAGAGCACGATGGCATCGAACCACTTCGTGAGACGAAGCCGGTCGAGGAGGCGGTGGACGGCGACCCCCGGCTCGGTCGTGATGTTCGAGACGAGACCGAGCCGCACCCCGGTCTCGGTCAATCGCTCCAGACAGTCGGGGAGACCCGGCGTCAAGCGGATCTCGGCGCGATCCAGGGACTGGACGAGCCGCGCCGCGATCTGGGCCCCGTCGAGCTTCGCTCCGACTCGTCGCTCCATCCAGGCCGTCTGATCGGCGATCGTCCAGGCGTGGCCCCGGTCCTGCGCGGCCAGCGCCTCCCGCAGCATCCCGGCGTACAGTGACCGCGCGCGCGCCGGCCGAACCCCGGCGTCCCGAAGCGGTCTCGCCCACGCCTCCCGAGTTTCCCGGCGCCGCCGCGACCGCTCCGGCGCGGTCTCGTAGATCAGCGTGTACCAGAGGTCGAGCGTGACCCCCCGCAGGGACGTCCGACCGTTCGCCATCAGTACCGGGCCCCGGATCGATGGCGTCGGAGCCCGGGTACCGCGTACGCCTCGATCGCCTTCTCAAAGATGTACCGCAGCCGGGGCGCGGCCGCCTGCACGTAGCACCGCCGCGCCGTGATGCGGCCGGCGGCCCCCATCTGCTCGAGCTGGCTCGGGTGGTCGAGCATCTGCCGGATCCGCTGCGTGAGGACTCGGACGTCGCCGGTCCGGAACCGATAGCCGTTGACCCCGTCGTCCACGAGCTCCGCCACCCCGGCCTCCGCGCTCACGACCACCGGCCGTCCGAAGTGCCATGCCTCGGCGGCGACGAGCCCGAACCCTTCCCACGGGGCCGGGTGCACAAAGATCTCGGCGGCCCCGTAGGCGCAACGCAGCTCCGCCGGGGAGACCTCGCCGGTGCTGATGACCGCGTCCCCGATCCGCTCCGATCGGATGATCTCCTCCAGCTGCCGGTGCCAGACAACGCTCTTGGAGGCGGCCCCGTGGCGTCCTTGGGTGGAGAAGCTTCCGCCGCCGACGAGCAGGAGCTTGAGGGTCGGATACCGCCGCCGGAGCGGACGGATCGTCCGCAGGAGCAGGTCCTGACGCTTCACGGGGTCGAGACGACCGACCGTGAGAAGGACCCGATCTTCGGGCTGCAGCCCATAGCGCGCGCGGAACGCCTCCACGTCGTTCGCCGAGGGATGGGGGTAGTCGTGGGGATCGAAGTACGGGTACACCTGGAACGCCCGGCCCTGGAACCCGGCGTCGATGAGCTCCTCGAGGCCGGTCCGGGTGCTGACGACGATGGCGTCGAACCCCTCCATTGACTTCAGAAAGAAGTGCCGGACCGGGGCCGGATACCCGCGAAAGTCGAGCGGGATGTGCCAGCGCAGAAGCGCCGGGGCGGCCGTACCGACGAGCCCCCCCACGAGGATCTGTTGGAAGTCGTTCACGTAGAACAGGTCGAACTCGTCGGCGTGCCGAAGGAGGACCTGCGCGGTCGCGTGATTGTACGCGACGAATCCGGGGTAGTCGTTCCACGGGGGTACGAACTCGGCCGGGCCGTGGAACGACCGCCAGATCGCCTCCTTGAACTCCCGGTAACTCTCCTGCGACTTGGCGGGGAGTTGCACTGTCTCCAACCGGTAGCCCTCATCCGTGACGAGCTCCGCCGGGATCCCGGCCCCGCCCATCGATACCCAGAGAGGCGAGGGGTGGATCCAGGAGCCGCGGCCGACGCGCAGCAGGGCCCGCATCATCGGGATGACCCCGCCGACGTTGGACGCGTAGTCCCGCCCGAGCTTCCACGGCCGGCGGCCGACCGGATGTCGACCGGGCAGCGGACGGACCGGGGGGGTTTGCGTACTGAGACAGAGGTCGATCATCCCACGAACCGCCAGGAGACGGGGGCTCTCGACGAGGAGAGCGGCGCCGCCTCGCCAGTCCCCGACATCGCGGGAGAGGGTAAGAACTGTGCCTTCGAGCCGATGACTCGTCCGTTCGGCCGGGTCGGGCCGCCGGCCGTTCGTTCCATCTAGCTGGCGATGGCGGGGGCGGGGGCCGGCTCGGGGGATGGCGCGGCGGGCGTGGCCGTCTTGGGAGGGGGCGTGGCCGTCGTCGCGGCGACGACCTCAGGAGGGGCCTTGCCCTCGCTCTGGCTCTGCTCGGAGGGGAACTCGTTCCGGAACCGTTGACGCATCGAGGTGTTGATCAACGGTCCGCTCTGCAGGGTGCTGTTGCTGACGACGACGACATCGCCCGTGCCCGTGAGCAGCCACGTGTTCCGCAGCGTGATGTGGATCACTTTCCCGCTGACGCTGCTGATCGTGATCAGATCCCCGAGGGCGATCGCCCGGTCGCGAAGAAGGAAGACACCGGCAATCAGATTCGAGAGGGTGGATTGGAGGGCGAGGGAGATGATGATGCCGATCACTCCCGACAACGTGAGGAGCGAGAGCTCGGACGAGAGACCCGAGTAGACCACGACGCCGTACGCCGCGACGCCGACGCCGACCAGCCGGAGCGTGTCGCGGATCGCCAGAACCGTGGAGGCCGAGCCGTGGGCTCGAGTGACGATCCCGCCGAGCAGCCGGCCCAGTCCCTCGAAGAAGAGGAGGGCGACGACGATGAGGATCGACGAGCCAATGATCAGCGCGAGGAGGGTCGCCATGAATCCGTGGAGCTCGATTCACGACGGACAGTTGATGAATCCTTCCGTGGAGTGGCGGGGGGAACGGCCCTAGCTCGGGGGCTGCGGGGTCGCCTCGGAGGCGACCGCGCGCACGACGGCCTCCCGGGCGACGGATCGTCGGAGGGCCGGTTCCCAGTAGCGGGACCGACGGCCGTGTCGGGCGCGGACGTGGGTCCAGCGGATCGGAGGCGCGTACAGCACGCGCCACAAGACCAGAGGCTCCGGCTCAGCGGTAGGCAGCGTGAGCCGGCCTCGACCTTGCACCGCCGATTCGAGACGCTCCAGCGAGAGGCGGCCGGCGTCGACCTCTTGCAGGGCGGCAACGATCTTGCGCACCATGCCCCAGACAAAGGCGGGAGCCCGCACCCGGACATACGGCCGCCGGCCGTTCACCTGCGTGATGGAGTCGACCGGACGCCACTTGGGGAGCTCGTGGGGGATGTCGCGCCCGAAGCTTCGGACGTCGAGCTGCGGACGCGCGAGCTCGTGCATCGCCGCCTCGACCCGGTCGGGATGCGACCACGGTTGGCCGAGGAAGTACCGGTACTCCCTCCGCACGGCGCCCCGCTCTCGGAACGACGGCGGGACCCGGCGAGCGTGGGTGAAGAAGATCTCCGGGGCGATCCCGTTCAAGGCGTGCAGCAACGCGTCCCCCTCCCAGGAGCTCGTCAGGACGAGCACGTTGCCGGCGGCACTCACCCGGCGATCGGTACGGCTCGCCACGGCGAGCCGCGCCGCCCGGAGTGACGGGGCCACATGGTAGCGGACGAGTCCGCTGCCGATCACCTCCTCGATCGTCCGTCGACCCGGTTGGCGGGCCCACCCATCGAACGACGCGCCGTCGTAGCCGAACCGGACGAGCCATCGGCCGTCGGCGTCGCCCGCGGGGGGACTCATGGAGCCGGAGCCGACGACGCGGCGCTGGGCTCGCGCTGGCGGTCGAGCAGCTTACGGAACGTTTCGAAGTGGGCGCGGAACGGATCTTCCCGGCGCCGGTCCTCATAGTCCGTGAGAGCGATCTCGAGCTCCGCGGCGGCACGACGGTCCCCCGCCTGGGCGCGGACCGCGTAGGCGCAGAGCACCTGGTAGCCGGCCGGGATGATCGCGTCGGTCCGGGGGGTGCTCATGTCGCCCTTGCGGGGCCGGTAGACCCGCTCCATCGGGAGCTTCTCGGCGATCACCCGGCGGTGCGAGAACCCGAGGTACCGGCCGTTCCCGAGCACCCGGGTGACCTCGCGGACGCTGCCGAGGGCGTTCTGGAGGCGATCGCACTCGTGCCAGCACCAGAGGCCGAACCCGTAGTCGCCCTCTTCGAGGTACGCGTTCCACGCCGAACCGTAAAGGCGTCGTTCGCGCAGCTGCGGGTCCCTCTCGACCGCGGCCTCTCCCCGCCAATCCGCCAATAGTGCGTCGACGCGCATCGTGGCGGAGAACAGCCGAAGCGGCGGGACGCCATCCGATGGCACGGGCGGGCCGAGCCAGCCGAAAGGATAGGCACTTCGCTGCGACGTCGGACCTCGGTGGCCGTACCGGAGCCATCGGTCGCGCCCGCAGCAATACGGATCACTATATATTTTATGTATGATGTAAATATGTAGTCGCGGACCCATCGTTCCTTCGATGAACGCAAGCAAGAAGGCCCGCAACGTCCCGACCCCCACTCCCCCGGCTCCCTCCGGTCGCCCGGCCCAATCCCACGAGCTCCTGCGGATCCTGCAGCCGGCCCAAGGCCGAGAGGTCGCCATCACACTCCCCGCCACGTGGGTGCGGGACCGGAACCTCCAGGCCGGCGCCTCCGTCGCCCTGACGGAGACCGCCGACGGTGCGATCCGCGTCCGAGACCTGCGCTCCCGAGAGACGCTCGGAGGCCGTACCGACATCGTGATCGATCCCGCCGACGCCCCGGAACATCTCTTCCGACAGCTCGTGGGGGCGTACCTCGGAGGCGCGGGGGAGATCGTCATCCGCCAATCGCCCCGGCTGGACGCTGAGTCGCGCGGGACGGTCCGCGAGTTCGTCCGCCGGACCGCCCGACTCGACGTCGTCGGCGCGGGGCCGGACTTCTTCCTGCTCCGGGAATCGACCGAGAGCTCGGCGACCGACTTCGACACCGTACTCGGCCTCATGACCGCCGCCGCGACGGAGATCCAGCGCGGGGCGCTCCATATCTGGGACGACGGACACGACCTCGCCACCCCGACGTTCGCCGATTCCGAGGATGAGGTCGACCGACTAACGTGGCTCGTCGAGCGACAGGTGATGCGCGCCGGAACGTTCGAACGGGACGGGGACCGGGGAGTCCAACGGGAAGGCGTCTTCGCCCTGCTCGTCGCCCGCTCGCTCGAGCGGGTCTCCGATCACGGGGTCCGGATCCTCCAGCAGGGGGCGCTCCTGCCGTCGGGAGCCTTGCCGCCCGAGCACCGGGCCGCGTATACGGCGCTCCACCAGCAGGCGTTCGACGTCTTCATTCGCGCCGTCGCCCTCGGCGAGACCCCGGACGTCCTCGAGGCGAACGTCGTCCTCGACGCCGCGGAGGCCGTCCACGGCCACCGGGCGGCGTTGATGGAACGCGGCGCCGGCGACGGTCAGAGCCCGCCGCTCCCGTACTCGGTCGCGGTGCCGCTGAGCCTGATCGTGGAGTCGATCGACCGGATCGCCTCGTACTCCGCCGACATCGCCGAGGCGGCCGTCGACCGTTCGATGGCGCTTCGGCTGTCGACGTCCTGGCCCGGCGAGTCGGCTCCCTCCGGCAGCGAGGCGCCGCCGGAGGAGACGCCGCCCGAGGTGGGCGGCGACTCCCTCCCGGACTAGAGGTCGAGGTACCGGTAGAACTCGTACGGGTGCGGCCGCAGGTTCAGCTGGAGCTGCTCCTCCCGCTTCATCTCCACGAACGCGTCGAGGAGCGAGTCCGGGAACACCGGCTTCAGGAACGCCCGGTCGGACTCGAGGCAGTCGAGCGCCTCCCCGAGCGAGCCCGGGAGCTCTCGGATGTCGAGCTCGTTCCGCTTCGCGGGCGTCAGCTTGTAGATGTCGTGGTCGACCGGCGCCGGCGGCTCGATCTTCCGCTTGATCCCGTCGAGGCCGGCGAGGGAGAGCGCGGCTTCGGTCAGGTAGATGTTGGCGGCGGAGTCGGGCGTTCGGTATTCGACGCGCTTCGCCGCGGGTCGACCTTTGTGGTAGAACGGGATCCGGACGTTCGCCGAGCGGTTCGCCTTGCTCCATGCGATGAACACCGGCGCCTCGTACCCGGGCACGAGCCGGCGGTACGAGTTCGTGGTCGGGTTCGTCAGCCCGCAGAGCGCCCGCGCGTGCTCGAGGAGACCGCCGATGTAGTACCGGCACGTCTGGCTGACCTCCGCATACGCATCGTTGGCGTCGTAGAACGCATTCGTGGTGCCGGTCCACAGGGACTGGTTCATGTGCATGCCGATCCCGTTGTCGCCGAAGATCGGCTTCGGCATGAACGAGGCGACCTTCCCCTTCTGGCGGGCGACGTTCCGGACGACGAACCGCACGTCCTGGACGTGATCGGCCGCCGGCACGAGCTCGTCGAAGCGGATGTTGATCTCCTGCTGGCCCGCCGTCGCTACCTCGTGGTGATGGGCGTCCATGGTGATGTGAAAGTCGTCGGTGAGAATGTTGCACATCTCGCTGCGCATCCCCTCGAGGGAGTCGTGAGGGGCGGCCCGGTGGTAGCCTTCCTTGAAGCGGATCGTCTGGTCGCCGTTCCCATCCCACGGGGCTTCGCTGCTGTTGATCAGGTACCCTGCGCCGCCCCAGGCGTTGCGGACCGCATCGGCGGACGGGATCAGCTGGACCGAGTCGAAGACGAAGAATTCGATCTCGGGGCCCCAGTACGACCGATCGTATCCCGCCTCCGCGAGCGTCGCAGCCGCTCTCTTGGCGACCCCCCGGGGGTCGTGGCCGTACGGCTCCTTGCTGCCGCCGAGGAGAACGTCACAGATGAACCGGGCCGCCCCGCCCTGGCTCGCCGCCCACGGGATCTCGGCGAAGGTGGTGGGATCCGGTCGGAGGATCATGTCCGACTCGAAGATCTCCCGGAACCCGCGGACCGACGAGCCGTCGAGCTTGGGGACGCCATCGGTGAACGCGTCCGGCTCGAGCGCTCGCGCCGGAATGTGGACATGATTGTATCCGCCGATCACGTCGGTGTAGTACAGCTCGACCCAGCGGAGGTGGCGCGATTCGATGCGCGCCATCACGTCCTCGACCGTCGCGCTCGGCCCTAGCCCGGCTCCGTTGTCCGTGGTCCCTGTCATCGCCATGCGAGCTCTCCGAGCAGACCAGCGAGCCTGGCTACTTCAACCCTCGTCCGAGAAATATGGACTATTGTTCATAATATGATACGAACTTTATTTATACGACCATTTCTATTGATAATTATGACGCGAACGTCCGCTCTCGACGATGTCGATCGCTCCCTTCTCGAGGAACTCAACGTCGATGCACGCCGCAGTCATCGCGAGCTGGCGCACCGGCTCCAGATCTCCCCCACGACGGTCGGACAGCGCCTCGCCCGTCTCGAACGCGCCGGGGTGATCCGAGGGTACATCCCCGTGCTCGACGACGAACAGATCGGCTGGGAGCTCACGGCGACGATCGGCATCCGGATCTCCAAGGGAAAGCTCCGGGAGGTGGAGGAGCATCTCGCCCGCGATCCCCGGGCGTACGCCATCTACGACGTCACCGGAGACTACGACGCCTTGGTGATCGGGCGGTTCCGGGACCGTCGGGACCTCGATGCGTTCGTGAAGCGGACGCTCCAGGACCCGCACATCGAGCGCACCAACACGCAGGTCGTCCTCAACCGGGTCAAGGAGGAACGGCGCGTACCGGTCTCCTCCCGGCCTCGCGCGGCCTAACTGGTGACCGCCCGGGCCATTGGAGTTAAGGCGACCGTCGGCTAGACCGGCTCGAGGACGACCATGGACTGGGGGATGCGCAACCGGATCGGCCGGATGTTCCGACCCCACTCGGGGCGGACCGTGATGCTGGCCGTCGACCATGGCTACTTCATGGGCCCGACCCATCACCTCGAGAACGCCGGGGCCACGCTCGGCCCCCTGCTGCCGCACTGCGATGCCATCGCTCTCACTCGCGGGATCCTGCGCACGAGCGTGCCTCCCACGGCCGGTGTCCCGATCATCCTCCGGGTCTCGGGAGGCGTGACCGTTCTCCACGAGGATCTCAGCGATGAGGCGATCACCACGCCAATCAAGGAGGCGCTCCGCCTGAACGCCTCGGCGGTCGCTATGTCCGTCTTCGTCGGGGCGCCGAAAGAGCACCAGACCCTGACGGCCTTGGGGCAGCTGGTGACCGAAGGGGAGGACACCGGCATGCCGGTGATGGCGATCACGGCCGTCGGCAAGGAGCTGGACAAGCGCGACCAGCGATACCTCTCGCTCGCCTGCCGGGTCTCCGCCGAGCTCGGGGCCCATTTGGTCAAGACGTACTACTGCGACGGATTCTCTCGGGTCGTCGATGGCTGCCCGGTCCCGGTCGTCGTCGCGGGAGGTCCGAAGCTCGACTCGATCGAGGCGGCCCTGCGGTTGGCGCACGACGCGGTCGAAGCGGGGGCCGCGGGAGTGGACATGGGACGGAACATCTGGCAGTCGGATCGGCCTGTCGGGATGCTGAAGGCGCTCGCGGCGATCATCCACGAGTCGGCGACCGTGCCCGAGGCCCTGGATGTCCTCCAGGAAACGGAGGCGGCGCGAAGCCCGACCACCTCGGCCGGCACGCAGCCGCAGGCGAACGTATAAGGCACGAACCTTCCCCGGCGTTCGCGCGGGGATCGCCCAGCTTGGTCAAAGGCGCCAGATTCAGGGTCTGGTCTCGTAGGAGTTCGTGGGTTCGAATCCCTCTCCCCGCACTTAAATTCCATAGTGCTTCCACATGGTAAGTTATATGTCCGTCATGTGCCATGTTCCAGCATGTTCACCACCATCCAGCTTTCGTCGGAGACCCGGGAGCGTCTCGCGCGACTCAAGCAGTCTCCTCGCGAGACGTACGACGAGCTCCTGAACAAGCTCTTGGATCTCGTGCCGACTGGCGATGACGAGGGGACCTACCGCGAGGCTTTCCGAGTCGGCCTGCTCAACGCGCGACTCGACCTCCGGGCAGGCCGGACCATCGGGCACGAGGAGATGAAGCGCAGGTTGAGCCTCTGAGGCCCTGGTCGATACTCTGGTCTGAGACGGCGGCGCGTGATCTGGGTCGGCTCGATCCCCCTATCGCGCGCCGGGTCGTACGGAAGCTGGAGTCCGCCGCGAAGGATCCGGGACACTATTTTCTCACACTGGTCGCTTCGGATGAGCGCAAGCTCTGCATCGGGGACTACCGGTTGTTGGCACTGCTCGACCCAACAACTCGAACGATCCTAGTCGAGCGAGTCGACCATCGCGCCCGTGTGTACCAGTAGACCCAATCCGATTCCGGGTACTCCGGGCGACACCACTACCGAAAGGGAGGTCGGGCCCTGAATTTTCCGGCTTTGCCTTCTCCCGCGGCCCTGACGTAAAGGTAGTACTCCCCAATCTTCTTTGGATCGGTGCGATGTTCCCCCTATCGATGAGGACCGCTTGGCTTCAGACCGGTACACCATAGAGGCCGCTTACCTGAAGTGGCCGCGAATCCGTTCGGGGCTACTCTCCGATTCAGCACAGCTTCCCAGGGTGGAACTATTCAGCCCCTTCTGTAGGGCGAGACTCGCGGAGGAGTTCTGCGCGTCAATTAATACGCGATGGAACGATCGGGTCCTACAAGGAGCTTCCCCCTATCATGGTCGCAAGAGTGAGACGAGAGCCCACCGGGTCTCTTCGATTTCGAGCCCGCAGCAGTCACTTGTTCATTTCGGTCAGTATCGCGCTGATCCTGCTGCTTCCGCAGATTCCGTCTTCTGAAGCCGAACTCCGATTCGAATCGAATCCCACGCTCGGCGGCGGCCCGCTACACACCGTCCCCCTGGGTCAAAGAGACCCTAGCGAAATTCCGGGAGACTCGTCGAGCGCACGCCCCCCTAACGATGCCGCTTGCGAAGGGATTGACTCGCCGAGCTGTCAATTCACTCCCATGGTGGCCTACGAGGACGGCGGGTCGGACGTTTGGAGTGATCTGAGCGCTTCACGCTCTCCACCAGCAGGGGGAGACTTCGGGATTGCCGCGGATCCCGTGGATGGCTATGTGCTCTACTTCGGCGGCTCAGGTGTCGATACCAATCAGACCTGGACGTTCAGCGATGGCGTGTGGACTAACATTTCCTCTACCCTCTCAGTAGCTCCCCCCACGACGGCTGCAGTCTACATGACCTACGACGATACAGATCAATACATCCTGACGGAAATCACCCTCCAGAATCAGACCATCCAGACGTGGGCATTTTATTCCGACACTTGGAGTCATCTCCCAGTTCAATGCAGGTATCCAGGGTTTGGAATCAGTGACTGTAGCCCCAGCGGTGGACCGCCTATTGGGCTTATGGCCGACGATTCTGCCCAAGGCTATGTTCTGCTGACGGATAGTCAGAGCCTCTACACATGGAATTACTCCAACGGAGTTTGGACTGAGCTCAACGTCAATGACTCCGGCGAAGAGCAGAACGTCACCTTTTCAACACCCGACTTGGGAAGCATGACCTATGATGGACAGAGCGGGCAGGTTCTAGGTTTCGGCGGGTCGGAAACGGGTGGACCAAGTAATACTACTTGGGTCTGGAATGGGACACGCTGGATCAACGAATCGCAAAACCTTACCGTCGCCCCACCCGCCCGGCTCGGTGGAAGCATGGCGTACGACCCTTCGACGAGAACCACAGTTCTACTCGGAGGGTGGTATATGACCTGTCCGCTCTGGTACGGGATGATTTGTGATGGTGTCCCGTATCAGTCGTACGCAGACACCTGGGGATTTCAAAACGGGACGTGGCTCAACTTGAGCTCTAGTTCAGGAAGTCCCGGGGCGATGGCCCTCCCCAGCCTGGCGGAGAGCCCCCTTACGGGCGGGATCATTGAGTTCGGCGGGGCGACTTGTCCGAACTGCACCTTCCCAGTCGGGCGCACTTCGAACTCTACGTGGTTCTGGGGGCCAAGCAATGAAGAGCCCATCGTCAATGTGACCGCGGCTGCCACTCCGAATCCGGTGGACTTGGGAATCCCGATCCATTTCTCTGTCGAGTTCGAAGGGGGCAGGAGCCCGATAACGTTCGCTTGGAGTTTTGGTACCGGTGGGACGAGCGCAGGCGAGGACCCAACGTACGAGTTCGAGACGCCTGGGACG
>JAKIVR010000001.1 GCA_022750455.1 Thermoplasmata archaeon | reverse complement strand
CGCGTCGGTCACCGCGACCGGGGGCACGGTGCGCTCCACCTCGAAGTTCATCGTGAACTTCCCCGTCGCCCCGACCGCCCAGTCCGCGACCTTGAACTTCTCCATCGTGGAGGCGAAATCGGCAGGTTTGAAGTGGAAGAACACGAGCTCGATCGCGATCGACCTGGAGAACGGCGCATCGCAGTCGAAGACCCTGACCGGCACCGGGTACGGCCTCGAGTTCACCTATCAGGTGGTCCCGGTCTTCTCCAAGGCGAACACCCTCCTGGTGGTCCCGGGCGACAACTCCTCCCTTTCGAGTCTCCCGCTCGGGGTTGGGCGGTATGCCGGCGAGCAGAACTTCATCCTGCTCGAGGTCAACGACACGATCGGCGGAACGGGCTCCCTCTCGGTCGGCTCCGTGCCCTTCGTGAACAGCTCCGCCGCGCACGGCATCTCGACCGTGTCGTACTCGGTGAGCCTGAACGGGGGCATGAACAACATCCTCGTGCCGCGGATGCTGTTCAAGACCTCGCCGCTCGGCGAAGCGCTCCTGAACATGACGTTCCAGAACATCACGACGCGCGCGTTCCAAGGGAGCCTGAGCGGAGCGTTCGCACCAGGGTACTGGATCGCTCGAGCGACCGGCACCACCTACGCCGGGGTTGACTACAACTACACTCAGGACCCGCAGAACCATGCCGGGTACATCAAGGTCTATTCGAACGCCAATCAGAACTGCACGGGGGGCGGCTCCCAATGCGGCGGCATCCCGGGCGAATCCTCGTTGGACGCCGTCGACCCGTCGTACGCGATCGGGGCGATCTTCGCCCTGAACCTGTCCACGAGCGCGGATCTCAAGGACCTGCTGGCCGGCCTCCTGCTCAATGTTTCGGGCAACTTCACCAATTGGGGCTTTACCGCGACCCCGTATCTGCCCAGCTTGGGACTCTCATCGACCGTCTCCGCCGCGCTGGCCAACCCGGTCGAGTTCAACCAAGGCAAGTACGGCACCCCGGTGTACAGGAACCCGAACCCCCCACCCACTCCCTGGTGGGACGTCGGGGCGACGATCTGGAACGCCGTCAGCGGGACCGTTGGCGCGCTCGAGTCGGTCGTGTGGAGCGCGGTGCAGGCCGCCGGCGCCTTCGTGGCGTACCTGGCCACGGAAGTGGTGAATTGGGGCCTCGCCGCGCTGCACCAGGTCGCCAGTGCCCTGAAGGCGGTGGCCGACTCGATCGTCTATCTGGTCGATCAGTTACTCCGAGCGATCATCGACGGGATCCAGGCACTGCTCCAGGCGATCACGGTACCGGTCAAGGATGCGATGACCGGGTACATGACCACCCTGTGGCACGACCTCTCCCCCCTGTGGGCCGAGAACAACGGCTCCGTTCCGCTCAACCAGGGCCAGCTCGCCAAGTTCGTGAACGATCTGTTCGGCACGCCCTTCCTCATCGGGCTCATGCTGGGGACGGCCGTGGCGGTCGCCCTCGTGGTCATCCAGGGTCTGAGCCTCGGGGCGGGCTTCCTGATCACCCTCGTGATCGGGCTGTTCACCTCCGCGGCCATCGGCGCTCTCGTGGCGGGGCTTGCCTCGCTCGTGCCCCTGGGCGGGGTCTTGACCGGGGCGATGGTCTCCTCCGCATGGTGGATGTACAACATGACGGGCGGTGGGTCCCACGTCATGACCCTGAGCACGTCGTGTGCGTCGGACTTCGTCGCCCTGTTCGCGATCATCGGGTACGCGTTCAACATCTATCCGATGGCGGGCGACTTCCAGAACGGGGTGGACGCGATCGAGCAGTTCGGCTACGTGCTCGACGGGTACATCTCCTACGTCGCCATCATGCCGATCGTGATGTGGGCGCTCGACGTGATCTCCATCGGCGTGGCGATCGCCGCCCAGGCGATCGGCGGCGGTCTCGGGCACTTCTTCAACATCATTGGGCTGTACCTCGGGGCGGCGTCGCTGCTGATCGGGTTCTACCTGATCGCCTTCAAGGGCAACACGCTGAAGGAGTACGACCTGTGGGACGACGCGATCTCCGGGGAGCTGGTCGGGGGTCTGGGCGAGAGCCTGAACCTCTTGGGTGTGGTCTCCGGGTGTTCGTGAAGGACCCGGAAAGGCCGGGGCACCGGAACCCCCCATGGCCGGGGAGGGCGCGACCGTGCTAGAGATCGTCCCCAAGTCGGCCGCCCGCGACCCCGGCGTGGTGCGGAGTCCGCTGACGCGTCCCCTGCTATTCGCCGTGGCGCTAGTGGTCCCGGTCATGGCCCTCGTAGTCGGATTCGGCCTGTGGATCGCCACGGTCAACCACTGGTTCCCGGCGTGGCAGCTGGATTTCCTGGCCGGATTCGGCGCGCTGCTGACGATCGGAGTGACCGGGCTGATCGTGCTCGGCTCGTCGAACCTGGGCATGTCTGTCAGCGATTGGGGGATCGTCGTGTACGAACGCACCCCCCGGGCCGGCAAGGCGGTGCGGCGCTCTGTCGCCTGGACCGAGATGCGCAACCCGGATTTCCCGGGCGCGCTACCCTCCGGCGAAGTGATGATCCGGACGGACGGGCCATCAATCACACTTAGCTACGCCCAGGCGCGGACCGTGCTCGATGACGCGAGATGTCCACTGAAGGGTCGGCTGCCTCCCCGGGTCGCCCGCAAGCTCGGCCTCGAGAGTAGGTAGCTGCACCGCAGGCGGAGTCTCCTTCCACCCGCCGTAGGCCGTCCCCGCCCGGGAGTGGGCGCTAACGACGTTCGGAGCCGGCGAGCGCAGCCGGAGCGGCTCATGGGACGAGGCGTCACGCAGGAGTCAGAAAAACGCCGATGCTCACCCACCAAGCCCGAGTCAATCGGAGTCCGCGCCGGCCCGTGGTGCTTCCGACACCCCGGATCGTCAACGCCGCTCCCGTCCCGGAGGTCATCTCGGCATCCGGCGTGCCGGTCGTCCCGGCCTTCACCGTCTCGACCTCACACTCCCCGGTGGTGGGGCTTGGTCCGGGAATCAGCCTCAGGGTCGCGGTACGCGGACCCCCCCCGCCTCGACAATTTCCGTCACGAAGGACCCCACACCCCCCGGGTGGCGCGAACTTCCTCCACCCGGAATCTGAACGCTGCCGGCGACGGAGCTCCGGGAGCATCGATCTCGGGTGAGACGGGATCCTCCGTCCCTTGCTCCGACGCCTCTGGCTTGGGGCGTTCCGGCGCATCATGCTTGAACCAAAGGAAACTGACGGCGTTTGCCACCGCCAAAATGATTCCTCGGAGTACGAGGAACTCTCCGACGAACCCGATCCCTGTGGAGGGGTCGAGCGAAAAGGTACACGATTCCCCAGCAAAGCGACCACAGTATTCGACGAGGGAAACGACCGGCACGCTGCCCGTGACCAACGAAGTCGCCCCCGCGGCAAGCCAGAAGACGACCATCAGCGGTCGTACGGGACATCGCCGAAGGTTCCCGCCGAGCCGTCGCCCACGGTAATCGGGAGGGGCAAAGTGGCGAAAGAGTTTCCGATGGTCTCGGTCGGGAGAGCCCTCACAGGACCGGATCTCCCCAAGGTGTGCCCGCCGACGAAGGGTCGATACTGGTCGCTGGTGCGATCACAGCGGAAGGGGTCTCCATCAGGATCGGCGGGACGCGGCGTCTGCGATGCGCCGGCAATCAAATCGAGTTTGGAATGGCAGGCGAAGTGGCGCCGGACGGGGCGGGTTATCGGCGGAGGGAGGCACGAAACGGTTGGGTCCGCGAGCTTGAGATCTCGTGGGATCACATCGAGGGGTCGCCCTGCCATACCATGAACAGGTTCCCTTCCGTGTCCTTGAAGAAGGCGGCTGCCCCCATCGAGTCGTAGGCAACCGGCCCTTTGATCTTGGTCTCCTTGCTCATCTTCATCGGTTTATCGAACTTTACACCCTTCTTGACGAGGCCGGAGACGAATCCCTCGATGTTGTCGACGAGGAAGGTGGTGTAGGCCAGCTTGCGCGATTCCCTCTTCTCCGGGGCAATGAGCCAGATGTCCTGCGTGGCCAACTTCAGGGACGCCCAGCCGTCCTTCATCTCGCCCTCGCCGCGGTACAACAGCTCCCCGCCGAGGACCTTCGTATAGAACCTCAGAGCGCGGTTCATGTTCTTGATCGGGATCAGGGTCGCAAGGCGTGCTTTCGATGCCATTTCTTCCACCCGTGTTCGATTATCCGTGATACACGGAAATCAATCGTGCAACTAGACCAAAGGTTAAAGGAGTTCCGGTCGGGCGATACGCCTCGACGTGAATTCGGTGGTCCTCCGCAAGCTACGGAGGACGTCAAACAGGACGTTCAGCGTCTAGTGGGCACATCGCCGGAGTCCATCGCTGAGACCGACCTCTCCGGGGAACGACCTCTCCCGCGGGTTCGGACTAATCGCTCCGGTTCGTGATGATGAACTCGTTCCCGTCTGGGTCGGCGACCACGCCAAGGACGAACTTGGTGTGGGGGAGCTCGACCACGCGGGGCTCGCTCGTCACGACCCCCCCTCGGCGCCGGATCTCCGCGCAGGCGGCGACGGGGTCGGGATGTCGGAACAAGATGCCGGTGACAGTACCAGGCTCTCGTCCACCCTCATCTGGACCTTGGATGTGCATCCGCAGGATCGTGGAGATGCCAGGGAGACCGTGCTGGCTCTCATCGACGTAGCCAACCTCCGCCGGAACTCGGCCATCCTATGGGTGGCTACTTGGACGATCTTCCTCAGCCTCGTGGCCATCGGGGTCTACGCCGCGCAAGCGGACGTGTACGGAGACTTCTACGTGTTTGCCTTCGCCGGTCTTCTGCTGTTCATTGCCCTGCCGGCGATCGCGAGCGTCTCGATCGGATTCTTCTCCTCGGTCCACTGGGGAGAAGAGTATCGGAGCCTCGTGGGCGACCCACTTCGTCTTCCGCTAGCGTGGGCACCCGGAATCCGTTCTTCCAAGGAGGCTTGGAACCGGTCCCGGCTGGTTCTCTGGATCTCGTGGGCGATCGGCCCAGCCGTCATCCTCCTCGGATGGCTGACAGTGGAGACGGGTGTGGATGACCACTTCAATGTCGCGAACAACCCGGCGCCTGAGATCTTCCTCGCCGTCCTGGCGTTGATGATCATGGTGTTCATGCTGCTCCGCGGCCTCCACCACTACTACTTCGCCCGAAGTATGATCCTCGCGACCGAGGAGGTGGTACCCGAGCTGGGTCCGGGTTACTGGGCACGCACTCAATGGCAGTGGCTGGTGGGGACGTTCGCGGTCCCGTTTGATCCCATCTTCCTCCTCATTCTTGCGCTCCTCCTGATAGGGCTGGCCGGGGAAGGCGGGTCGGAGGCGCCGTTCGCCCCGTTGACGGCCATCGTCGTCGGTGCCGGTATCGTGAGCATTGGGGCAGGGGTGCTGCTGTTGATGGGTTATTGGCAATTGGGAAATGTTTGCCGTCGTTGGATGGCGGCACGGCAAATGGTTCCCGGAAAGCCCCACGCCGGGGTCCCGCCCGAGTGGATCCAATCTTGATCGGGCGGCTCGTTTGGAGATCCTGACAGACATCTAGGATGATCTCGCTCACGAGGTCCGAGGACCACGCCCGAGTACGTCGTAGAAAATACCTCGCGAGTCCAATCTTCCGGTGTCATCCGCCTCACTTTGCGACAGTGGTTCCCGGAAAAGCTGAGGATGAACCGGTTGAAGTCCTCCCCATAACCGCCCAACACGCGCTGCCGCCAGCCAGTCCGCCGCGCGTCGGAGTATTCCCAAAGCACGAGGATCTCCCGGTCCGTGAGTCTTAGCTTCACAATGGCGGGAATGAACCGAGGGGTGTTCGCGGTCCGCAGGGTCAAGATTCCGTCGACCATTTCGGAGGACGCAATCGGTTGGCTGTTCCGTTGCATCAGATCCTGAACCAATCTGAGCCAATCGACGGGCCCCTCGGGGGGTTGGGGTGGGAGTTGAATGGCGATCGCCATGGCTCCTTCCATGAGCTCGGATCACTCATCCGTTCCCAGATGCATCCCGCTTTGGCCTCGTCAGGCAAGATGGTTCGGACACGCGCCGGTCCGTGCCTCGGCTTGGACCGATACGGGTGCGTTTCCGATTAGGCCCACGAGGCAGTCGAGCTGTTGGTCCAATCGAAGCGGCACACAGCCCGAGTCGCTTCCTGGTCCACGATCAAGTTCAAATCACGGCTCATCACGGAAACTTCCGTCGGCACACGACTTCTGAGCGCTGCCCAGAGAATTGACTCCGGTGGAAGAAATGCTCAGGCCTATCATCTCGCTGTAGATTTGCGGGGGACAGGTCCGCATCTTCCCCGGGGGAAGCAAGGAGCTTCGCCCGGAGATGCCAATTTCGGGAGTTGCCGTCGCCAGAGGTAGGTGCGCGTCAGTACTGAAGCACCTTCACCGCTGGCAGAAGGTTGGCTAGAACTCCGGCGGCAAGAAAACCCACACCGAGCAGGAGACCGAACTGGAGCGGCGATAGATCGCCGGCGAGAGTCCCCAGGACCAGGGCACCGATAGCGCTGGAGATCCCCGGGAACAAGTACATGTTGGAGCTCACGCGACCAAGCTGCTTGGGATTCACCGTTCCCCTCAGGAACGCATACTTTGCGTCACCGTACGCGGTCACGAAGAGCCCGAGCAAGAACCACATGACCGCGACGAGAGCAAGGGCAGGCGGCACCACGCCGACGACAGCGAAGGTGATGCCGCTCGCGAGCAGCGAACCGACCATGACGATACCCGCCGTCTCCCGGGGGTTCACCCAGCCCAGAACCAAGCCCGCCGTAACTCCCCCGATGATGTAGATCGTGAAGAGAACGCCGTAGGCCGTGCTCGAAATGGCGAACGTGGTGATCGAGATCAGGGTGATGAATAGCGCTGTTCCCGACGCAAAGAACCCTTGAATCGCATCGACTGAGGCGAGCTGAAGCAGCGGGCGTCCGGCTCCCGACGCGATGGTGCGCCACCCTTCGCGGAAACTTTGCCCGAACCCGGTCTCTGGGGACGGCTCGGGATGAATCCTCAACCCGAGGGCGAGGACTGCTCCGATTCCGAGAAGGGCCGCGTACAAGAACATGCCACCGTAGGCCCCCACGACAAGGATGAGAATCCCTCCCACCGCGTACCCGGCTATCGAATTAGCCCCGCCGATCGCACCTGAGACACCCCCTGCAGCGAACAACTCCTCGGGGGTAAGGAGGAGCCGGGGGGCCGCATTGGAGGCGGCCCACGGGAGATCCCAGAGCACCGAGATCAGAATGACCAGTCCCGCGAGTAGCGGGAGCGTCAGAAATCCGCGCGTAGCTGCGAGGCCGATGGTGACCGCTGCCCCGGCTTGCAGGGGATAACAGATCAGATAGATCGTTCGCTGGTTCCGGACCCGATCCGCGAACGGGGCGATGAGGAACGACCCGGCATAGGCTGCGTACTCGACAAACAGGATCACGCCGACGATCGCGTAACTGTGTGTGGCGGTGTAGGCTAGCCACACGACGCTGATCGCATAGACAGAGTACCCGACGCTGGCGGAATTCGAGGAGGCTAACCAGAGGAGGTACTGCCGGTTTCCGAGTACCGTTCGAAATCCCGGTTTGAGATCGGTCATGGAGGAGGGCCCGCCGTCCGCCTCTTGTCAGCCCGCATATCTCCTGCGCAGACCCCCGTGCACAAGAACGATGTTCGGTGCCAAGCAACTGCCAACACAATCATTTAGGCCCCGGTGGACGCTACTAAGTTCATGGACTCGGACCCGGAGCGGCGCGCCCCGAGTCCCCGGCACGTCGTACTCGGGGCCGGAGTTGTCGTTGCCGTAGCTGTTGTCCTCGTGGCGTGGAGTTGGTCAACTACTTCGAGTGCGCCGATCAGTAACACCCCAATCGGGTGTTGTGCCTTCGGCATGGGATCGCCCTCTCAAACCGTAGTGCTCCACAACGGCACAGCCACGACGGGATGTGCGACTCCCACGGTGGGTACAGATTACTGCGAAACGATCCCGGTGGGGGAGGCAGCGAGTTCCCTCTCCACGTCAAGCCTCGGATTTGAACTCGAATCTCCCACCGGTCATCTCCTCTCGTTCCATTCCGTGACCCTGCTGGACGTGTCGACAGGAATGGGAATGGCGATCTTCAACGGGTCGACCTTCACTTAGGCGCCCTGCACGACGGCGAGCTGCCACACTTCGTTGGTCTCCCAAGGCGGGCTCCCCGTCCTCATCTCGACCCTTCAAGAATTCATCCTCCAGGTGAGCCCGGCCGGTGGGGGCACCTCGCCAACCGGGGACATTTTCGTAGTGATCGGGACCGGACCCTACACCGGCCAGACGACGCAGACTTTGGCCTAGGGACCCTCTCCAGCCCAGCTCTTCTTTCCCGGAGCCGGGAGGCCCCCCGAGGGGAAGTGCTGGCGCCCGGCTGACTCAGATCTTCAAGACGGTCTTTCCTTTCGCCGCCCCGCTTCGGTTGGCATCCAGCGCCTCTGCGAATGCGGCGAGCGGGACCTGGGTCTCGACGGGGACCCGTAGCCGGCCACTCGCGAGCTCCGAAGACAGGCGATCGAGAAGGGCGGAGTTGGGCGCCAGGTTCACGTTGATCCCTCGCCGGCCCGCCGCGGCGACGGCCTCCTCGTTCACCGCTCCCCGTGTCGAGGCCACGATTCCGCCCTCTCGGGCCAGAGTGATCGAGCGCTCGAACTCCGCTCCCGTGTAGGCGAGGTCCAGGACCGCGTCCACCCCGTTCGGCTGGGAGAACTTGAAATCGTTGAGGAAGCCCGAGGGGGTGAGGTCGAAGTATTGGTAAGCTCCCAACTTTCGGAGGTACGCTCCGTGGTCGCCCCGACCCGCGGCGATCACGAGGATGCCATTGTTGGACGCTATCTGGGTCACGTACGAGCCGACACCCCCCCGCGCCCCGAGCACCAAGAGGGTCTTTCCCCGGGGCACCGCCAAAGCGTCGATGGCTTGCAGGGCCGTCATGCCGGCGGTGGGGACGGCGGACGCGGCGGCGTCGTAGATCCCATGGGGGATCTTGGTGATCCCGATCCCCTCGGGAACGGTCGCGAACTCCGCATAGGTGCCCGTCCCGACCGGTGAGTGAAGGAACTGGCCGTACACCCGGTCCCCCGCCTTGAACCGAGTTACCCCCGGGCCGACCGCCTCGACATCGCCGGCGCCGTCGACGCCCAGCACGAGCGGGAAGACGTGCGGCCGCTTGCCCTCGTAGATGCCATCGACGATCTTCCAGTCGAGCGGGTTGATGCTCGCGGCGGTGAGATGGACGAGGAGCTCTCCCGGCCCCGGCTCCGGCTTCGGGAGGTCCATGAGCTCCGGTGTTTCTCTCAGCGCCTTGACTGCGACCGCCTTCATCGAATCGGGTAGCTCTTCGAGGGGTTTCAAGTCTCACTTACTCGGCGCGACCTGGATGGAGTTCCCGATGGCGAGTGGTCTCGAGCGCCCAGGGAGCCACCTCCAGAGCGACGGAGTCCCCCGGCTCCCCCCGGAACTAGTCGGAAATCAGAAGGCCTTCGACCCACTCACGGCGTAGATGCCGGGGAAGAAAGTCTTGGATTGGCTCTTGGAGGACGAGCAGCCCTCCGTTCGCTACCTGGCGCTCACGGGTCTCCTGGGTCGGCCCGAGAGCGACCGGGAGGTGAAGGCCGCCCAGGGAGCGATCCGCGACAGGGGATGGGCGGCCGAGATCCTGGCCGAGAGAAACTCGGCAGGCGGCTGGGGACCGGATCCGAACTCGTACCGTCCGAAGTACGTCACCACGCACTGGAAGATGCTCGTGCTTTCGGATCTCGGACTCACGAAGGCGGAACCGGTCATCCGGGATTGTTGCGAGGCCTGGATGGCCACCTTCCCCGCGACCGGTGGGGGGCTGGGCGGGGCCTCGAAGCGGACGCCTCACTACTGCCTCGCCGGAAACATGGCCCGAGCCTTGATCCGCTTCGGTTACGAGGACGACGTCCGCGTCCGGCGCACCCTCGAATGGCTGGTGGAAGTGGCCGATCCCAGGGGAGGTTGGTCGTGCTTCGGATCGGGTCGGAACCTCGATTCGTGGGAGGGGCTCAGCGCCTTCTCGGTCTATCCCCGATCGAAATGGACGCCGAGCATGACGCGGTGCGTGGAACGGGCGGCCGAGTTCTTTCTACAACGGGAGCTCCACCAGCAAGGGGCGAGCTATCCTCCGTGGTACCGCTTCCACTATCCGGTCCACTACTACTACGACGTCTTGGTGGGGCTGGATCTGCTCACCGCACTCGGGTACGGCTCGGATCCGAGGCTCCAGTTTGCCCTCCAGCTCCTCGCGGAGAAGCAGAGGGCCGACGGACGGTGGATCTTGGACGCCGTCCACCCGGACGTGGAGGGCGCCATGGCCGTCTGGTTCCAGAAGCACCCGAAGGATCGTCCGGTACCTTTCCAGGTGGAACCGCCGGGACGACCGAGTAAGATGGTGACATTGACCGCCCTGAAGGTGCAGGGGCGCGTACGGGATTCACGAACCGCGACTTCGCCGCCGGACCAGTGATCCGCGCCCCCCAGGGAACGATTCACCAAAGATTCCGGTACGTTCTCGGAAAACTGGCTTCACCCCCGACCCCCTTCTTTCTCTCGGAAGGGACCGAGATGAAGACCCAAGTGAAGCAAGCATTGGTGACGGCGGCGACGCTCTCGGCAGCGATCGGAGTGATGACCCTCTTCGTTTTCGGAGGGGTCTTCGGAGGTGCGGCGCTCACCGCGCACCCGGGCTCCACCGGGACCGGCAACGGGACCGCGAAGCCGTGCCTCAACGGAACCGCTCCTCCGCCGAACCGAACGGGATCCCCGAACGGGACGAACGCCACTCATCGGCCGCCTCCTCCGTGCGGATGTCCACCCCCCGCTGCTCCGGGTCTGAACGGAACCTCGGGCGCGCCGATGAGCGGGAACGGCTCGGGGAAGTCGACCGTCCGGTGCGGGTGCCCACCGCCGGGCATCCCCCCCGGTGCTCCCGCGACGATGAATGAATCGGCCGGCGCCAACACCTCCCGGGGTTCCCCGAACGGGACGGCTCGTTGCCCACCGCCCCCCCTCAACTGCGGATCTCCCTCGGGACCTCCTCCCCCGCCGAACGCGCCTCCTCCCTCGCGACCAGGAGCTCCCCGTCCGAAGTGAGGCCCGATCCGGCCCTCTCCGGCGGCCCCGCTCCGGGGCCGCCTACACACAATAGATACATTCCCACGGCGGGATTCGGTGTCGGCGGGTTCGATTGGACAGCTTCCAGCAGCTGATTTGGTGGTTGTTTCAGAGCAGCAGTGGCGGACCGACCCGGGTGCGGGTCGTCCAGGCGCTGCGCGACGAACCGCGGAATGCCCAGCAGCTCTCGCAGGTGCTGGGGCTCGACTACACCACGGTCCGGCACCACCTGAAGGTGCTCCAGCAGAACCATCTCATCGAAGTGATGGGCGAACGGTACGGCCAGGTCTACTTCGTCGCGCCGAACCTCGAGAGCCGGTGGGCCGCGCTGGAAGCGATCGTGTCGCGAGATAAGGCGCGAGGGACTCGGAGGTAGAACATGGAACCGAAGGGGAACGGAAGAACGTGGAATGCGGCCAACTGGGTCCTGTTCGTCGTGGTCATCGGTCTCGCGCTCGGGACGGCCCTCGCTCTGACCGTCCACGTCCCGCAGGCCCCGCCGCCGGCCGGACCGCCCGGCGCCCCCCCGCCTCCGACCGCGGTCACTCAGGCCAACGTCCTGCTCTCGACGCTCAGCCTGGTCCTTCTAGCATCCTTGCTAGTGGTCTACGTTCGGGGCTACGCCGCGACGAGGGCGCCGTACGTTCTCGGTCTCGTGATCTTCCTCGTCGCCCTGTTCTTCGAGACCGCGCTCAACTCTCCCTTGCTGTTCACCGCATTCGGCTTGGGACCCGGGAGCCTCGGGCGGTTCCTCGCGCTGAGCGACCTCGTCCTGAGCGCGGCGCTCTCGATCTTTCTCTACCTCAGTCTGCAATGAACCCACGACCGCCCGGGACGGTACGGTCGCCGGCGGGGCGTGGGGCCACGCATGGGCCCAGGGCCCCAGGGAGGATTCGTACGGGCGCGAGCCGCTTCGGTCGGCTTTCCGTTGGTACCTTGAATATATATACAACCAATATGAGACAATATAGCACGGTACGACGGATGACGGCCCCAGCTCTGGCTCGAACCCGAGAACGTCTCCTCCACGGCACCGCCGCGGTCGTGCTCGGGGACCTGATCGTGGGGATGACCGCCTACTGCACGATCACGCTCGGGGCGCTCTGGTACTTCTCCTACTCGTGGACGCAGCTCCACGCCGAATACGCTGCGCTCGGATTGCCGTGGGGGAGCGACCTCCAGCTCGGCCTCGCGTGGGTCGGCATCTTGGCGATCCTCCCGTGCATGGGGATCGTCCTCTACCTTGGATGGAGCGCGATCCGACTCCCGGCGCGCTGGTTCCACCGATCGGTCCAGGGCGAGCGGCGCAGCTGGTTGCCCCATGTGCACGACGAGGTCGCCGCGTACCACTGCCCGATGTGCAGCCGCACGTTCACCCGGATCCCGATCTGGGACCGTCACGTCCGCTTGGAACACTCGGCCTGGACCTGAGCGCGACCCGCGCCGGAGGGAACTGCTCCGTCACGCTTCGAGCTGGGGATATCGGTAGAGAGCGAAACCCAACCCCACGATCCCAATTCCGGCGAGCCCGACGGGAAAGACCGCGCTCAACTGGTGCTCGAAGACGAAGTAGCTGGCAGCTCCGGCGGCGAGGACCCCCGCGAGGATCCCGGCGACCAAGGCCTGGGCCGCGGCCCGGGTGATCACCGCGGCCGCGGCCGTCACGCCCCCCAAGAAGATCAGAAGGGCCGGGAGCGCCAAGAGCAGGTGGGAAGGCGGGAACAGCGGCGTCACTGCTCCCGGCTGCGTCGTCACGAGCGCCCCGCCCAACACCCACACCCCGGCGGCCCCGATCGCATACGCTCCGAGAGTGCCGCCCCACACCACCGCGACACGGCCGCCCAGCAACGCGGTCCGGTCTTGCGGGAGCGGGAAGGCGGTGAGGTGGGCGCGGAGCGTCAGATCCTCCCCGACGGCGAGCGCCGTCAGATCGAGCATGATCAAGGCGCCCAGACCTCCGGTCACGAGCAGTCCGAGGATCAGCGCCGTGCCTTGGGAGGGGATCTTCAGGTAGAGGTCCGCGATGGCGCTCCCGACCGGGCCCGCAACGGGCGGGATGAGCAGGAGCCACAGGCGCTGCGAGCGACGGAGTCGGGTGACCTCCCAGCGGGCGTTGATGGCGAGGGTGGCTCCGACGCCGCTCACGTCGCGTCCTCCCGTCCGACCTTCGCGAGGTACCGCCGTCCGAGTTCGGGCTCCGGGGGGCTGGCGCTCGCGAGCGGAAGGCCGGCGCCGATGATGGCGGCGAGGAGCTCGGCCTGTCGTCGTTCGTCCCCGGGGAAGTAGACCGTCGCCTCGCGAGGACCGTCCAACTCGACGGTGCCCGCCTCGCCCAGGAGCGACCGGAGTCGCTCGCCGACGATGTCGTCGATGAACCGCAGATGGAGCCCGCGGAGCGGAGCGCCCCGAGGGTCCGTCCGCACGCGTTCCACGGGTTCGTCCCCGACCAGTTGGCCGTCCCGGAGAAAGAGGACCCGGTCGCAGAGCTCCTGCACATCCTCCAGCAGGTGGGTCGAGAGAAGGATCGTCCGCCCGGCTCGCCGGAGATCAGAGAGAACTTTTCGCAGATCTTGTCGGGCGGCCGGGTCGAGGCCGAGCGTCGGCTCGTCCAGCAACAGGATCTCCGGATCCCCGATGAGCGCGCCGGCGAGGAGGAGCCGACGGGCGAGACCCGTCGACAACGATCCGACCGGGCGGGCGAGATGCTCCTCGACGCCGAGCTGCCTCGCCGCCTCCCGGATCGCGGTGGCCCGGTGGCGCGAGGGTACGCCCTTGACGGCCGCGATATAGTCGAGAAGATCCTCGCCGAGGACGTACGGAACGAGGCCGGGCGTTTCGACCAGGACTCCCACGCGCGCGAGGGCGTCCGCGCGCTCCCTGGACGGATCCTTGCCGTGGATCCGGACCGTGCCGCCCGACGGCACGGTGAGACCGGCGATCATCCGCAAGGTCGTCGTCTTGCCGGCACCGTTTGGCCCGAGGTAGCCGACAGACTCCCCGGCGGCGAGGTGAAAGCTGACGTCTCGCAGGGCCTCTCGGCTCCCGTACCGCTTACTGAGGTGCTCGAGGGAGAGAACTTCGGAAGCCACCGTTACTCTCGACCGACCGACGCAATATCACGGGGAGGGAGGAGGACGCGGGCGAGGGGCGAGATTCGCCCCGGGTGGGGGGCTCGAACCGGCCGGAGGTTGTTCGTTCCCGCGCCGGCGGCGGAGCGCGAGAGCGATCGCGACCCCGATAACACCGACGATAAGCAGCAGCCACACCCACCAGGGGATCGAGCCGAACGCACTCGTCGGGCTCGAACTGCTGCCGGGGATGGGGGAGAAGGTGAGGCTCAACCGGGCGGAGTGTCCGTCGACCACGACCGGCCCTCCGGCACTCGAGACGTTGTATCCGGCCGGGGACTCGACCACGAAGGCATACGTCCCGTTCGAGACGGCCGGGAAATCGAGCGACGCCGACGTGGCGGAGGTGGTGTTCCCGTTGAACGTGACGGTCCACGACATCCCGTCCGGAAGTCCCGACTCCGTGAAACCGACCGCGAACGTGACCGCGTGGAAGAGGACCGTGAGGTTCCGATCCGTCCCGGTCACGACGAACATGCCCGAGGTGACGTTCGGGGCCCATCGGTGGTCTGCCGACGCGACAGCGTACGAGAAGCTCCCGTTCAGGAACGCGGACGTGACGCTGGAGTCGAGCGTCTGGAGCGACGCTCCCTCGGTGATGTTCACGTACCAGGGGATTCCGTCCGGGAGACCCTGAGCGGTGAACGTCACATCGAACGCGGATCTCTCCGCGATCCGGGAGAAGAGGACGGAGACGTTGGCCGTGGGTCCCCGCATTTCGAGTGTACCCGAGGCCGGGGTCGGGAGCCACGCGCCGTCCGTCGAGGCGACCGTGTACGGATAGCTTCCGTTGGAGAGGAGAAACTCGAACGGCCCCCCGGCGGAGGATTGGGACGGCTCTCCGCTCACGTTGACGAACCATTGCGCGCCCGAGGGAAGCTCCGATTCGGTGAAGTTGACGTCGAATTGCAGTTCCGTAAAGTTGACCGTGACGTTCGGGCCGCTCCCGTCGACCGTGAGCCTTCCCGAGCTCGGGGAGGGCTCGTATCGCTTGTCCGCGGAGGTGACGTCGTACTCGTACGTGCCGTTGGGGAGCGTCACGGAGTTGGCGCAACCCTCGCACGAAACGGAGGGCTGACCGCTGACGTTCACATACCAGGGGATCGCGGGCGGCAGGTCGCCGCCCTCGTGGAACGAGGCGACGTAGGTGACGAGCTCGAAGGGGACCGTGAGGTCGATCGCGCGGCCGGTCACATTGAACGGGGAGGGGGCCGCGCTCGGCGCGAACGACTTGTTCGACGAGGCGATCGTGTAGCTGTACGTGCCATTCGAGAGGGAGATTGCGCCCGAGCTGCTGGCGGCCGAGATCCCCCAGGCGGCTCCCGTGCCGTTCACGAACCACAGCGTCCCCGCCGGGAGTCCGGTCTCCTCGAACGTCACGTCGAACTGTTGTTCGGAGAAGACGACGGGAACCGTTCGATTCGCCCCTTGGATCGTCAACGCGCCCGAGCCGGGATCCGGGCCCCACCGCAGCCCGCCCGACGCGACGAGGAACGTGTACGAGCCGTTCGGGAGGGTCAGGTTCGCGTACCCGTTGACCGACTCGACGGAGAAGACGCTCCCGGTTCGATTGGTGGCGTTGACGTACCACGGATCGGATCCGTACGGCAATCCGGTCTGGGAGTACGAGGCGGTGAACGTCACCTCCTCGAACGAGGGGGCCTCCGGGAGATTCGCCCCGTTCACCGAGAACGTCGAGGTGTACCCCGGGCTCGGCCGCCACGACTTGTCCCGGCTGGCGAGCGTGAAGTTGTACGCGCCGTTCGGCAGGTTCACCCCGAGGCTCGCAGAACTCCCGCTGAGGTCGACCACGGGGCCGGATCGGTTCGTGATGTTGACGTACCAGAGCGTGCCGGGGGGAAGTCCCGTCTCCCCGAACGTCACGTTGTACCCCACGATGGAGAACGGCACCGTCCGGGTGACGGGGGCGTCCGACACGTCGACGCTCCCGGACGGCGCGCGGTAGCCGGGCGAGACGCTCGTCGCGGTGTAGGTGTACGAGCCGTTCGGGAGGGAGAGTACGATCTTCGATGAGCTCGAGCTACCGGGGAAGAGCACGCCCGTGGAACTGGTGGCATTGACGAACCACGCGGTCGCCCCCGGGAGCCCGGTCTCCTGGAACGTGGCGTTGAAGCCTTGGGGGTCATAGGCGAACACGCCCTGGGTGTGGCTGCCCCCGACGACGCTCAGCGACCAGTCGTTGGACGAGCCGCCGACGCGCGTCCACGCCAGGTTCAGGGCGGACTCACCGGTCTGCGTGTTCGAGTGGTCGAAGGTGGTGGTGACGGGGGTGATCCAGTTCATGCTACCGAACGGACGCAGCCAGGCCCGGAGGGTTCCCGCGGTCGGGGCCGCAAAGTGGCCCGTGCCCCCGCTCGGTCCCCCGACGAGGCCGAACTGGGGGGAGAGACCGCCCGGAACGACGTTCCCCGGATACGGCCCGTTCTCGTACGTCGTCCCCTGCCAGGAGTAGTTGTCCCAGAGCCCGCCGATGACGTACGCGCCCCCCGGAACCGGAAGGCTCACGACGTTGCTGCCGACCGAGAACGTCACCACCGAGCTGTCCGGCCCGTGGGGAACGGAGAGGTTCGTGGAGACGTTGAGCGGCGCGGGCAGGCTGACGATCGCTCCCACGAGCGGGAAGTTGTACTCGTAATCCGTGAGCGACGGATACTGGCCGTAGAATGGGAAGACGACCCACCCCGAGTCGTTCATCGCCCAGCCGTGCGACCAGTTGATGTAGATCACATTCTGGATCCAGTACAACGGCGCGCCCAGGGAGTCCGCCAGGAAGAAGTTCTGTTGGATCGAAGCGTTGTAGTACGGATTTCCGGGAGTGGTGACCTGGAGGTTCGTCAGGTTCAGGTCGTCGGAGACGCCGCTCAGATGGCCCGGGACGCCCACCGAGCTGACGTTCAGGACGTAGATCGTGTAATTGTACGCATCCAAGGAGCCCCATCCCGTGACGAGGTCCCAGCCGGCCTTCGCGTGGTACTTGTTGTTCGACCCCGACGTGACGTCCATCACGGGGAGTGCGGGGAGCGGGGAGGTGTACGGCCCGGTCGGGATGAACCCCGTGGTCGCCCCCGCGGTCAACGCGGTGTGCTGCGCGTCCTCCACGGAGTAGAGACCCGGATCCAGGAAGCCGAGCCGGCCGTTCCCCGCGGCCTGAAGCACATGGTCGATCTCCGCGAGGATCCCGGCTTCGACCGGGCACGCGACGCTGGTCCCCGAGGCGTCCTCGAACGATCCGCCGTTGGTCGCATTCGTCGCCTGGTACTCGTACCCCTCGATCGAGATGGTGATGAGTGTGTTGTTGGCGATGGCGGCGAGATCGGGCACCCCCCGCCCGGCGCCCTTCAACGTGGCGTTGGCGCTCGCCGAGTGGTTCTGCCACACCGTCTCGTTGAAGACATGGGAGATCCCGCCCTCCGAACCGATCAGAAGGGGGGAGTCGTTCCAGGCGATCTGGCTCTGCAGAGCCAACGTCGTCTTGTCGAGGGTGACGGTCGTGCCTCCGACGGCGATGGTCCCGAACGTGTTGAACGCTTCGGCCGCTGGGAACTGCGCGAAATCGGTCTTCGGGCCGCCCGGCCACTTCGGGCTCGACGGATTGTCCGCCGCGTCCCCCGTGCTGGCGAGCACGCTGATGCCCCGGGCCTCGGCGACCTCCAGATCGCTGTACCACCCGCTGTCGTTGTACTCCGCGCTCCCCCACGAATTGGAGATGACCGAGACGTTCTTCAGCCCCGGATATCCGATCGGGTTGAGCACGAACGCGAACGCATTGTCGAGCGCGGCGCTCGTCGCATTCCGTCCGTAGACGTTGTAGATCGTGGCGCCCGGGGCGAGGGACCCGGCCATCTCCAGATCCAGCGTGGTCTCGTCGTTAGCGCCGGTGTCGTCGCACGACGCATTCGGGCCGGGTCCGACCGCGCCCGCGAGCGGCACCCCGTGGATCGTCGGGTGGGGTTCTCCCGCCGGAAGTGTCTCGTTGAAGAAATCGGAGATGTCGCTCGGTACGAAGTCCCCGAGGCTCTGGCCCGTCGTGAGGGTGGTGCACGGCGCGGCGGTCCCTCCTCCCGTGTACTTGCCACCCCAGAGAAGGGTCGCGATCACTGAGTTGTTCGGGTAGCCGTACTGGGCGAAGAGCGACTGCTCGTCGTAGGCGACCTGGAGGTCGGGGGCATACTCCAGCTGGGCGCCTCCGAACGAGGCCGGCGAGAGGTACCCCGAGGTCGTGATGGGGGCGGGCGCGCCCGCGGCCGGCGGGTGGAACGTACTGTGGGAGAGGTCCGTGTGGATCAGGTACTGGGAGTAGGAGCTGAGGCCGACGACGGAGGCGACCGCGCCGGCGAGCGTCTCCGGGAGCTTCGGAGCGCTCTCGGGCGCGAAGTACGGCTGCCCACGGAGCGTGTAGTTCTCGATCGTCACACCGAAGATCTCTCCCACGACCTCCGAGGAGGCCTGCACGGTGATCGTGACCCGGTCCGAGTACGGCGTCACCTGGGTCGCCCCGCTCGCCTGGAAGTAGCCGACCAGTGCCTCCAACGACGAGGAGGAGCCTCCAAACTCCTGGTCGAAGGAGGAGGCCGTCAGGAACTGGTGGTACTGCGGGGACGAAGGGTCCTGAAGGTTCGAGAGGAGCTGGCTCAGCGCTCCGGGGTCCGTGAACGGGAGGGTGACCACGACCACGACGGACGGGATTGCGGCGGGCCCGGTGGCGACGGCACCGGGCAGGCCCCACCCTGGTTCGGAGTACGGGATCTCGGTCCACGGACCGGCCGAAAGCTCGCCGAGGCTCATCGCCGCCGTCCCGCTCGATCCGCCGGAGCTCGGCCGGCCGGCACTGGCGCTCCGGGTCGGAGACGAGGCTCCCACCGAAGGGGCGAGCAGGAGGGCCACAATTCCGAGAGCGGCCACGACGGGCCACCACGGAGAACGTCGCACAATCATACGGTCGTCCGCCCTCTGGAGAGGACGCTACCGACGAATGAGGAACGGGGGGGTTCAAAGACCCTTCGGCGGAGCGACCGACGGGGACGGGGGCTTTTCGAGAAGCCAGCGGTGCACCAGCCATCCCCGGACGACCGGACGTGCCTGCCACGGATGCCTCGCCATCAACGAGGCCCACCGGGAGCGGCGCATGCGAAGCGGACCGGCTCCGAGACGCGGGTACGTCACCAGGATCCGCCCTCCCGGTCGAAGGAGGCGCCACGCCTGCTCCAACGTACCCTCCTTGTCCCCGAGACAACAGAGGACCAGGCTGGCCAGGACCTGGTCGACCTCTCCGGTCGGGATGGCGTCGAGGTGGGCGGCCGAGGTCGTCCAGTATCGGACCCGGAGATCGGGGCTCCGCCGGGAGCGGTACAACGCCAAGTTCTCCCCGTCGATGTCCACGAGGTCGAGCGAGCCGGTCGGGCCGATCCGCTCGAGGATCTCGTCATCGAAGTACCCAACGGAGGCTCCGAGGTCGACGATGCGCTCGCCCGGCTGGGGATCGAGGAGATCCACTTCGCGTCGGGCCGGGGCGAGCCAGCGCCGCAACGGATGGGTCAGGAGCTCCGGCCGGCACATCTTGTCGGGCCGGACCATCGGCAGGGACTGGAGCGACCCGTCCGGCATCACCGGCCGGGAGGCGTCGACCGGCATGAGAACTTCGCCCGGACCGGGGGTGGCGACCGGGATTCCACTCCGCACGAATCTTTAACGGGCGGAAGGTCGCCCGGTGCCCGTAGGGTGCCTGTGGACCCGAAGTACCATGACCCGCTCCTCGGGGTGATCTTCGACCTGGACGGGACCCTCGTCCTCAGCCCCCACCCGTACGGAGAGATGCGCCGGGAGGTCGCGAAGATCGCGATGTCGTACGGGGTGCCACCGAGCGATCTCGATCTCCATCGCACGATCGCCGGTCTCCTCAAGGATGCCGGGGGATCGATGGATCGGCTGGGACGGCCGGCGACCGACCGGTACCGGTTCGAGGCGGCCGTCAACCAGCGCCTCGACGAGATGGAGCTGGCGACGCTGCCCCAGACGCGAGCGCGCGCCGGCGCCTTGGAGCTCCTCCAGGCGCTGAAGGAACGGGGTTTCCGGATCGGCCTCTTGACCCGCTCGTCCGCCGTGTACGCGCGCCAGGCGCTCCAGAACGCGCACCTCCTCCCGTACATCGAGGCGATGGGCACTCGGACCGACGTCGGGCCGGTGAAGCCGGATCCCGAATCGATGCGGCGCGTGCTCCGGGCCCTTGGGGTCCAACCGCACCGGGCGGCGTACGTGGGGGATCATCCGATGGACGCGCAGTGTGCGAGCGCCGCGGGCGTCCGGTTCTACGGAGTCCTCACCGAGACGCCGAGCGTCCTCGGCACCGAGGTCGAACGGTTCCGGGCCGCGGGGGCCAACGCGATCGCACGGGACCTCGCGGAGGTCGCGCGCCACCTCGGCGTGGCCGCCCCGATGGTCGGCTCGCGTTAGAGGGGCGCCCGGGGCCGACCGGGAAGATATTCGGCGTACGCATGGATGGCGGCGCGCTCGGCCGTCGCCCACGCCTCGGGGATCTGGTTCCACCCGTTGCGGAGGTCGCCCACGGCGTACAGACCGGGGATCGGGGCCCCGCCGTCCTCGGCGAGGACCCGGCAATCTTCGTCCGTCACGACGTACCCGTCCGGATCGAAGCGGGCCCCGAGCGAACGGGGAAGGGCGGAGTTCATCTCGAACCACCCGAGCCCCGAAAAGCCCCGCTCGTACTCTCGGCGGGTGCCGTCGGCGAACCGGACGATCCAGCGCTTCTCCCGGATCCCATCGAAGCCGGTCATCTCGCTCTCGTAGACGGTCACTCCATTCTTCTCGAGCTGTCGGCGGAGCGAGCTCTGCTCGGGTTCGGGCGTCGTGCCGAGCAGGGGATGTCCGTGGGTGAGGAGCTCCACCGACGTCGGCTCGAACTCCAGGATATCGAGGGCGAGACGGGCGGCGAACGCGTCGTCGCCCATCACGCCGACCGTCCGCCCGGTGAGGTCATGGCCGTCGCAGAAGAGACAGAAGTCGACGATGGCGGCGTTCGCCCAGGGGAAGATCGACTTGATCTCGCCGGCGACCACGGGGATGCGGTCGACGACGCCGAGGGCGAGGATGAGCGCGGAGCTGCCGACGGTGTGCGTCGCCCCAAGCCACTCGAACGTGACCTCGAAGCCGGCGTCGTTCCGAGTCGCCTTCACCGCCCGGGCCGGCGTCAGATAGCTGATCCGATCCGCCTGGCGCTTGACCGCGGCGATCTGCGTGTCGAGGAGCTTGTGGCCGCTGATCCCCTCGGGGAACCCGGGAATGTTCGCCATGTGGGGCGCGTAGAACGACCGGCCGAACTTCGGCCCCCGGTCGACGATCGCGGCGGTGTGGTGGAGGAGGGCGACCTTCAATCCGGCCTGGAGCCCGGCGTGCCCGCCCCCGAGGACGGTCACGTCGTACCGCGGTCTCAATCGGGGGAACCCGGCCATGGATCCTCCTAGCGGCGCCGGGCACTTTACGCTCCGGCTTCCGTGACGCCACGACCGAGCGGGCAGTTTGACAGAAATCCCGAGGCAAGCGTTAAGCCGAGGTCGCATTGTGCGCGCTTTCGGGTCGTCTACGTTGCCTCGCGAAGACCCGAAATCTCCCGCCCGATGGGGGACTCTTTTTCTTGAAGACGGGAGCCGTTGGGAAGGTCGGGGGATCGGCGCCGGGACGACCCGGGTCGGCGAGGTGGTCTTCACCACCGGCATGGTCGGGTACCCGGAATCGCTAACGGACCCGTCGTTCCGCGGCCAGATCCTGACGTTCACCTACCCGTTGCTCGGGAACTACGGGGTCCCGTCCCCCGCCGCCCGCGACCGGTACGGCCTCCCGACGTTCCTGGAATCGGAGGAGATCCAGGTCCGGGGGCTCGTGGTCCGAGGGGTGACCTCGGCGAATCATTGGAAGAGTCACGAGAGCCTCGACACGTGGCTGACCGAGAGTCACGTCCCGGGCGTGGTCGGGATCGACACGAGGCGCCTGACCGAGCATCTCCGGGCCGAAGGGGTCGTTCGAGGGGTACTCGCCGTCTCGGAGCCCGGCGAGGAGCGTCCCACGACCGGCGCCCTCCGCGCCCTGCTGCGCACGGCCCCGAAATACGCCGATGAGGACTACATGGCGCAGGTCTCCCCGAAGGTCGCGCACGTGTACGGGGCGCGCCGGGACCCGCTCGTCGCGCTCCCCGACTGCGGGGTGAAGACGAGCATCATTCGATCCCTGCTGACCCGGAAGATCGCCGTCCTCCGGTTACCGTTCGACGCGGAGATCCCCGAGAAGTGGGAGGGGCGCCGCGTGGCGGGGCTCCTGGTGGGGAACGGACCGGGCGATCCGGCGGAGCTCGGAGCGGCGATCGAAGCGCTGCGCGACGCCCGGCGCCGGGCCCTGCCAACGCTCGGGATCTGCCTCGGACAGCAGCTCCTCGCCTTGTCCCGCGGCGGGAAGACGTACAAGATGAAGTACGGACACCGCGGGCAGAACAAGACCGTCGTCTTCACCGACCGCACGGCGCTGATCGCGAGCGAGAATCACGGCTACGCGGTCGATCCGAAGTCGCTCAAGCGGACCGATCTGAAACCGTGGGCGGTCAATCCGGATGACGGTACGGTGGAAGCGCTCCGCGATTCGGGAGGCCGCACGATCGCGCTGCAGGGACACCCGGAAGGCCACCCCGGTCCGCAAGAGGCCGGTTTCGTGTTCGACGAATTCGCCGCCAAGCTCCGACGGAGGGCAGCGTGAGTCCGCGCAAGTTCGACAAGGTGCTCCTGCTCGGCAGCGGCGCGCTGAAGATCGGGGAGGCGGGCGAGTTCGACTACTCCGGCAGCCAATGCCTGAAGGCGCTCGAGGAGGAGGGGATCTACGCCGTCGTGGTCAACCCGAACATCGCGACGTTGCAGACCGACCCGCCGCGGCACGGCCGGGTCTACCTGCAGCCGCTCGTCCCCGAGTTCGTCACCCCGATCCTGGAGGCGGAGCGCCCGGACGGCCTCATGCTCAGCTTCGGCGGCCAGACGGCGCTGAACTGCGGCATCGCGCTCGCCGATCAAGGCGTCCTGAAGCGCTGCCAGACGGAGGTGCTCGGGACCCCGCTCTCCGGGATCCGTGGGACCGAGGACCGGGCGAAGTTCATCTCCCTCATGCGCAAGGCGAAGGTCCCGGTCCTCCAAGCGCGCGCCGTCTACTCCCTGGAGGAGGCGCGCAGCGCCGTCGCCGAGCTCGGATATCCGGTGATGGTCCGCGTCGCCTACACCCTCGGCGGGAAGGGCGGAGGGTACGTCGGCGACCCGGCGCATCTGGAGGAGGTCGTGAGCCGGGGCCTCCGGCTCTCCCCCGTGGGCCAGGTGCTCCTCGAACGGTACGTCGGGGAGTACAAACAGATCGAGTACGAGATCGTTCGGGACCGGCTCGGGACGACGATCACCGTCTGCAACATGGAGAACGTCCTCGGGATGCGGGTGCATACCGGTGACAACGTCGTCATCGCTCCCTCGCAGACCCTCGACGACCACGAGTACCAGATGCTTCGCCAGGCCGCGCTGCGCGCCGCCGAGGTCGTCGGCATCGTCGGGGAGTGCAACATCCAGTTCGCGCTCGATCCGAAGACGGACGATTACTACGCGATCGAGATCAACGCCCGTCTCTCGCGATCGAGCGCGCTGGCGAGCAAGGCGACGGGGTACCCCCTCGCGTACGTCGCAGCGAAATTGGCCCTCGGGTACACGTTGCCCGAACTGAAGAATCGGATCACCGGGGTCACCACCGCCTGCTTCGAGCCGGCGTTGGATTACGTGGTCGTCAAGCTCCCCCGCTGGGACCTCGCCAAGTTCGCCCGGGCGAACACCGACCTCGGTCCGTCGATGAAGAGCGTCGGCGAAGTGATGGGGATCGGCGCGTCGTTCCCCGAGGCGCTGAGCAAGGCCGTACGGATGGTCGACCCCCGGTCGGACCTGATCCCCCCCCCGGAGGCGCGCCCCCTACCGGAAGTCCTGGACGGTCTCCTCCCGATGCGGCCGGAGATCCTGATCCAGCTGCTCGAGGCGATCCGCGCGGGAGCGACCCTCGACGATCTCGCGAAGCGCACCTGGATCGACCGATGGTTCCTGGACGGGCTCGCGGACATCGAGCGGGTCGAGAGGGAGCTGATGCGTTGCGCCTCGACCGGAAAGGTCGCCTCCCCTCAGCTCCTCCGCACGGCGAAGGAGAACGGACTGTCGGACCGGGCGATCGCCCGGGCGCTCCGTCAGGACGAGGAGATGGTACGGCAGCACCGTCTCGAGCTCGGCATCCGGCCCCGCATCCGGATGATCGATACGCTCGCCGGCGAATGGCCCGCGAAGACGAACTACCTCTACTTCACCTACCGCGCCGACGCCGACGACGTGACCCCGTCGCCGGTGGGAAGCGTGCTCGTCCTCGGAGCGGGACCGTACCGGATCGGCTCGAGCGTCGAGTTCGACTGGTCGACGATGAACCTCGTGGACGGGCTGCGCGCCGAAGGGGTGCCCCGCGTCGCGCTCCTCAATTCGAACCCCGAGACGGTCTCGACGGACTACGACCGCTCGGACCGCCTCTACTTCGAGGAGATCACGCTCGAGCGCGTCCGCGACATCATGGACTTCGAGAAGTTCGGCGGCGTCGTCACCTGCGTGGGGAGCCAGCTCGCCCAGAATCTGACACCGCTCCTCTCGGCCTGCGGCATCCCGATCCTCGGGACCGCCTCCAGTTCCATCGACACGGCCGAGAACCGGTCCCTGTTCGCCCGTTTGCTAGAGAAGCTGCACATCCCGCAACCGGCGTGGCAGGCGTTCACCAGCGAGCAGGAGGCGGAGGCGTTCGCCGACACCGTGGGCTACCCGGTCCTCGTGCGGCCGTCGTACGTGCTGAGCGGCCAGGCGATGCGGGTCATCTGGGGCCGCTCCGACCTCGTACGGTTCCTGACCGAGGCCGCACGCCTATCCCCCGAGTACCCGGTCGTGATCTCCAAGTTCGTCGAGGGCGCCGACGAGGTCGAGCTCGATGGGATCTCCGACGGCAAGAGCGTGCTCATCGCGGGCATCCTCGAGCACGTCGAACGCGCCGGGATCCACTCCGGCGACGCGATCTTCTGCCTGCCGCCGCGCCACACACCGTTCACGGTCCAGCGCGCTTTGATCTCCGTCGCCGAGCGCCTCGCGAAGGAGCTGCAGATCCGCGGTCCATTCAACATTCAGTTCCTCGTCAAGGACGGCGCGTACCAGATCATCGAGCTGAATCTGCGGGCGAGCCGCTCCCTCCCGTTCCTCACGAAGGCGACCGGACTCCCGCTGCTCCGTGAGGCGGCGAGGGCGATGCTCGGCCGTCCTCTCGGGCGCAAGGGGGTCGCGCCGCTGCCGCCTGGCCGGTGGGGCGTCAAGGTCCCCCAGTTCTCGTTCCTACAGGTCTCCGGATCGGACCCGCTCCTCGGCGTCGAGATGCAGTCGACCGGCGAGGTCGCCTGCTTCGGCCCGACCTTTGCGGACGCGCTGGTGAAGGCGCTCGTGGCGACGGGCGTGCGTCTCGTCCCCCGCGGCGGACGCGCGATGCTCTCCGTGGGCGGTCAGGAGCTGAAGGCGGCACTCGTGCCGACCGCGGAGCGGCTCGTCGCCCTCGACTTCAAGCTCGCCGCCACCGAGGACACGGCCGCGTACCTCGTGGCCCGGGGTTTCCGGGGGGTCGAGGTGCTCCACAAGATCTCCGAGCCCGACCGCCACCCGAACGTCCAGGAGGCGCTCGACAGTGGCCGGATCGACCTCATCCTGAACGTGCCGCTCTCGCTCACGCAGGAGAAGTTCGAGCGGATGCTCGAGGATGAGTACACCATCCGGCGACGGGCCGTGGAGCTCGGCGTTCCCCTGTTCACGAGCCTCGAGTCGTTCGACGCGTACGTCGAGGGGCTCCATTGGCTGGAGCAGCATCCCGTGACGGTCGACGCGCTGTACGGGACGCCAGAGACCGGACCGAAGCCCGCCCGGACCCCGACGCCGGTGCCGATGGGATCCCGGCCGAAGTCCGGCGCGCGCGGACGGCGGCGCCGAAGCTAGTCCGATCCGATCGTCCGAAAAAAGAAAGGAGGGCAGGGACCGAAGTCCCTGCCCAAGGTTGTCACTTAGTAGCGCTTGTAGTCGGAGCGCTCGCGGCTTCCGCCGCCGCCGCCCCCACCACTGCCGCCACCGTCGCGGTTGCCGCCACCATAGCCGCCACCGCCACCACCGCCGCCGTAGCCGCCGCCGCCGCCACCCCGGCCTCCGCCGCGGTAGCCGCCGCCGCCACCGCCGCCTCCGAAGGAGCGGCGCTCGGACTCAAACTCTTGCTGGCTCATGTCCAGCGTCGAGTTGACCTCGGCGATCGGGTCAGGCGACTTGGCCATGGAGCCGTACCGGCCCACGTTGAGTCGCATGTGTCCGCGGACGAGGGAGACGTATCCGTTGTCGATCAGGATGACATCGTCCTTCGCGATCTGTCCGATCTGTTCGTTCCAGAGCGACAGGATGATCTGGGCGGTGTCGTCGGCGATGATCGCCTCAGCGACCTTTCGCGGGTCACCGTACTTTCCCATCACTTCCTTACCTTCTCCAACGTTCACCACCTTCGCGTGGACGTTCACTTGTTTCGAGCTCGGCGTTAGGTCGCGCAGTTTGGTCAGGGGTTTGTCTACCATGGTCGTTTTCTCTCTGTTGGTCGGTTTTGCGTTGTTTCGCGGGGAATCGTTCGACCTGTGCACGAATCGAACAAAACTCGTCAACAACTGTTGGCGGGGGCAGCTCGAAGGGGGCGGGTCTGGGATTCCTTGTTCGGGTCACGGAAACCGGGGTACATAATAGTTCCCCATTTTGCCGTCGACCCGTGAGCCGGTAGCTCACGCCCGACGAAGCCGACCCCTACGACGCCGACAGGCCGAACCGGCCCTTGAGGAACTCGAACGCCAACTTGCCCTTGTCCGAATGGAAGGTGACCTTGGGGGGAGGCCCCGGGGGGACCTGGTGAGAGTCCCGGGTCCGCAACGCGATGGCGAGGCGATCGTGGTCCGTTTCGATCGTCACGTCCGGATGCGGCGCCGCCCCCGCCATCGCCCGGACCTTGCCGCTCTTCTCGACCACGATCGAGGCCGTCTCCTCGGCCGTTTGGAAGACCCAGGCCTGGGGGAGGTACCCTCCCGCGAGAAAGAGGACCGGCTTCAGCTGTCGTTCGATGGCCGGGACCATCTGTGTGAGTTGGGATTCGATACAGGACATCCGCGGAGCTACGACACCGGCGCTTCAAGACCGTTTCCCGGGAGCCGCGGAGTCCGCTCAGGGCGAGGGGAGCGGCGGTCCCCCGTGGGGACCCGTCGATCCGGGCGCCGGCTCGAGGATCAGCGACTCCGCGATCGGTCGGACGATCTCGCGACGCTTCTGGTGCTCTTCGAGGAACGGATTCACCCTGGCAATGAGGTTCGATTTGCAATCGCCGCAGAGCAGAGCCCCCGATCGACAGTCGTTCGTGATCTGCTGGAACTCGGGCTCGTCCTTGGCGAACTTGGAGCGCCACAGCGCCCACACAGAGCAGATCTCCGGCGTCGCCCCGAGCCGCCGCTGCTCTTCGATGCTCGCCCGGCCCCCGGTGAAGGCGCGTTTGAGCTTCCGCTCGACCTGTTCGGGTGGATCGTTGAGGAACACCGCGTTGTCCTTCTCCCCGGAACCGCTCGACATCTTCCCGCCCGAGAGCCCCGGGATGATCTGGCTGTGGAGAAGGGCCGGCTTCGGGTAGCCGAGCGCCTCGGCGAGGTCGCGGGTGATCCGGAAGTGCGGATCCTGATCGATCCCGCACGGGATGAGGCACGGGACCTGGGTCCCCGTCCTCCACGACGGGTAGAAGCAGGGGACGGTCTGCATCGCCGTGTAGAAGACGAGGCCGATGTTCGTGCTCGGCGGAAATCCGAACACCGCCTTGACCGTCGAGTACGGGATCTTCTTCGCGACGTCGACCGCGAGCGAGTACATCGTACCCACCGAGCGGGTATCGAAGAAGACCCGGGTTCGCTTCGGGTCGAACCCGACGGCGAGGATGTCGAGGAGGTTCTCCATCCCCCACTGGTACGTCGTGGCGCGATCGAGCGCCGGCCGCAGCCAGAACTTCTCGTCGTCGGTGACCTGGACGTACATCGGTACGTGCAGCTTCTCCTGGAACCACTGGCACAGTTCGAACGGGATCAGGTGGGCGAGATGCATCGGCCCGGATGGGCCGCGGCCGGAGTAGAGGAAGAACCGTCGCCCTTGCTCGTAGCCGGTCAGGAGCTCGGCCAGGTCCCGGTGGGAGTAGTAGACGCCGCGCTCGAGGGTCGGGGGCAGCGGAGCCCCCGAGATCCGGCGGAGGCGGTCGAGGAGCTCCGAAGTCAGCTCCTGGGTCCCGAACAGCGTGCGCAGACGGTCGTAGTCGATCGTCCCCCGCACCTCGAAGGGCGTGACGACGAACTTCTCCGGCGGGTTGGGCACGGCGAACTACCCCTCAGGGAACGTGGTGCGCTGCAGGAGCTGGGCGGCCTCGTTCGGGGGCACCCCGATCTGGGCGAGGTACGCCGCGACGCAGCTGCGCGAGTGCAAGTGCGTCACCGTGTGGCCGCAGTGCGGACAACGGGTGTTCCCCTCGATGAGACGATGAAGGCCCTCCCGGCTCGCCGTCGAGTCGCGGCGGGCGAACTTGTCGAGCATGAGCGCCGCTCCGCTCGAGCTCTCCAGGTTCGAGAGCGGGACCCGGATGGGCGTGTTGCACACGCTGCATCGGGCCGGCAGCCGGCACGTGCACGCCATGCTCAGGTATCGGAAGAGGGGGTACATCCCCTTTGCCGGTTCCGCCCCGCTCGGGCATGGTGCACATATACGCCTTCGACGCTCGTTGCCGTAGAATGGCGAACGCCCCGTACCCCCAGGTGCCGGCCGGCGGCGACGAGGACCCGTGGCGCGCCACGTTCGCGGAGATCCTCCGGTACCTGAACCGTCAGGAGAACGACAACGAAGGCCAGCTCGCCGAGCAGGCGATGGAGCTGAAGGAGCTGGAGACCCGGTTGGCCAAGTTCTGGGCGGTGAGCGAGGGGAAGGTGACGATCGCCCGCGCCCTGGGACTGCTCGTCACGAACGGAATGGTCCAACCGGCCACCAACGCCGCCTACTCGTGGGGCCGGCAGCGGACGGTCGAGACCCGCTACCAGATCACGGCGGCCGGCAAGGTCTTCCTGACGAAGTTCATGGAAGACTCCGGTCGGATCGCCTGATCCGGCGCGGATGGTTCAGGGCCTGCCGTTCGCGATCCCGACCTTCGTGGCGTCGGTCGTGGATCGTCCGGAGCGGGAGCTTCGGGGCGTGATCCCCGTCGTGGACCGAGGGCGCGTCGTCCGCGCTAGGGCCGGGGAGGACGCTTCCAGAGGAGGACCGCCGCCGCCACGAGGGTGAGGCCGACCACGGCTCCGAGGGCGATCCAATAGTCCGACGGAATCGGGGTCGATCCCGAACCGGGCGAGGGTCCCGGGCCCGACGAGGAGCTGCCCGCCACAGAGAGGGTCGAAACGGAGTGGGCCGAGCCGCCGGCGGAGTCGTTCACCCACAACTGCACTTGGAAGGTGCCGGAAGTGGCGTAGACGTGGGAAGGCCCGGGGGAGCCCGCCGAGGCGCCGTCGCCGAACGACCACGTATACTGGAACGGAGCCGTTCCGCCCGAAACGTTCGCGATGAACGAGAGCGGAACCCCGACGACCGGTCCCGTCGGGGTGGCACTGATCGTCACCGTGGGGTTGGGCGCGACGACGAAGAGGAGCTCGGTCGAAGCCGGAGTTCCGGCCGCATCGTTCGCGCCGAGCTCGACGGCGTACGGGCCCGCGAGAGAGAAGATATGCGACACGATCGGGCCCGTCTCGGGAGGGGTTCCGTCGCCGAACGACCAGGAGTAGTTCAACAGCAAAGGCGAGCCGTTTCCCGGGGTGCCAGTGAAATGGGCGGGGACGCCGACGTCGCCCGAGACGGTGGCTGTCGAGATCTGGACGCTCGGGCCCCGCATCACCGTCACCGGCGCCGTGGCGGAGATGTTGACGCCGACCGAATCGGTGACGTTCACCCGGACCGTGCAGTTCTGCACGCTGTCGTAGGTAGCAGGGAACTCGAACATCGGCCCGGGGCCCGCCGCCGCCGAGTCGTGTCCGTCGCCGAAGTCGATCGTGACGGCGTACGGAGCGCTCCCGCCCACCACGGCGACCTCAAGGAGGATGGTCGAGCCGGCTTCCACGGCGTGGGCCGGGGCGCCGGAGATCCCGGCCCCGAGAGCCGGTTCGAACACCCAGGTATCGTTGAGGGGGGTCCCGGCGGGGTACTCATTCCCCCCGAAGAGCAGAGGCGGGACGTCGGACGAGTCGACCGACAGCCCGACCGAATCCCGGCCCGGGGGGGATTGGGACGTCGAGAGCTCGCTCCAGCCTCCCTGCGAGAACTCCCAGCTGTCGTTCGTGTCCGTCAGCGTCGATTCGTTCAGGCCGCCGAACAACAGCACGCCACCCAAGGCGGCGTCGAACGTCATCGCTCCCGAATCGCGCGCGCTCGGGACCGGGCCGGCCGGGTCGACCGGCCACCACTGGCCGGAGTAGTACTCCCAGGTGTCGTTGTCGTTGCAGATCGACAAGCCGCACCCGTACCAGCCGCCAAAGAGAACGACGTAGCCGTCCGCGGCATCATAGGCCATCATGCCGCCGCCGCGGGCCGGAGGCGCTGCCCCCGCGGAGAGCTCCACCCAACCGGCTCCGGGATTCCAGACCCACGTGTCGTTGAAGCAGGGGAAGGGGTACAATTGGGCCTGGCATCCTCCGAAGAGGAGCGAACCGTTGGTCTCGGGTTCCGGGTCGAAGACGAGATCCGCCTCTTCGCGCGACGAGGGCGCGTTTCCGAGGTACGTCTCGTTCGTCCATAGTCCGTCGCGGAACAGCCACGTGTCGTTCAGGGCGCCGGAGGTCCCGAGTCCCCCGAACAGCAGGATGCCCTGCGCGTTCGCGTCGTAATCCATGGAGGCCCCTGCGCGCGCCGGCGGGGACGGTCCCCCGCGCGTGACGTTCTGCCAACCGCCGTCCCGGAACACCCACGTGTCGTTGAGGGGGCACCGCGGAACTCCGCACCCCCCGAACTCGACCCACTCGGCATCCGCGGCGTCGTAGGCGAGCGACGACCCCGCGGAGGCGGGCGGGGCGTGGCCGGGTCCGGAGTGCGTCAGATCGATCCAGGCGAGACCCTCGGTCTGCACGATCGCCGGAGCGGGCGGCGGCGGTGGCGGCGGTGGGGGAATCCCGAGTTGCGTCGGTGCCGCGGCGTGGAGAGGAGCTGTGAACGTCGCGTTCGGTGCGCCCGGGAGCGGCACGCCCGACCCGACCAAGAGGGCGAGGGTCGCAACGGCCACGAGCAGATGTCCGGACCAGTGAGAGATCATCGTCTCACCCCGGACCCGGAGGCGGTCCCAACGGCGCTTCCGGCGCGGTCGCTCCGGACGGTGGTGCGGCCGCGGGCGCGGTCGGTGGACGCCTCCGAAGGATGACGATCGTCGTGAGCGCGACCACGGCGGCGACGATCGGCACGCCGAGCCACAGCGCCCAGTTGAACGGTGACGGAGAGGACGCGGCCGGCGGCAGGCTCGTCCCCGTGCTCGAGGCGGGCGCTCCGGCGGTCAGCGCCGGCAGACCGACCCCGACCTCGGTGAGGAACAACGAGCGGCTCCCCGGGGCGCCCCCGGCCTCGGGCACGAGCGCATAGAGCAACAGGGAGCTCCCGACCTGCGTCATCCCGAATCCGTTGAGGCCCGAGACGTCGACCGGAAGGAGCGGGGTCACGGCGCCCGTGGGGCCGACCTCCCAGCCCGAGAACCCGGTCCCGTTGGCGACGTACACGTAGAAGCTGCCCCCGGACGCGAGCGCCTCCGCATCCGTGACGCTTCCCGAAAGCGGCAGGACCGCCACCGTCCGGCTCGTGGCCGGATCGTACAGGACGGCGATCTCCAACTGGGTCTGCCGATACCGGAGCAGGAGGGCCGTCGCGCTGCCCTCGACGTTCTGCTCCTCGACCAAGGTCGAGTTGTCGGGCGGCGTGTACCCGACGCCCTGCACGGAGCCTTCGGCGAGGTTCAGGAGGGAGTCGTTGCCGGCGACGAGCTGCAACACCGCGCGTCCGGGGATGCTACCGGAGGCCCCGCGTACGGAGACGATTGTCGCGTACCCGTGGACCGAGGCGTTGGAGATCTCGGCGCCGGTGGTGACGTTGAAGCTGAGCAGCCACTCCGGGCTCGACGGCGTCGGGCTGAGGCCGGGGGCGACGAGCGCGACCACCGTCGGGGAGGGACCCGAGGTGTCGATCCCGGACGATTGGACGATCTCGGAGGCGGTGAACTGGTGGACCGGCCCCCAGCTCTCATTTCGCGGGTCGTACCGCGCCCCGTGGAGCGCGAGGGTGGTGATCCCCACCGGAGAGGGGCCGCCGGCCTGGGAGGTGGGAAGTGCGCTCCAGAGGACGTAGTCGCTTCCGTCGGGCATCGCCGAACTGTGGGGGGCCGTGACGATGAACCCCGGATCGACCGGGGACGGGAGGGCCGTGGCGACGTTGTTGCTCGCGTTGATCTGGAGACCGGAGATCGCCAGCCCCGAGCGGACGGGTTGGTCGACCTGGTCATTGGAGTAGAACAGAGTGGCGCCCCCGTACGCGCTCGCGGCTGCGAAGGACGTGTGCGGATAGATGTCGGAGATCGCGACCCCCGAGGAGTTCAGGGAGGACCAGAGGAGGCGGTCGTAGCCGGTCCCGTTGTAGCTCCGGGGATCGAGCTGCCAGCTCGCGTCCGAGCCGTTGTCGTAGGTGGCCGGTTGCGCCCCCTCCGACCGTGGCGCCTCCCCTTGCCCCGGCGACGAGTGGTAGATGACGGCCGGTCCGAGGAAGTTCCAGGTGGCGCTCCAGAAGAGCACCTGGACCATGGCGAACAACGTGCCGTTGATCCATAATCCGGTCGGACCGAACGGGCCGGGCGCGATCCCGAACGCCACGTCGAACGTCAACGTGCCGCCGACGGCGACCGAGGCGACCCCGACCCCGAAGTTGATGGCGGCCGTGATGGGAAGCGAGAAATCCCCGAGGAGTTGGACGATCGTGAAGTTGAACCCGTCGGCGATCGCCGTCGCGGAGGAGTTCGCCGGGGCCATCACCATCTGCAGCGCGATGGTCGGCGCGACGTCGATCGTCAGGCTGAAGCCGATGGTGACTGGCACGCCGAAGAGGTCGAACGTGTACCCGTAGATCGGAATGCTCGCCTGGAAGTCCCCCTTGATCTGGACGGTCAGGCTGGCGGTGACCCAGTCGATGCTCTCGACGCCGTTCGAGTTGGTGATGGAGAGCGTCCCGCTTAGGTTCAGCGACGCCGAGATCGTGAGACTGCCGCCGACGAGGTCGATCGCCGGCAGCGATTCCCCGAGGACGCCCGAGATCATCACGGTCCCGGCGCTCGACTCGTAGAACGTCACCGTCATCGACGGGAGCAGGGAGAAGAGGCCACTGAGGAGCGGGACGCTCTTCGGGACCGTGACGCTGAACGCGGAGAGCGAGATCGCGATCGACTGCGTGAGGCTGTAGTTCTCGTTGAACGGCCCGGATCCGACCGACTTCTCCTGCTGGACGACGCCCGGATCGTTGACGAAGTTCGTGATGAACGACGGGGTGTTGACGACGTTGAGCGCCAGGCTCGCATTCTCCTGCCAGTTGTCGCTCTCGACGACGACGTACAGGGTGGCACCGGCCGGGGCCTCGTCCATGTTGTACGAGGCGTTCCACCAGAAGTCCGACGAGCTGGTGTGGGAGAAGCTGAGGTTGGGGCCGAGACCAATCGACCCCGTGATCTGGGTGACCGGCTGGTTGTTGATCTGGGCGTAGACCGAGAATCGGTCGGTGAACGAGATCCCGTTGTAGAACGCCCCCGCGAACTGGGAGTACAGGTCGAGCGCCTCCGGCGGGTCGGCCGTGAACGTCCAGTTCGCGTACGCCCGGGCCGTCGTCTGCTCCGTGTCCCAGACGGTGACGCTGAGCCGGTAGATGTTGTAGGCGCCGGGGGCCGGGGCGCACCGAATCACGTCGACGCCTTGCGTTGGGGCCGGATGACCGGCCTGGTCGGTGAACAAGGAACAGCCGGCCGAACCCGTCAGTGGGTTCCCGGTCTGGAGCCCGGTGGTATTGAAGATGAAGTCCAGGTTGCCGGAACCTCCGAACGCGGTGAGGGTGAAGATCGGGAAGCCGAGATTGGTCGCACTGTTCTCGATCACCAACGGACCGGTGAAGAGAGCGGAGACCGCGGCATAGTACCGCCACGTCTCGTTGGTGAGGCCGCCGCCCCCGATCGTGCCCCCGAAGATGACCACGTAGCCGTCCGCGTAATCGGGCGCGTACGCCATCTCCTCCCGGTCGGCGGGCCAGCCCGGCGAGATGTCGGACTGCCAGAGGTCGTAGGCGCCTCCGGGGGATCCGAGGTAGAGGTAGGTATCGTTCAGCGCCACGAGGGTGCCGGTCGGGTTGCATCCCGATCCCGCGATCCCGTCCCCTCCGAACAGGACGAAATGCTGGTTCTTCGGGCTCCACGCCAGCGCCGCCCCTTCCCGGCCGCACGGTTCCCCGGTGGTGTTCGCGCTGGTCAGGCCGCGGGGGGACTCCACGCAAGAGATCGATGCATGGGTCCACTGTCCGCCCGAGAACCAGTACTGCGCGAACTCCCCACACGTCCCGGTCGAAGGCTGGATCAAGCCGACCGGACCGTACCCTCCGAACAGCAGCGCGTAGCCGGTCGGGGAATCACCGAAGGCGGCGCCGGCCCGAGCTCCCGGTTCGTCGGTCTCGTTCGCCGTGATGTTCGACCACCGGCCGTTCTCGAACGTCCAGGTGTCGGAGAGGAACGTGCTGTTGATCGTCGAGCCTCCGAAGAGCACCACGTAGCCCTCAGCGCTCGTGTAGCTCATGCTGGCGTCGAACCGGGGCGACGGGGGCGTGCCGGCGGTGGCGGTGACGTTCGTCCACGCCCCGCGGGCGTCGACCCAGGTGTCCCCCAGCGCGGCGAGATGGCCCGCGACGATCCCGAGGCCGCCGAACACGACCGCCTCCTTGTTGCGAAGGTCGTAGGCGAAGCCGGCGTACGCCCGGGGGGAGGGGCAGCTCGTGGCGGAGCATGGGGAGGCGGCGGTGAGGTTCGTCCAGTTCCCCGCCGAGAACGACCAGAGGTCGTTCGCGAACTCGTAGTCGTTCCCGAGCCCGCCGAACAGGAGCGTGCGGGAGTCGCCCGGATCGTACGTCATTTCGGCGCCGAGCCGGGCCGAAGGGTAGGAGACGGGGTACGGGTTCGGTGTGAGATTCAGCCACGACGAGGGGCCGGAGGCGAGGGGGTGGGGCACGAGGGGGGCGCGATCGGTCAGCGCCGGGCAACCGGGAACGGGCGCCAACGCGCACGCGATGGCGGAGGGAAACGTCGGGCCGGCACGCTCGACGATGGGTGCTACGGAGGGGGAGCTCGGGGGGGTCGCCACCATCGAGCGGGCGGGGACGAACGGAGCCGGTGGGCTCGCCTCGCTCCCCCCGCGAGGTGCTGTCTCGAGGAACGCGAGGCCGGAGAGGATCAGCAGGAGCGTGAGTACGATCGCCCCCAGCCAGGTCGTACCGTGACGCGATCCCCTCGGTGCATGGATCCGCCCCCATACGAGGGTCGACGAGATCGCCGGGGGACCGCACGGATCGGAACGATATCGAACGGGGACCGGGGCACCCGAACGCCGGAGGGCCGAGGCGAAGCGGGAACGTCGCAGAGCGCGCGACCGGATCGTCCGCAGGAACGGGCGGTCTCCCGAAATTTCCACGCTGGGGTTCCGAAGGTCGGACTCTCCGTGGCGCACCGGACCTCGACGGCCTCCCTGCGGCGGTATAGCCATGTTGCTTAAAGACGTAGGTTGGGCGGGAGCGGCGGGGAGGGCGTTCCCTCCGTCGGAGTTCCGTCCCCGGCCCGATCCGGAGAGGCGGCGCGGCCGGCCCTGCTACGTGGTCAGAACTCCTTGCGCGCGAACCGTTAAGTACGCAACGGTCGTCGAATCTTTGTGTCTCGCATCCACTCCCGTCGCCGGGGCCGTGCCGGCTCCCAGCGCCCGTATCCGTGGACCCGCCCCGAGTGGGTCACCGTCGATGCGGACGAGGCGACGGAGCAGGCGGTCCGGCTCGCCAAGAGCGGCCTCTCCAGCGCCCAGGTCGGGGCGCAGCTGCGGGATGGGTATGCGATCCCCTCCGTCCGCCTCGTCACGGGCAAGCGCCTGGGCACCCTTCTCCACGACAACGGGATCAAGGGCGACATCCCCGAGGACATCGAGGCGCTCCTAAAGCGCGTCGTCAAGCTCCAGCGCCATCTCAGCCAGAATCCGAAGGATCTCGCGAACCGCCGGGGACTGAACCTGATGGAGTCGCGCATCCGTCGCCTCGCAATCTATTACCGGCAACACAAGGTGCTCCCCGAGACGTGGAGCTATTCGGCCACCCGGGCGGTACTCCAGGTGGAGTGATGCCCTCGGGGCCCGAGAGTTTCGTCAGCCACCCACAGTACGCCCGGGAGTTCGACCGGGCGCGAGAGCTCCTTCTCACCCACCCCGGTCGCTGGCGCATCATCTACCATTACGACGGGGATGGGATCGCGGGCGCGTCGTCCGCGGTGCGCGCCCTGGGACGTCTCGGCTATCCGGCGCAGGCGACGCCGCTCCTCGGCGTGGAGCGCGGCAAGATCGAGGAGCTCCTCCACGCGACCCCCGGCCCCGTCTGGGTCATCGATACGGGGGCGAGCTGGCTCGATGCGTTCGCGAAGCACGCTCACCCCGTCATCGTACTCGACCACCACAAGGCCCCTCCGTTCCCCGGCGAGCTGCCGGCGCACGTCGCATACGTGAACCCGTTGAACTGGGGGGTCGACGGGATGAGCGAGCTGTGCGGCGCCACGCTCACGTGGCTGTTCACGATCTTCCTCGATCCGAAGAATTGGGACAACGCGCCGTGGGGTCTCTCCGGGGGGATCGCCGACCGCCAGAACGTCGGAGGGTTCCAAGGGCTGAGCGGCCGACTCGTGAAGGAGGCGACCGAGCGTGGTCTCCTGCACCCCCGGGCCGCCCTCGCCGTCCGGGGCCCGACCATCGCCGACGCGATCGAGCGGAGCGTGGACCCGTACTTCCGGGGGCTCTCGGGCAACTTGGAGGCGTGTACGGCGCTCCTTCGTTCGCTCGAGATCGACCCTGCCGTCGCCCCGGAGGCGCTGTCAAAAGAAGGGACGGAGCGCCTGGCGGCCGAACTGGAGCGACGGCTACAAGAACAAGGGGCGAGACCCGAGTTCGTGCACATGGTTCGTCGGGAGGCGTGGACCACCGAGCACCCGAAGTTCGACGCCGAGGACCTCTCGAACCTGCAGAACTCGGTCGGACGCATCGGGGAGCCGGGTCTCGGGATCTCGCTGGCGCTCGGGGACCCCACGGCTCTCCACCAGGCGAAGGCGGCCGAGGCTCAGTGGCGGACGGGGGTGATGAGCGGGCTCCGACGACTCGAGCTGGAGGGCCCGCAGCGACTCGGTTCCATCTACTGGTTCGAGAGCCACGAGTCGACGCTCGCCGGCGCGCAGGCCGGGTTCGCGGCGAACTACCTGCTCAATCCTCGGCATCCGGTCTTCGGGATCGCGGCGGAGTCCTCGACCCAGATGAAGGTCTCCTCCCGGGCGACGACGTGGCTCGTGGAGCAGGGGCTCGACCTCTCCGTGGCGTGCCGCGAGGCGGCGCGTTCCGTGAAGGGCGAGGGGGGCGGTCACCGCGTCGCCGCTGGGGCGACCATCCCGGCCGGCTCGCGGCAAAGTTTCCTCGAGGCCGCCGAGAAGGTCGTCGCCGGCCAGATCGGAGGGACCGCCCCATGAGCCCCGAGGTCGAGCTCGTGAAGGACTCCCGCCTCCGGGAGCAGCCGCTGGAGCGCGAGATCCACACCTCGTACCTCGAGTACGCCATGAGCGTCATCATCGGACGGGCGCTCCCCGACGGCCGGGACGGCCTGAAGCCGGTCCACCGGCGCATCCTCTGGGCGATGTGGGAGAGCGGGGTCACCCACGACAAGCCGTACCGCAAGTCCGCCCGCGCCGTCGGAGAGGTGCTCGGCAAGTACCACCCGCACGGCGACCAGTCGGTGTACGACGCGCTGGTCCGGATGGGCCAGCTGTTCTCCATGCGCTATCCGCTCATCGACGGGCAGGGGAACTTCGGCTCCATCGATGGCGACCCGCCGGCCGCCATGCGGTACACCGAGGCGCGCCTCGCCGCCATCGCCGACGACATGCTCACGGACATCGAGAAGGAGACCGTCGACTGGACCGACAATTTCGATGGGACGCTGAAGGAGCCGCTGACGCTCCCGACGAAGCTCCCGAACCTGCTCGTGAACGGTTCGGCCGGAATTGCCGTCGGCATGGCGACGAACATGCCGCCCCACAACCTCGGGGAGATCGTCGACGCGCTCCTCCTCGTCCTCCGGAAGCCCGAGGCGACCGTCGAGGAGCTGCTCCAGCTCGTCCCCGGACCGGATTTCCCGACCGGAGGGCTGGTCGCCGCCGACACCAGCCTCCACGAGGTCTACGCGACCGGCCGCGGCATGCTGCGCATCCGCGGGAAGGCGGAGACGCGGGAGCGGGACGGGCGCGACGAGATCGTCATCACCGAGATCCCGTACGAGGTCAACAAGTCGAGCCTGCTCCAGCTCATCGCGGAGCTCGTCAAGGCGAAGCGGATCGACGGCATCACCGACCTTCGGGACGAGTCCGACCGGCACGGCATCTCCATCGTTCTCGAGCTGCGGCGGGACGCGCCCGCGGAGATCGTCCTCAACCGGCTGTACGAGCACACCCCGCTCGAGGCGGCGTTCGGCGTCATCAACCTCTGCCTCGTCGACGGCCGCCCGAAGGTGCTACCGTTCGCCGAGCTCCTCCAGCTCCACCTCACGGAGCGCCGGACGGTCATCACGCGACGGACCAAGTTCGATCTCGCCCGGGCCCAGGAGCGCAAGCACCTCCTCGAAGGGTTCCTCGTCGCCCTCGACCACATCGATGAGGTCGTCCGGATCATCCGTAAGTCCAAGGACGTCGCCACGGCCGAGACGGCGCTGATGGGCAAGTTCCTGCTCTCGACGGAGCAGGCGAAGGCGATCCTGGACATGCGACTTTCGCGCCTCACCGGCCTCGAACGCGAGTCGATCGAGAAGGAGGCGAAGGAGAAGGAGGAGCTGATCAAGCGCCTCACGGCGATCCTCGCCTCCCCGAAGGAGCTCGATGCGCTGATCGTCGTCGAGCTGCAGGAGATCAAGCAGAAGTTCAACGACCCCCGGCGGACGAAGGTCGTCCCGGGATTCACCGAGAGGACGCTCGAGGACCTGATCCCCGACACCGACGTCGTCGTGCTCGTCACGAACTCCGGCTACGTCAAGCGCCTCCCGCTCGACCAGTACCGCCGCCAGCGGCGGGGCGGCAAGGGGCTCATCCAGATGGAGACGAAGGAGGAGGACTTCGTGACCGGCACGTTCGTCACCCGGACGCACGACAACATCCTCTTCTTCACCACGCTCGGCCGCGTCTACCGGCTGAAGGCGTACGAGCTCCCCGAGGGAAGCCGCCACTCGAAGGGCAAGGCGGTCGTCAACCTCCTCCCGAAGCTGCTCGAGAACGAGAAGGTCCAGACGTTGCTTCCGATCCGGGACCTCGCGACCGGCGGCAGCCTCCTCTTCGCGACCCGCCAGGGGTTCGTCAAGCGAACGACCCTCGACCAGTTCCAGAACATCCGGACGAACGGGATCCAGGCGATCCTCCTCGAGGAGAAGGACGAGCTCGTGAACGTCGCCCTGCTGCCGCAGGACGACGTGGAGGTCATCCTCGCCACCGCCTCCGGCCTGTTGGTCCGGTTCCCGCTCAGCGAAGTGCGTCCGACCGGGCGCGCGACATACGGGGTCATCGGCGTCCGCCTGAAGGACCCCGCGACGGACCGGGTCGTGACGATGGCCCCGGCGACCGCCGAGCTGCCCGACCTGTTGACCCTCACCACCACGGGCTTTGGCAAGCGGAGCAAGTTCGCGGACTACCGCCGGACCCGGCGCGGGGCCCGGGGCGTCCGGACGATCCGGACCGGCGGGCGGAACGGCGACGTGGTGGCGGTGCTGCCGGTCACCCCGGACCAAGAGGCGCTCGTGACGACCCAGGACGGCATCACGATCCGCGTCCCGGTCGATGGGATCCGCTCCCAGGGCCGGAACACCATGGGCGTTCGGATCATCCGGTTGGAGCCGAACGATGCGGTGAAGGACGTCGCGGCGCTCGACCCACCGGCGGAGGCCGCCCTGGCGACGCCGGCCGCCCCCACGGAGCCCGAGGCGGAGGCACCGACGGACGACGAGCCCGAGCCGAAGGGGGACGACGATGGTTCACCGCCGGGCGAAACATAAGACGATCAAGATCTGCCCGAGCTGCCAGTCGACGCAGATCTCCCCGATCCTCGGGGGGATCCTCGGACCGCGCTACGTCTGCGAGGCGTGCGGCTACTCGGGGGCGCTCATCCTGGAGCAAGACCTCCCCGACGACGTGGAGTGACGACGGGCGAGGCGCGCGCCGGGCGGCGCCCGAGCGGTCCGCTGACGAGATGGCCCCGCCAGGCCGCCGGGAACCGGCGTCCGTACTCCACCCGATCCGCCCCGAGGAAGTCGGCGAGGCCCCGCACGGCCCGATCGACGCCCGCTCCCGAACTGCGCTCCCCCGCCTCCTCGGAGCTCTCGTGTCCCTGAGGGACCTGCAGAACGTTCCGACGCCGATCGAAGACCGGTTCCACGGTCCCGACCAGACGGTCGCCGACGAGCACGGGCATCGCGTAGTACCCGTGCACCCGCTTCGCCGCCGGCGTGTAGATCTCGATCCGGTACCGCAGCCCGAAGAGCGTCTCGGTGCGCTCCCGGTTCGTGATCAAGCTGTCGAACGGGGAGAGCAGGGTGGCGCGCCGCCACGGTCGATCGAACTCGCCGGACGTGAGGCGGGGGAGATCCTTCGTCCGGACGAACCAGCGCCCCTTCACCGGCCGGCGTCCGCCGGTCAGGGTCGTCGGGGTCAGGGCGCCCTCCGACGTGAGGCGCTCGATCACCCGGCCCACGTGGGGAAATCGATTCGACATCGAGTAGTGCGCGATCTGACGCTCCGTCGCCACGCCCAGGGCTTGCAACGCCCGGTCCACGGTCCCCAAGGCCCCCGCCCGGTGGCTCAGGGCGCCTCCCTTCGGCTCCGGTGGATAGTGACGTTCGGCGAGGTCCCACCACCGCCGGCCCGACTCCCGGCGAGGCACGGCGACCCGACCTTGGAGCCAGAGGACGAACAGCATCTGCTGCACGTTCCGTCCGGTGTCCCTCTCCCTCGACGTCCATCCCGACGGGGATCGGCCGGCGAACGCGTGGAGGGGCAGGGCGCCGTCCGAGCGCAATCGGGCGAGCACCTCCCGGCGGAGCGGCGCGTTCCGCTTCATCCACCGGCGGATCCGAACGCCATACGGGCCCCGTTCCCACGGATATCTCCGCATCAGGAACCGGTGGTACGGCAGGTCCGAGGTCGGGACGATCGACGCCTCGTGGGCCCAGTATTCGAACAGCTGCTTGTCCTTCTCCAGCAGCTCGTCCACCCACCGGGGATCGTACGGCCCGAGGCGGCTCCAGAGGACGAGAAGGTGGCTCCGGGCGACGATGCTGGTGGGATCCAGCTGGACGTACCCGAGATGTTCGACCAAGCGCAGGATCTCCCCCTTGGTCGGACGCCGCGGAGGCGCGCGCTTCGGGAACCGTTGCGCATCGAGGACGAACCGCCGCGCGGTCGCGAGAGGGAGCTCCAAGCTCGTCCTGGATCGCTGCGCCATGGAGGAGTCGAGGGTCGATTCCTTCGAGCTACTTGACACCGGACGTGGGCGGGCCGAGACGGGGCGGCGGGACGGCGGGGGAACTCGGGCGCTCCGCTCCGATTCGGGGGCTACTGGGATGAAATACTCGGACCCGATCGTGAACAGCATGGCGAGCCCGGCGGCTGGCATTCTCTACGGACCCCTGGTCGTCTGCGCGGACTTCGCGGCCTCGTTCGGATTCTACCACGACACGATCGGGCTGGCGACGGAGACGGACGGCTCTCCCCCGTGGGCCGAGTTCCAGTCGAGCGGGGTTCGGCTGGTACTGCTCGAGAAGGGATTCTATGCGAAGGTCCACGGCGCCGACGCGCCCCCGCTCGACGTCGGGCCGGGAGGGACCGTGGTGTTCGCCATCCAGGTCCCGGACGTCGATGCGGCGTACCGTCGGATCTCCGACGCCGGGAGGAAGTTCTTCTCGCCGCCGACGGACCGGCCGATGATGGGCGTTCGCAATGCGATCCTGAGGGACCCGGACGGAAACGTCGTGGAGATCTCCACGAAGTTGAAGGGGCCGGCCTGATCAGGCCGCGCCCGACCGACCCGGTCGCGCGCGACGGGTGCTGGCGCGACGCGCCGGAGCTCGTGGGGTGCCGTCGGCAGACTCCCAGCCTCCACGACGGACCGCGTCGACGAGCCGCATGGCGCGCACCGTCGGTCGGACGTCGTGGACTCGAACGATCGAGGCGCCTTCCCGGGCCGCCAGCACGGCCGCCGCGATCCCAGCCTCCAACCGGTCCTCCGGCGGGGCGTGGCCCAGCGCCGTGCCGAGAAAGGATTTGCGAGACGCTCCCACGACGATCGGATACCCCAAGGAGCGGAACTCTCCCAGATGGTGCAGGAGCTCCAAGTTCTGTTCTCCGGACTTCCCAAACCCGAGCCCAGGATCGATGAGCAACTGCTCGGGCCCGACCCCCTCCTCGATCGCCGTCGCCACGGAGACGGCGAGCGATCCGTAGATCTCGTCCCGCAGATCGTCATACTTCGTGTCCCGCTGCATCGTCGGGGGCGTTCCCCGCATGTGCATCAGGATCGCCGGAGCTCCGGTGCGGACGATCAGTCGACGCATCGCCGGTTGGTGGAGGGCCTCGACATCATTCACGAGGTCCGCCCCGAGGTCGAGCGCCGCCTTCGCGACCTCCGCCTTGCGGGTGTCGACCGAGACCGGTACGGGAGAGGCGTCCCGCAACGCCTCGAGGACGGGCCCGATGCGGCGGAGCTCCGCCCGGGCCGACACGCTCGCCGCCCCCGGGCGCGTAGACTCCCCGCCGACGTCCAGGAGGTCCGCGCCTTCCGCGACCAGACGGAGCGCGTGGGCGACGGCCTCCGTCGGTTCAAGGTGGACTCCGCCGTCGAAGAACGAGTCGGGGGTGACGTTCACCACGCCCATGACGCGGGTGCGGTCCCCCAACGGAATCGGTCGATGCACGCCTCGCAACGATTCCGGAGGACGGGCGGAGAACCGGTCGATCGCGGCTTCGACCGCCTCGCCGATCTCCGAGAGTCGGAACGGCTGTCGACGGAGCTTCGTCGCGAGCCGCCGATACTGCCCGGGGGTGCCGATCAGCACCGCCGGGGTGTGCGCCACGGAGTGGTCGGCGATGCCGCGGGCGTGGGCGGCGTCCGCCCCGACGCTGAGCATCTCCTGTTTGAGCAGCGGCGCGGCCTTCAGCGGTACGTCGTCGAGACGAACGAGAAGAGTTCGACCCTTCGGGGCCATGAGTCCCACGCCTTCCGGATCGGAACGGGTACGCGCCAGCTCGACGACGACCTCGCCCGCCGTGGTGGCCTCCAGGACGCGCGGTCGATATTGAGCGACCAGTCGGGCGAGGCGGGCCGACTCGTTCTGGGTCACGTTCGGGTCGAAGGGAGCGAGAGGAATAAGGCGACGGGCGGTGTTCGGCTCGAACTAGGAGCTCCCGATTGAAGAAGCGGACGCCGGTGGATCGCGAAGATTCCCGTCGGGCGAATCCCTCGATCGCCGTTCCCCCTCGTCCGGTGCTCCTGGCGATCGAAGGGGTGTCGGGCGCGGGGAAGAGCACCCTCGCTCGGGAACTTTCGACGCGGACCGGTTGGCCGTTGCTCGAAGAGGCGTGGTGGGGGCAGCGACCCCGGCGCTCCTTGGCGATCCCGACCCCGGCGCGGCTCCGCCGGCTGGAAGCGGATCTGCTCCGCGAGGAATCCCGTCGGTTCGCCCGGGCCCGACGGTGGCAGCGATCGGGACGATCCGTGATCCTGGATACGGGGGTACTCGGACCTCTCACGTACGTCCGGGGGCTCGGGGAGATCTGGGGACCCGAGTGGGACGTTCGGGGCCAGTTGCCGCGCGGTCGGGTCGGGTCCCTCGGACTCGCCGACGTCCACGTCTTCTTGAAGGCGTCGCCGACGCTCTCGACGAAACGCGCCCGGATCTCGTCGACGACACATCCCGAGGCGTGGAGGGAACGGCACGCCCAGATCGGACGGACCGAACGGACGTTCTGGCTGCGGACGGTCCCCCGCCTCGCCCCGGGACGCGTCTGGACCGTGCGAGCGGGTCCCGCCCCGGAGGTCCTGGCAACCCGACTTCTTCGACGGCTCGCGTCGGACACCCTCCCCCCGGTACGTCCCTCCGAAGAGCGCCGCGTGCTCGACTTCCTCTGGAGGGGCGCGCTCGGATCCCCCCCGAGAAACCGTTAAGCCACGGATTCCGGTGAACCCTTCGTTGCCATGCGGCCCCTCGATCTCCTCCAGCAGAGCCTCCACAAGCGCGTCCTGGTCGAGCTTCGGGGCGGTCGATCGATCCGAGGGGTGCTCGATGCGTTCGACCAGCACCTGAACCTGGTGCTCTCGGCCGCGGAAGAGGTCGCGCAGGAGGAGGTCACCTCCCGCCCGGGGGTTCTCCTGGTCCGCGGCGACAGCATTGTCTTCATATCCCCCTAGGTTTCGCGGGAGAAGCTCATGGGAAAGGGTACTCCATCCCGCCGCGGCGGGAAGATCGTGCACATCCGCTGCCGCCGGTGTGGCAGCCATTCGTTCCACCGCCAACACGAGGTCTGCTCCTCGTGCGGGTTCGGTGACACGGCCCGGCGGCGCTCGTACAGCTGGGCGAAGCTCAAGCGGTAGGGCGCACCCGCCTCGGTCGAGGCAACGAGACCCACCGGTTCCCGTCGAGAGCGTAGCGAAGTCTCCGACGCGCCCCACGGGAGATCCCTACCCGGGGCCCGACCACGATCCGCTCGGTCCGGCGGGCTCCGCTCCTCACCTCGACCCGTCCGTGGACCACATCGGAGCCGTCATCGAGGAGCGTGATCCCGAGGGTGCGGCACAGCCGTCCAGGGCCTCGGGTATCCCCCCGGAGACCCGGGCCGGGTTCCGCGGCGCGGAGCAACACGGCCTGACCGGGCTGGGTGACCACGTTCGCGCAGACGACCTGATGGATGCGGTACACGTACAGCGTTCCCGGCGGCCCGAACATGGACCGGTTGCGACGGGTCGGTCCTCGGAACGTGTGGCTCGCCGCGTCCCGCGCGACGTACGCCTCCGTCTCCACGATCCGGGCCGAGAGCCTGCGCTGGCCCTGGCGGACGACGAGCCAAGCGCCGAGCAGCTCGCGCGCGACCCGCACCGTCGGTCGATCGAACGCCCCGCGTCGCCACCGATCGCCGGCCGTCGGGGGGAGCCCACGGCGGGAGGGAGGATCGGTCACGATTCGCCCGAGCGGGTCGTCGCAGATGACAGAGGCGTTCGCTCGGCGAGGGATCAGAGGACGTGGCCCCGGTCCACGACCGGAACGCCATCGACGGCGACGGTCGCCTCGCCGAGGACGATCCACGACAGGTACGGGCATCGGTTCGATCCCCCGGAGTCCGAGTTCCCGCCGATCCCGATCGTGATCGATCCGGCCTCGTGATCCTCGACGCGGGGGACGCCCGGGGCGACCGCCGGGTTCAGCCCGATGGAAAAAAGCCCGACGACGTCCTTCCCCGGGGGGGCGTTCGCGTACCCGGTGTCGAACGTCTCCTTCCCCTCCGCGAACCACGCGTTGCCGAGGCGCCCCTTTTGAAACTCCCACTGGCCTTGATCGAGCCGCCCCGTGCGGAGGAAGCTCGGTCGATTCGCCACCAGGACCCCCTCGGCGCTCCGCTCGTCGAGGGCGACGACGACCAGGCCGGCCGGGGAGTTGGTCATGTTCCAGCCGAGCCGGAGGTCTTCGGCGTCAACGAGCCCGTCATCGATGATCGGCTGACGATGTTTCAGGCGCGCCCGGACATCCGACCCGTTGGAACCGGTGATCCGCAGCTCCGTGCCTTTGCGCAGAGCGGTGGAGACCTTGCGGGCATCCCGGCCGATCTGGGGGAGGTCCGTCGCGAGCGCGCCCTTCACCAGCTGGCCTCTCCATGTGGCGCCGTTCACGTGGAAGAACGACGCCTGGGAATCGGATGCGTACCCGAGAAGAGAGCGGACACCGCGGACCCGGGCCCGTCGGGCCCTAGCGTACCACTCCGAGTTGGACACGAACAGCGCTTTGCGAGTTCCCTCCGCGAGCGCGGCGAACCGTGGACGGTCGGCCGGGCCGGGGAAGAAGACGTACGCGTGGGTCCGGGAGAGGGCCGCCCACTCATGGGCGCCGGCCCGGCTCCAAGCGGAGGCACCGGCCGACGGTTCGGGACTTTGCCAGAACGTGCCCTCGTCTTCGAGGAGCAACAGCGGACGGGCTCCGAGACGCCGGGCTTCGAGGACGCACGCGGTGGCGTACGGCAAGGTGTGCGGCCACGTCTCGATGATGACGTTCTCGCGGGGCCGGACCGAGAGCGCTCCCCCGAGAAGCACGGAAGCCAGGGCGGCCGGAACGTTGGGGTCCGCCGGCATCTCACCCCTATCGCCTCCCGAGATATACATCAGGCGGGTCGTCGGGAACGATTGGGGCCGACGGCGTCGGCTCGAAGACGTCCGGAGCGAACCTCCTGGACCCAGGCGGGGGCCGAGCGACGTCCTTCGACCCAACCGTGGGCGATCGCTTCGAGGAGTTCTCCGGCCTCGTGCCACGGCGCCGAAAAGCCCCGGGAAATCGGGCGGCGTCGGAAGGCCGAGGCCCACCGGCGATCCTCCAAGGCGCGGCGAACGATCGGGTGAAGGTTGCGAAGGCGAGAGAACGAGGCGAGGTCGTGCGCCACCTCGGGAGAGACGCCTTGCGACTTCCAGAGACGGAGAAGGGCCTCGAGTTTCTCCGGCCGGTGCCGCCGGAGATGCGCGCCCGAGTTCAGGACCCCGTGGAAGTAGAGGAACGGCCCGCCGATCCAGAGCGCCTCGAGCAGTGTACGGCTCCCCGTCACGATCCGCAAGTCGGCGGCGCGAAATCGTCGACGGAACTCCGGCGCGGGGAGATGTTCGAGTCGCCGCCATTCGATCGCGTTCGAGGAGGGATCGTGCTCCCATGGATCGCCTCGATACTCGAGGATGAGCTGGGTCCCGAGCGCTTCGACGACTGGGTCCAGGGCCTGCGCTAACCGGGCGGAGCTGCCCGGGGAGGCATGCCAGAACCAGACGGGGGTCCGCCCGGCTCGTCCGCGCGGTCGATAGGCGTGCTCTCGCGAGATATCCGGCCGGAATGGGCCGCACTCCAGAGCCTCGGGAAACTCTCGGCGGAATCCGGGCGCCGGCTGGAACGAGGGGTAGAGGTGGAGCACGTTCGGACGGGCGAACCCGCGATACCGAGCGTACGCCTCGTGCGCGTTTCGGATCCCGCGCTGGCCGGAGGCGGAGCGCAGCTTCTGTTGGATCCTTCGGACCGGCCAACCTCCCTCCCGGTACCGCTCGAACTCCTGGCGGCGGCTCGAGAACGTCCGTCCGAACTCCTCGAAGCTGACGTGGACCACATTCTCGGTTCCGTACGCGGACTCGATGGAATCGACGGCGGGGGCCCACGGGCCGGCGTGACCGAGCGGCCCGGGGTGGGCGGGGGTCGCCGTGACCCCCCAATTGGTACAGAGCGTGAGGGCCCGGGACGCCGTCGGACGAGGCCGGCTCGGCCGGCAGGCCGGCGGCCAGTCCCACGGGGCGTCCCACCAGCTCGGGGTCCGCCGTCCGGGGAACGGCAGGACAACGATCGGGAAGCCGGCCCGGTGCAAGCGTCGTCCCGCCAGGAGGACCTCCTCGATGTCTCCGACCCCCCGACCGACCGGGTGGGGGAGGAGGTAGACGTCGAGGGGGAGCTTCGGCGCGCTAGATCTCGTCGTCGTCCGCCCCGGCCGCCAGCAGATCGGTGAACAGGTGGCGGACGGTCGGAGCGGTCTGCCCCGGCCCCACCTCGGGGACCGGTAGACGGGCCGGCCGGTCGAGCTCCTCGTCCGAGTAGTGCGCCCACAGATCGGCGAGTGTACGGAGGAGGAGGGGGTCGGAGTCGGCATGAGGCAGACGGGAGAGCGCCTGGACGAGGGTGTCCGCGAGGCGCAACTCGGCATCGCTGACGATCGAGGCACCGCGGCCGGCGGAGAAGACGTCGTGCTTGGTCGGGTTCTTCGGGAGGGTCGGGAGCACCTGCAACAGGGCGTCCTTGGCTCCGTCGTCGCGCAGGTACCCGAGCGCCCAGATCGCGGCGAGGCGCACCTCCGCCTCCGGATGTTCGAGCTCGTCACGGATCCGGGGGGCGGCCGCGGCGAGTTGCAACTGGCCCAGGGCATAGATCGCGTTCCGCCGGGGCCACGGATGGGAATCCTCGAGAAGTCCGAGCAGGAGCGGCAGGTCCCGCTCGTCGCCCCGGCGTCCGAGCGCCTCCGCGGCGGCGCCCCGGATCGCCGGTTGCCGGTCGTTCACGGCGACGGCGACCGCGGAGCGGAGCTCGGGATCGTTCAGGTCCGCCAGCGACCGGAGGGCGCAGACCCGGTTCCAGCTGCCCGGGTCGGAGAGGTATCCCCGGACGAGGGGGATCGCGCGGGCATCGCCGATCAGGCCGAGGGCGTGGAGGACCGCCGGACGCTCCCAGGTCTCGGAGGCGGCCAGCGACTTCGTGAGGGCCTCGAGGGAGGCCGTGTCGCGCAGACGACCCAACTCGATGGCCGCGGAGATCCGGACCCGCTCGGTCGGGTCGGCGAGCTTGCGCCGGATCGGGGACGCGATCGAAGGACCGCCCATCCGGGCGAGCGAATGGATCGCGTCCCGACGTACGGTGTCGGCCGGGTCGTCGAGCAGCGGTTCCAGCACCGGGATCAGCTCCGGGGCCGGGATCCGACCGAGGGCGACCGCGGCCGCGCGTCGTACCCGGGGGTCCGCATCTCGGACGGCGGCGACCAGGACGGCGGCGGAGCGGGGATCGGCCAAGAGGCCGAGGGACCACGCCACGCGGATCCGAACGTCGGGGTCCAAGTCGCCCGCGACCGACTCGATCGGGCCGCGGCTCTCGACCCGGCCCATCGTCGCGAGCGCCTCCACCGCGGCGATCCGGACCCCGACCTCGGGGTCGAGGAGGGCCGCCTCGAGGGATCCGACGCTCGCGTGCACCCGGTTGTACCCGAGGGCCCACGCCGAGGCCGCCCGGATCCGCGGTTCCGGATCGTTGAGACCGTGCAGGAAGCCGGCCACGGCCGACGAGTCCGCGCTCTCGGCCCGGTCCTGGATCTCCCGCAGACGAACGGTCAAGGGCCTCTCGTCCCGGACGCGAGCGGTCGGGGCGGGGGAAGGGGGCTCGACGGGCAGCACAGTACCGCTAGCGGGTCGGAGAATATGGGGGTGCCGGGCGGCTCTCGAGGGTCCGTTCAGTCGAGACGGGGTGACATCCAGGACGGCCGGGGAAGCTCGAGGAGTTCGGTGAACTGCCGGCAGTTGACGGCGGCGTCCCCCCGGAAGTGATTGTTGAAGAAGCCATACACGGGTCGCCCGTCCTCGGCGAGTTGCCGGATCCGGGGGATCCAACGGGCGAGCTCGGCCGGCGAGTAGGTGTAGTCGTACCAGAGGGGGGTTCCGTGGCCATGCCACCGGACGTAGCTGAACGAACCGGTGACGTGCAGCGAGATCGGGAGGAGCGGTTCATCGACCACGCTGTACGCCAGACGGAACTCCTTCAGAAGTTCGAGCGACTCCGGAGAGGTCCAGGACGCCTGCCGAAACTCCACGGCCACGGGCAGCTCGGCCGGGATCGATTCGTAGAACGAGCGCACGATCGCGGCATCGAACGCGAGGGACGGCGGCAGCTGGAGGAGGGCGCCCACGAGCCGTCCGGCCTCGGTCAAGGGCCGGACGACACGGAGGAACTCGCGGAGCTCCCCGTCGGCCCCGACGAGCCGGCGCTCATGCGTGATCGTCTGCGGGAACTTGACGGCGAATCGGAACCCCGAGGGCGTCCGGCGGACCCACGAGCCCACGACCGAGACTGTCGGCAGATGGTAGAAGGTGGAGTTCACCTCCACGATCGGGAACAGGTCGGCGTAGTGGCGCAGCCGATCGATGTTCCGGTGGGCCGGATAGACCGGGCCGACCCATTCCGGGTAATCCCAGCCGCTGGTGCCGAGGAGGATGGCGCCCATCGAACGATCCCCCCAGGCCTCGGGAAGAATGACGTCACCGACCGATCCGGGGGGAGAGATCGTCCCAATGTCAGCGGAGATACCTCCCGAAGCCCCCCGACGCTGGACGAGCCTTGATAGACTAGAACGAATCAGACCAGCGGGTGATGGGCCGGTCACCCCTCCCGATCGCAATCACGCTCGCCCTCATTCTGCTGGTGATCGCCCCGCCGGGACTCACGGGATCGGCGAGCCGCTCCGGAGTTCCTCTCGGGTCGGCCGCCTCCCCGGCGGAGCGCCCCGGAGAGCTTCCCGGGGCGGCATCCCCCGACGCCTTGGCGCCGACCGCGGCGGTCCCGGACATTGACCTGTCGGGCTCCACGCAGATGAACATCTCCACGAACACGACGGTCGGCGACATCACCCTCTCCGGGAATTCGAGCTTGTTCGTCTCCAACGCCTCGCAAACGGTCACGTTGGACGTAATGGGAAACATTCTCCTGACCGACAACGCCCGGCTCGACATCCAGCAATCGGACCTGAACGTCCTCGAGGCGTACGACGACGAGTACAGCCTCGTGCTCCAGAACCACAGCTGGTTCACGCTCAACCGATCGAACGTGGAGTCGAACGGGTGGCAGTGGAGCGGGAACTTCTACGGCTCCTCGAACAGCGCGATCTCCAACAGCACCGTTTGCAATGTGCGGGGGAACTGGTTCATCGACCTGGTGGCGTACAACGCGACCCAGAACGTCTCCGATTCCGTGCTCTTCTCCGACGTGGCGCTGTGGGACAATCCGACCATGTGGAACAACGCCCATCTGCGGATCGTGAACTCCTCGGCGTTCAACATCTGGCCGAACTTCAAGGCCGGCATGACGGCGAACCTCACGCTCCCGAGCGTGGAGCCGGCGCATCACCACCTCACCCAGGTGAACTCGTGGATCTTCCCCGGGACCCAGAACGTGACGGGCATCAACTACTCCATCCAGCTCGGGAACGACCAGATCTGGCGGGACGGGGTGCACCTCTGGAACGGGGCGAACGTCACCCTGCACAACCAGACGTTCGCGCAGGTCGGGTTCCACCTGCAGGACTCGACCGCGCTCGACAACTTCTCAGGATTCCGGGCGCAGTACTATACGGCCCTCAGCTTCGTGAGCCCGGACTTCGACTTCCACCTGTACAACGTCTCGATCTACAGCTGGGGGTGGTTCCCGTTCAGCAGCCACATCGCCGTGACCGACAGCGACGTCGCCCAGATCGTGGCGTACGGGTCGTCCACGGTGATCCTCAACGATTCCAACTACACGGGGATCACGGGATACCTGGGCGCGTACGAGACGTCGAAGATCCTGGTCGAGAACACCACGGTCTACAACTTGGTCGCGGCGGCGGATTCGAGCTCGATCGAGCTCGAGAACAGCTCCGTGGACCGCGACGTCAACTTCCCGGGCGCGACGATCGGCATCCAAGCGACAAGCAACGGCACCGTGACCCTGCTCAACAGCCCCCTCGCGCCCGGCGAGGGATATCAATCGCTGAACTCCGGCGTGATCCACGTGGACGAGCCGGTGCGTGTGCAAACCCTCGTTCCGGGTGGAGCGCCGGCCGTCAGAGCGGTCGTCACCCTCCGAGGGGCCTCCAACCTCAGCGTTCCCCAAATCGCCACGGCGAACACCAGTGGCTGGGTGACCTTCGTGGCGGCCCAGATCGAGGTGACCGCACTGACGACTACCTGGCTGGAGAACTACACGGTCGTGGCAGAGGACGAGCTGGATCTCGGGAATGCGTCCGTCACGGGGTCGGGGCCCGTCACGGTCGTCGTACTCCTGCACCCGTGGGTGCTCTCCTCCGCTCCGGTGAACGGAACGAGGTTGGTCCCCGTGGAGACCCACGCGGCGATCTCCGTGGTATTCGGCCAGCCGATGAACGCCGACAGTGTCCTCACGGCGCTCAACATCTTGCCGTCTCCTGGTGACTGGGGAGCTAGCTTCACCTCGGGGAACACAAGCCTCCTCGTGTCCGACCTCAGCTATTCGCCGGCTACTGTCTACACCGTCTCGATCGGAACCGCCGCAACCACGACGAACGGAATTCCTCTCCCGTACGCGTTCGAATTTCAGTTCACGACGGCTCCGAACGCCACCGTCGTCTCCAGCGACCCGGTGAACCAGAGTCAAGATGTTTCGGTCTGGCAGAACGTGACCCTCACGTTCAGTCTCGCGATGGACGCCGCCTCGACCTCCGCGGCCGTCTCGATCACCCCGACCGTGGCGGGCGCCGCCACTGTGTCGGGCCCCGAGCTGACGTGGTCCCATTCCGTCGCGCTCGCCCCAGCCACCAATTACACGATCGAGCTGTCGACCGAGGCGACGAGCCAGTACGGAACGGCCCTCGCCCAGAACTTTTCCGTAGAGTTCCGCACCGCCGCCCCGCCCCCCCTCTCCGCCTATGTCACCGTCGCCTCACCGTGCGCGCCCTCCGACTGCGGGGGGTGCGGATCGAACGGATCGTTCAGCACCGAGTGGAACCTGATCGGTTCGGCGACCGGCGGGATCGGGCCGTACCGCTACCAATGGACGCTCCCCAACGGGACGACCGAGACCGGGATGGAAGTGACGGCGGTTGCGTACTCGTACTCGGCAAACTCGGTGCTCCTGATCGTGACCGATTCCTCCGGCGTCTCCGTCCGCGAGTCCACGACCTTGAACGTCGCGCCCCCGCCGTGCGCGCCGAGGGCCGAGACAACTCCGCCCGGCCAACTGGTCGAGTGGGAGTGGGTCCTCCTCGGGTTCGTAGCCGTTGTGGGGATCGGAGCGATCGTGGGAGGCTGGATCTGGGTTCATAGACGGAGCTCCGCTACCCCTCCCTCCGCGCCGAAGAACGCTCCGGAGGCCCCGTCCGGTCGGGACGCCGAACCCGATTCTGCTCTCAACCGGGCCAAACCCTAAATACAAAACGCCTGTGGATTTTCCTCGAGGCTACCCGCATGGTCCTAGTCGACATCGACCTCGGCAAGTGCACCGGCTGCGCCCACTGCCGCGATGTCTGCCCGGTGAACGTCTTCGAGCTGAAGCCGCGCGACCAGTTCCCGGATCTCGTCGACGACGCGAACGTGGGGGCCAAGTTCCAGTTCCGGGGCGAGAAGTCGATCGCCCTCAACGGACCCGAGTGCATCGTCTGCGAAGCCTGCCTGTTCGAGTGCGAAGGCGAGTGCATCCTCATCACGGACGATGAGGGTCACGTCCACCGTTCGACCTACAAGTAGCGACGACGCCCGGCCGACGGTGGCGGCGTTGCCCCCAGCCGCTAAATACTTGGGTACCCCGCCGAGCCGAGCAAGTTCATGGCGGTCCCTTCGACGGCCGGAAATCCGCTCGTTCTCGGCGAACGGGAGCTGGCGATCGGTTTTCGACTGATCGGGCTCGCGGATGTCGTGGAGGTGACGCCCGCCACGGCCGCGGCGGAGTTCCAGAAGGCGGTGGCCCAGGGGACCCATTCGCTCGTCATCGCAAGCGAGATGGTCCGGAAGGCGCTGCCCGAGAACCTGCGCCTGCACGCGGAGAACTCGCTCCAACCCCTCGTCGTCTTCGTCCCGTCCCCGACGGGGGAGTACGAGGGCGAGAGCCTCGCCGCGCTCGCCAAACGCGTGCTCGGCGTATCGCTGAGCGTACCGAAGTAGGAGGTAGAACGTCCCATGGGAATTGTTGCACGAGTATCAGGACCGGTCGTCATCGCCGAAGGACTCGACAACGGCAAGATGTTCGACGTGGTCCGCGTCGGCGATCTCGGCCTCGTGGGCGAGATCATCCGTCTGGTGGGGAACACCGCGACGGTCCAAGTATACGAAGACACGACCGGGATCCGACCCGGGGACAAAGTCGAGAACACGGGCCAGGCCCTGAGCGTCGAGCTCGGCCCCGGCTTGTTGACCTCGATCTACGACGGAGTCCAGCGTCCCCTCGACGTGCTCAAGAAGAACCTAGGCGACTTCATCACGCGCGGCTTCGTCGCCGCGCCGCTGGACGAGAAGAAGGTCTGGGAGTTCACAGCGACCGCCAAGATCGGCGCCGAGGTCAGCGGCGGAACGATCCTCGGGACCGTCCAGGAGACGCCCCTCATCCTGCACAAAGTGATGGTCCCGCCGGGCGTTTCGGGAACGCTCGCGGCGCTCAAGAGCGGCAACTTCACGATCCGGGACCCGATCGGTAGCGTCACCACCAAGACGGGCTCCGTGCCGCTCGGGCTAAGCCAGAAGTGGATCGTGCGTGTCCCACGGCCAGTTCAACAGAAACTTGCTCCGGCAATCCCGCTCCTGACAGGGCAGCGGGTCATCGATACCTTCTTCCCGGTCGCGAAGGGAGGCACGGCGTGCATTCCAGGACCCTTCGGGAGTGGCAAGACCGTTTGTCAGCAACAACTTGCCAAGTGGTCCGATGCGGACGTTGTAGTTTACGTCGGATGCGGAGAGCGCGGCAACGAAATGACGGAGGTGCTCGCGACGTTCCCGAACCTCCAGGATCCGAAGACCAAACGCCCTCTGATGGAGCGGACGATCCTCATCGCGAACACATCCAATATGCCCGTCGCGGCTCGGGAGGCGAGCGTGTACACGGGCATCACCATTGCAGAGTATTACCGGGACATGGGGTACGATGTTGCCCTCATGGCGGATTCGACATCCCGCTGGGCGGAGGCGATGCGGGAAATCTCCGGGCGGCTCGAAGAGATGCCTGGTGAGGAAGGGTACCCGGCGTACCTCGGACGCCGTGTCGCAGAGTTCTACGAAAGATCCGGACGTGTCATTGCTCTCTCTCCCGATCAAAGAGCCGGCTCGGTCACTGTGGTCGGAGCGGTGTCCCCTCCCGGCGGAGATTTCTCTGAGCCAGTTAGCCAGAACACGCTTCGAGTCACGCGGGTATTCTGGGCGTTGGACGCCGCCCTCGCATCGCGCCGGCACTTCCCTTCGATCAATTGGCTGCAAAGCTACTCGCTCTACGTTGGCGATCTCGAACCATGGTATCGAGATCACCTCGCTCGTGATTTCGGACCACTCCGTCAACGCGCCATCGAGACGCTCCAGAAGGAATCCGAGCTCCAGGAAATCGTGCAATTGGTAGGCGTCGACGCTCTCCCCGAGCGAGAGAAGGCGATCCTTGACGTCTCACGGATGCTGCGGGAGGATTACCTGCAACAGAGTGCCTACGACGACGTTGACACCTACACGTCGATCGGCAAACAGTACCGGATGCTCCGGGCGATCCTGTCGTTCGGCGATCAGGAGCAGGATGCGATCGGCAAGGGCGCAACCGTCGGGCAGCTGCAGAAGCTGCCTGTCCGCCAGAAGCTGTCGCGCATGAAGTGGATCCCGGAAGGAGAACTGCAGGCCTCCTTCGATCGGCTCGAGACCGAGATGGCCGAGGCCGTGGCCTCCGTCACGGCCGGAGGGGTGTAGTCATGGCGAGCACGAAGCCGAAAGCCGCGGCCGGGGCGGTCAGCTCGTCGGACATGCCGATCGACTACCGCACCATCGACCGCATCTCCGGCCCCCTCCTGTTCGTTCGCGACATCGAACGAGCGGCGTACGGGGAGATCGTCGAGATCACGCTCCCGAATGGAGAGCGACGGCAAGGCCAGGTTCTCGATTCACGCAAAGGCCTCGCCATCGTCCAGGTGTTCGGGCCCACGATGGGCATGGACGTGGAGACGACCGCCGTCCGGTTCATGGGCAAGGTCGCCACCCTCGCCGTCTCGGACGCGATGCTCGGCCGCGTCTTCAACGGACTGGGCGAACCGCGCGACGGCGGTCCCCGGATCATCTCGGACAAGGAGCTCGAGATCGTCGGGAACGCCATGAACCCGTACTCCCGCGAGGAGCCCTCGGAGTTCATCCAGACAGGTCTCACCAACATCGACATGATGAACACCCTCGTGCGCGGCCAGAAGCTGCCGATCTTCTCCGGCGCGGGACTCCCCCACAACCAGATCGCGGCGCAGATCGTCCGGCAGGCCAAGCTTCGAAACTCCTCCGAGAGCTTCGCCGTCATCTTCGCGGCGATGGGGATCACGAGCGAGGAGGCGAACTTCTTCCTCAAGGAGTTCGAATCGACCGGGGCGCTCGAGCGCACCGTCGTGTTCCTGAACCTCTCCTCCGACCCGTCGATGGAGCGGATCATCACGCCGAGGATGGCGCTGACCACGGCCGAGTTCCTCGCCTACGAGCGCGACATGCACGTGCTCGTGGTGCTGACGGACATGACGAACTACTGCGAGGCGCTCCGGGAGATCGCCGCCGCGCGGGAAGAGGTGCCGGGACGCCGGGGGTATCCGGGGTACATGTACACCGACCTGGCGACGCTGTACGAGCGCGCGGGAAAGATCCACGGGCGCAAGGGATCGATCACGCAGTTGCCGATCCTGACGATGCCCGCCGACGATATCACCCACCCGATCCCGGACCTGACGGGGTACATCACCGAAGGGCAGATCGTTGCGAGCCGCGACCTGCAACGCCGCGGCATCTACCCACCGATCGACGTGCTCACCTCGCTCTCGCGTCTGATGAACCAGGGGATCGGGAAGGGCCGGACGCGCGACGACCACCGGGGCGTCGCCGATCAGCTGTACGCGGCGTACGCCACGGGAAAGGACCAGCGCGCGCTGAGCGCCATTGTCGGCGAGGAGTCCCTTTCCGAGGTCGACCGGATCTACCTGAAGGTCGCGGACCGGTTCGAGGCCGAGTTCGTGGGCCAGCGTCCGGACGAGGACCGGACCATCGACGAGAGCTTGGCGATCGGCTGGTCGATCCTGTCGGAACTTCCCGAGGCGGAGCTCAAGCGGCTCAAGCCCGAGTTCATCCAGCAGTACTACCAGCGCACAAAGGCGGCCTAGGCGCCCGCGGAGCGAGGGGGGATGGCGCAGGAGAACGTCCGACCGACCCGCCTCGAGCTCTTGCGCACGCGCCGCCGCATTGTTCTGGCGAAGAAGGGGCTGAAGCTCCTGAAACTCAAGCGCTCCGCCCTGATCGCGGAGTTCTTCCAGATCTCGCGCCAGGCGCTGGAACTCCGGGGCGACCTGCAGAAGAAGATCGTCCGCGGGTACGCGTCCATCCGCCAAGCCGAGATGCTGGAAGGGCCGACCCGGCTCGAGAGCGTCGCGATGCTGCTGCCGACGGTCGCCCCCCTGACCGTCACTACTCGGAATGTGATGGGGGTGCGGACGCCGCGCGTCGACGTCAGCACCTACGTTCCCGCCTCGGCGCCGCAGCTCCTGGACCTGCCGACCTCGATCGACGAGTCGATCCGACAGTTCCAAGGGATCTACCAGATCGTCCTCGACATCGCCGAGAAGGAGAACGCGCTGCGCCGGCTCCTCAAGGAGATCGAGAAGACCAAGCGCCGCGCCAGCGCCATCGAGAACGTTCTGATCCCGCGCCTCGAGGGGATCGTGCGGATGATCAAGTTCCGGTTCGACGAACTGGAGCGGGACGCCTTCTCCATGCTGAAGACGGTCAAGCGCAAGCTGGAAGCGGAGGCGGCCCAGGGTGTGGGTATTTGACCGGGAGAAGCGGAAGGGCCCGCTCCGCGTCTACGCGGTCCTGTGGGGGATCCGAGTCTCCGTCGTCCTCGTGCTTCTCGTGGCCCTGTGGTGGTGGGGAGTGATCTAGCGATGACCGAAACGAACGTACAAACGCCGGCTCCGGAGTCTCTCGAGGCGATCAAGCGCATCCACGCCGTCGAGCAGGAGGCGGCCCGCCGCCTTGCCTCGCTCCAGGCGGACGTCGCCGCCCGGATCCAACGCCTGAAGGAGGAGACCGAAGCGGCGGTCGCCGCCGCCCGCCACGAGGCCGAGGAGGAGCGGGCCCGGAAGCTCGCCGCCGCTCGCCGGGCGATCGATGCCGAGGTCGCCCGCATCCTCGACGAGGGGACGGCCCGCGCGGCGGCCGTCCGGGCCTCCACGGAAGCCGAGATCCAAAAGATCGAGGGCGCTCTCTACGACTCCATCTTCGGCGGACTAGGCGAAGGTCTCTCCGGTGCGTAACGATGGGCTTCCTGCGACCGGTCAAGATGACCAAGATCGGCGTTCTTGGCCTCAAGGAGGACCGGGAGCGAATCGTCGCCGCCCTGCACGATCTCGGCGTCGTCCAGCTGGAGCCGATCCGCAAAGAGGTGCTCGAGCTGCTGGAGGCCGAGCACGCCGATGAGTCGCAGCGGGCGACCGCCACCGCGTTGCTCCGCATCCGGGGATTGCGTGCCGCCCTGCCTCCCGTCCCCGTGGCGGCGCCGCCCGCGAGCTGGCCGAACCGCGGCGCTCTCCTCGCGGACGCGGCGGCGGTCCCGATCGATGCCGAGGTCGCGGCGCTGAAGCGGGAGGAGGACCAGCTTCTTACGGAACGCAAAGGGGTGCGCGACACCCTGGAGCTCCTCGACCGACATGCGTACTATACCGACCGTCTCGAGTACTTGCAGGGACGACACCTCCTCGCGTTCTTCGGGGAAGGGGTCGAGGCGTCGGTCGCCCGGTTCCGGGCCACCACCGCCCAGGTCCCGAACCTCACGGTCGTGCCGGGGCCGGCCGGTCCGACGTCCCGCTTCCTCGTCGCCGTTCCGACCGCGGACGCGGAGTTCGTCGCCCGGGCGGCCCAGACCGCGGGCGTCCGCCTCGTGGCGACCCCCAACCTCCCCGGCACCATCGCCGAGTCCCGCCCCGGGCTGATCGCCCGGCAGTCGGCGATCGACGCCCGATTGACCGAGATCTACGGGCGGCTCGGGGGGATCTCCCAGTACTGGTACGCCCGGATCACCGCCCTCGAGGAGGGGTTGACGATCGAGAACCGGAAGTTCGAGGCGTGGGGACGGATGGGCTCCGGCGCCTCGACGTTCGCACTCGAAGGATGGGTCCCGGTCCGCGCGCGGGCCCGGGTCGAGGCGGCCGTGCAGAACGCGGCCCAAGGCCGCGTCGAGATCTACCCGATCCCGACCTCCGAGGAGCCTCCGACGCTGCTCGACAACCCGCCCGGTGTGCGGACCTACGAGTTCTTCATCCGGTTCTTCGGGCTCCCGGTCGGGACCGAGTGGGATCCGACGTTCATCTTCGCGATCGCCTTCCCGGTGTTCTTCGGGTTCATGCTCGGCGACTGGGGGTACGGCAGCGCGATCCTTGCGATCTGCCTGTGGATGATCGCCGGGTTCCCCGGCGGGCGGCACCTCCCGAAGGGGATCCGCTCCATGGTCACGGGCATCATGGGTCCGAGCGGGATGCAGATGCTGGCGAGGACGCTCGTGCCGGGCTGCATCGTCGCGATCGGCGTGGGGCTCAACTACGACCGGTTCTTCGGCGCGCTCTTTCCGTTCGCCACTCCGTTCTTCGATCCGGTCACGAACCTCGGGAAGCTCCTGGTGCTCTCGGGCTACATCGGCCTCGCGATGGTGACCCTCGGCTTCGGGCTCGGGATCGTCCGGTCGTACTACACCCACCACCGGGGCATGATGATCGCGCGCATCGGCGGCATCGGGGTCTCCTGGGGGCTCGCCTTCGTCGGTCTCGCGGTCATCCGGGGGACGTTCGCCTTCGGGGCGCTGGGCACCCAAGTACCGCTTGCCCTCCTGCTGGGCGGCATCGTCTTGCTCGTCGTGGGGGAGGGATTGTTCGGTTTCATGGGAATCCTGGAGGTGATGAGCCACATCATCTCGTACACCCGGCTCGTCGGGATCCTCCTCTCCAGCGCCTTCCTGGCGATCGTCATCAACACCATCGCGCAGCAGACGGCGAGTTCCAACATCCTCGGGATCCAGGCGATCGGGATCGTGCTCGGGCTCCTCATCCTGATCGCGGGCCAGACGTTCAACCTCATCGTCGGCGTCTTCGAGCCGGGGATCCAAGGGGCGCGGCTGTTGTTCGTGGAGCACTTCTCGAAGTACTACGAGGGGGGCGGCAAGTCGTTCCAGCCGTTCGCCTCGGGCCGCCGGTACACCCGGCCGTGGATCGATGCGATCCCACCCGGTGGCGTCCCGGCCTGAACGGACGCCCGACCGCGACAGCTCAGAGGCTGGGCACGATCAACGTCGGGCCGAGCGTCTCCGCCCCGATCCCGTACTGCTTGCCGTAGACGATCTTCCGCAGGTCCGCCCGCTCGAGGTCGGACTGCAGCATCTGGGAGAAGAGGACGGAGATCGACATCGGGTAGCTGCGCAGCCGCCGCAGCTCCCGGATGGAGCGCTCCCGGGTCAGGGCGAGGTCGAACGGCACCAGGCTGCGCTCCGCCTTGTACGGGGCGACTCCGTCCACCAACGAGGGGAACCGCCCGGCGAGGGCCTGCACGAGCTCCTCCACCCCCCGGGCCCCATAGAGGTCCGGCAACAGCGCGGCCCCGAGCGTGCCTCCCGGGATGAACCGGGGGAGGATCGTCTCGAGCGGGAGAGCCGCGTCCTTTCCCTTCAGGAGGAGGAGGACGTTCCGGATGTCGATCTCCTCCTGGAGGTACTCCCGGACGACCCACTCGTCCCCCTGGAAGAACCGGTCGGAATCGAGGAGGGTCGCGTAGTACTGGATCGTCAACGCCTGCACGAGCGGGAAGACATCGTGTGTCCGCTCGTACGCCTCGAGGAGCGGGAGCAACGGCGCCCCGTACCCGAAGCGGACGAGCTGGGAGGCGATCGCCTCGATCGTCGGCTGCTGCAGGAGGAGCCGGTAGTCGTCGAGGGTCAGCGTCCCCGCCAGGAGGCCGGCGGGGATCGAGCGGTCGGAGACGAGGAACGACTCGGTCTCGGCGACCGAGCGCCCCTGGGCCTTCGCGGAGAGCAGGGCTCCCAGGTTCTCCACGTCCCACCGCCGCAGGTACGCGGTGACCAGTGGCTTCCCCGCGAACGGGGCCGCCTCGAGCACTTCGCGGTTGCGACGTACGAAGAGCCGGTTGATCGCCACTTCGAACCGCGCGGTCCCCTCGTACGTCGCCGCCGCGGCGGCGAGCTCCGGCCCGTAGAGGGTCGGCTCCAGGAGCTTGGCGACCTCCGTGAGGTCGTCGGCGTTGACGAGGCCGGCGAACTGCTCCTTGGTCAGGAACGCGGAGGCGACCGACTTGAACCGGCCGAGGGCGGCCGCATAGGGGGAACCCGCCATCGAAGCTCCGTCAGCGCGAGAGCAGGTCGCGGACGGCGGCCTCTCGGTAGCGAAGGAGCTCGTCGAAGGAGAGGACGAGCCGGCGGGACCCGTCGCTGGTCTCGGCGATGAGGCCCCCGAGGATCGGGGCCGGCGTCGCCTGGAACCCTTTGCCCGCGATCGACTTCAGCCGGGCGGCGTCCTCGGCCCGGCCGGTGATCTTGAGGTCCTTGCCGAATCGGTCGACGGCGACCTGGTACATCCGCTTGAGCAGGAGCGCGTAGTCGTCCGACCCGGTGAACTGGGCGAGGTGCTGGCGGACGCTCTCGAGGGAGAGCGCCAGCGCCCTCTCCTCCGCCTCGTACTCGAGCTTCTTGGCCTGCATCTTGGCACCGGCAATCCGCTGGCCGCGCTCCCGGGCCGCGTCGATGTCGGCCTGCCGCAGGATGTCGTCCCGGACCTTGGTGACCCGGGCATCCCGATCCGTCGCGATCCGCTGCGTCTCCGCCTCGAGCCTGGCCTGCTCGTCGGCGAGCTGCTTGCGGGACTGGCTCTGGATCTGTTCGGCGAGACGGTCCAGCGGCATCGCGTCTCCTGACTCGCCCCAGACGGCCTAGAGGATCTGCTTGAGCAGGAGGATCCCGAGCACGAATCCGATGATCCACAAGGTTTCGGGAATGACGAAGAAGACGAGCACTTGCCCGAACTTCTCCCGCTTCTCCGCGATGATCCCCATCCCGGCGGCGCCGATCCCGGACTGGGCGACCCCCGTCCCGATGAGACCCCCGGCGATGGCGATCCCCGCGGCAACTGCCAGTATGGCCGACCCGATGTCTACTGCCATCCTCAGACCCTTCCGAGCGGTGCGCAGAATGGTCCGGTATATAAGGCGGGGGTGACGTTTTGGCGCGCTCCCTGCCGCCGAGAGAACCGCTCGGAAAGGTTGACTAGTCCGGGGGCGTCGGGGCTCAGAGCATCATGACCGACTGGACGAAGGTATCTCACGAGCTGACCCAAGCGCTGGAACTGGACCAACCCCCCGTGCAGGTGTCGTACTTGGAGGCCCCTCCCGCCGGGGTCCCGGAGCACGCCCCCGGGGTGCCCTCCGTCTGCTCGTTCTTCGCCGAAGGGCAGGACCACCCGTTCTTCGCCGGATCGAAGGCGCACGAGGAGTGCGAGATCGGGGCGTTCGTGATGGGGATCCCTCCCGAAGGCCCGCTCGGCGAGCGGCTGATGGGCACGATCGGGATGATGCAGAAGGAAGGCTACCTGGAAGCCGGGGAGGAGGCGCGGGTCCCGCACAATGCGAAGGCCCCCAAGTTCGTCGCGTATGGGCCGCTCGGCTCTCTCCCGATGGCCCCGACCAATGTGCTAATCTTTGCGAAGCCGAAGTCGGCGATGCTCGCGTTGGAGGCGGCTCACTTCAAGGCCCCAGTGAACGGGCGCCCGATGTGCGCGATCATGCCGATCCTCAATGCCGGGGCCCCGGTCGCGTACTCGGTCGGCTGCATCGGCTCCCGGGTCTACAGCCAGATGGGCGACGACCGGTTCCTCGTCGGGATCCGGGGCGACCACCTGGAGACGTTCGTCCAGGAGCTGCACAAGATCAAGCGAGCGAACGACCTCGTGGGGACCGAGATGACCCGCCGCCGCGCCGCGTCGAAGCAGCCGTACTCAAAGCCGAAGAAGTAGGGCCGCGAACGGGGCCGGTCCGTGGCGGCCGGCCCCATCTAATAACCCGACCATCTGGTGGAGTTTCCATGCGGGTCACCTTCCTCGGCACCGCTGGCTCATGGCCGACGAAGGATCGGAACGCGAGCGCCATCGCCGCCGATCTGGAGAGCGAGCTCGTCCTCCTCGACTGCGGGGAGGGGACCCAGCGCCAGCTGTTCTCCTCCTCGGAGTCGTTCATGCGGGTCCGGCGCATCTTCCTCACCCATTTCCACGGGGACCATTTCCTCGGCCTGCCCGGACTGATCCAGTCGATGTGCCTCAACAACCGGGAAGGCCCCCTCGACATCTACGGCCCGGCGGATGCGAAGGATATCGTGGACCGGGTGCTCCACCTCGGGTACTTCACGCTCCGCTTCCCGGTGACGGTCCACGCCCTGAACCCGGGGGAGAACCTGGGGTTCGAGGGGTACACCGTGCGCACCGAAGTCGCGGACCACCCGGTGCCCTCGTTGGCGTACCGCCTCGAGGAAGGGGCCAAGCGCGGGCGATTCGACGCCGGGAAGGCGCACGGGCTCGGGGTGCGAGGGCCGGATTTCCGCCGCCTCGAAGCGGGGGAGCCGGTGACGATCGGCGGTCAGAAGATCCACCCCGAGGACGTCATGGGACCCCCCCGGGCCGGGCGCAGCATCGTCTACTCCGGCGACAGCGCGCCCTCGGAGAGGATCGGTAAGCTCGCTACGAAATCGACCGTCTTCATCCACGAGGCGACGACCTCCCAGGAGATCGAGGCGGAGGCGAACAAGTGGGGCCACTCCTCCGCTCGCCAGGCCGCGACCCTCGCCCGGGACGCGGAGGTCGGGGAGCTGTTCCTGACCCACTTCTCCTCCCGGTACAAGGACCCGGAGCCGTTGGAGGCCGAGGCCCGAGCGGTGTTCCCGGCGAGCCGGGCCGCGCGGGACCTGATGGAGCACCTGGTGAGAACCTCGTGATCCGCGCCGACCTGCTCCTCACCCACATCGGCGAGCTCGCCACCCTGGACCGCGGTCCGGTGCCCCGGTGCGGCCCGGCGATGTCGGAGCTCGGTCTGCAGACGGAGGCCGCCGTGGCCGTCGACGGAGGGCGCATCGTCTGGATCGGACCGACCCGGAAGGCGCGCTCCGCCGTCCGGCTGCGGCGCGGCGGTCGCACTCACGACCTCGAGGGCCGGCTGGTCGTCCCGGGATTCGTCGACGCCCACACCCACCTCCTCTTCGCCGGGGACCGGCATCGGGAGATCGGCCGCAAGCTGCGCGGGGAGTCGTACCGATCGATCGCCGCCTCGGGCGGCGGCATCTTCTCCACCGTCCGAGCGACCCGGAAGGCGTCGAGCGCGCAGCTCCTCCGGGACGCCCGAGGACGCCTCGCCCGATTGCGCCGCCACGGGACGACGACGGTCGAGATCAAGACCGGGTACGCCCTCGAACCCCGCGGGGAGCTCCGTCTGCTGCGTCTGTTGCGTCAGCTCCAAGCCACCGAGCCGATGACCATCGTGCCGACGTACCTCGGGGCGCACGCCGTGCCCCGCGAAGCCCGGGGACGGGCCACGGCGTATGTCGATGAGATCGTCCGCCACAGCCTTCCCACCATCGCCTCCGCCCATCTCGCCCGATTCTGCGACGTCTTCTGCGAGCCGGGGTTCTTCTCCGTCCCGGCGGCGCGGCGGATCCTGCGAGCCGCGCAGCAGCTCGGCCTCGGCACGAAAATCCACGCCGACGAGTTCGTCGCCTCGGGCGGCGGACGGCTCGCGGCCGAGATCGGGGCCGTCTCCGCTGAACACCTCCTGCAGACGCCGGCCGCCGACCGGCAACGCCTCGCGAAGGCGGGCGTCGTCGCCGTCCTCCTGCCCTTGACGCCGTTCGCCACGCTGGTCGACCGGCCCGTCCCGGGTCGGGAGTTCGTCCGGGCCGGGGTCGCCGTCGCCCTCGGGACCGACCTCTCCCCGAACTCGTACGTCGAGTCGATGCCGCTCGTGATCGCCCACGCGGTGCACTCGGCCCGGTTGACGCCCGAGGAGGCGCTCACCGCCTCGACGGTGAACGCGGCCCACGCCCTCCGCCTCGCCGACGGATCGGGGCGGATTACCGTCGGTGGACCGGCCGATCTCGCGGTGTTCGACCTCCACCACGCCGCGGAGATCGCCGGCCGCATTGGGGTCGATCCGGTCGAAGTTTATCGTCAGGGAAAGTTCGTTTTCACGTCGGAACTCCGTCAGTAAATTCAAATACATGGGCTTCTGTCTCGTCGGTGAGGTCGCCACACATGGCAGAGCGCATCGGGAAGGAGCAGGTCACACGGGAGAAGGGATATCTCTACTACCTCGGGAAGGACGGGTATCTCTGGAAGACTCCCACCAAGCTGAACAAGTCTGGGCGGAAGAGTAAGGTCGGCAGCGAAAAGATCGTTCGCGCTGACGGCTACATGTACTTCCTCGACAAGAAGGGATACATCGCCCGCGCCAAGATGAAGAACGCCTAAACCGGGTCCCCGAGACCCTTCGATCCCTCCCGGGAAACCGGGAGGGATCCCAATTCCCCATTTGTTTGGTTCCTCCCCCCTCCACGCGCCGTCCCGTCGCCACCTACGGTTCTTTGAAGGGCGACACCCATCCCCCGGCGAAGATGCCCCGGAGCGCGTCGCCCCGTCAGATCGAGAGCTTCCTCCTCGACCATCTGCGCGACCACCCGCGCCTGCGGTACCGCGAGCTCGTGCGCGCGACCGTGGACGCGCGCCGCGGCTCGGAGCGCACGGCCGCCCGCGCCCTCGCCGGTTTGGTCGAGCTAGGAGAGGTTGTCCAGCTGGCCGACGCATCCTACGCGATGGCGGGCAGCTCGGAGGCCCCGTTCCCCGTGGTGCTGGAGCGGCAATGGCTGGAGCTGTGGGGCAGCGTCCAAGCGGACGGGTCGTACTGGTCGAACCTCTCCTCGACCTCCCGGGTGGTACAGGGCCGGCTCGAGTTCGCCCCGATCGTCGTTCCCGGGGGCGCGCTCTGCCACACCTGGTGGAGCTCCCATCCTCACCGGATCCGCCAGGTCTCGCCGGACGAATCCGACTCCGGCCTCCCCATGGAAGTGATGGAGTATCGAGAGCCGCTTACCGCCCGCAACCGGGATTGGGTGCGGCACACCTTCGAGATCGGATTTCCCCCGGTGCTGCGCATGTGGGACGGGGCGCCAGGGCACGAGGCGGACGAGACGCGGGGGGTCGATGCCCGGTACGAATCGGCTCGGTTCTTGGAGCCGTCGCAGCCGCGCCCGGGGGTCAGCTACCGGTTCAGCCCGGACGCCCACTTCCGCATGCGCCTCCTCTTCCCCCCGGGCTACCCGTTCGGCGAGGCGAGCCTGCAGGTCCAGGTCGGAGGCAGCGGGAGCCGGAGCGATGCAGCCGAGGTCGCCCGGATCGAGGCGCTCGGACGCGATCCGCAGAGCCCGGAGGGACTGCGCCGCATCGGCTCCACGCTGTCGCTCTCCGTCCCCCATCCTCGACTCGACCGGAGCTATCGCGTGCGCTGGCGCCTCCCCTCGCGCGCCGCGTACCTTCGCTGGCTTTCGTCCTCGCTCCACGCTCCCGGGGGCCGGACTCCGGAGGCCGGCTGAGCGTGACGGCGCGGCCCTCCTCCCGCGCCGGGCCGGGGCGGTCGGGTCCTACCGACCCGTTCGCGGACGTCCGGCGGGCGGCCCCCCTCGGTGCCGAGGGCGAGATCGATTCGTACGTCACGCGCTACGTGCTCGAGCATCCGTCGCCTCGGTTCGGGGACATCGTGGAAGCGGTCCGGGGGCGCTTTCACACGTCGCGCGCCACGGCGGCGCGCCACCTGGCGAAGCTCGTCCAGCTCCGGGACCTCGAACGAGAGCCGGACGGGTCGTACTCCCTCCGACCCGCCGGGGCGGATCCCCTTCCGCCCGAGGTGGAGTTCCGGTGGGTCGAGATGACCGTGGTCGTTCGACCCGAAGGTAGTTCTCGACTCCTCTGCCGGTACGAATCGCGTGTCACGAAGGGGCAACAGCGGTGGATCGCCCGCCCCGGGGACGCCGCCCGGTCGGAGTTCGACTGGTGGAGCTCGCAACCCGCGCACCTGAGGTGGCTTCCGACCCCTCCGCCCACGTGGCCGGATTCGATGGACTTTGGCCCGATGACCGCGCGGTTGCAGCTCGAGAGCCCGAGCCGGCCGGGCAACCGGTGGAACCAGCTCGCGACGGGGAACGAGCGACTGGTCCCGGTCCGGATGCATCGGGAGGCCCCCCCGCGGTCGGACAAGGGCGGGCCCCTCGCCCGGAGGGAGTGCGAATACGACTCCCTCGAGCAACCGAGTGGCCGCCCAGATGGTCGGAGGTTCCGGATGCACCCCGAGGCCCACCTTCGGTTCCAGATCCTCTTCCCACCGGAGTATCCATTCCGCGCTCCCGCCGCGGCGGCGTACGACCTGGACCGACCGCGGCTTGACCGCGCCGAGACGGTGCGGATCCGGCGGCTCAGTCGGACGGTCGGCTCTCAAGAGGGGCTCCGCCGGCACGGGCCGTCGGTCTCGCTGGAACTGCCCCACCCGCTCCTCGACCGGCGCTACCTGATCCAGTGGGGGCTCCCTCGCGCCCACGAGTACAGGACGTGGCTCGCGCGGTTGCGGCTTCGGGCGTCCTCCGAACCGAGCGGACCGTCGTCGGCCGAGCGGAAGATGGCGACCCGGGCCTGATCGGAGGCGCGGGGGTCCCCAACCTCCCCGTGTCTCACCCTTCCCTGTCACTCCTGCCATCGCTGAGTCTTGATATCCCGGCCGCCGGGTCCTCGGTCGAGGCGACGATGAAGACCGAAAAGCGACCGCTGGAGATGCCCGACCCGACCTCCCGGACCCGAGCGACGTGCAAAGACCCGCCCGAGCCCGCCGCCCGTCGGCGCCGAACCGCGACACGGTTCGGAGCATTGGGCGCGACCGGCTTTGGCCTCTTGCTGATCGCAGCGGCGTTCGTCAGCGCCGCACCCACCCCTCTCCTGCATTTGACCGGGCCGTTCCCCGGCACCGCGAGCCTGGGCGGGGCCACCCAGCTCTCGGGGTGCTCGAACTACCGCGAACCGGCAGCGGCGTACTTCGACCAAGCGACCGGCCTGTTCCTCGGGTCGGCGGTCGACTCGGCCCGCGGGTGCGCGGCGTACGCCCAGCCGAGCACCGCAAGCTCGAGCGTCACGCTCTCGTACGCCACCGTGAACTTCACCGTCGACCACACGGCGAACTACTCGATCCAGCAGGTCTGGGAGCTCAGCTACACCGGGAAGCTCTCGGTCGCGGGAGGGAGCAGCGCGCCCGGCATCACCAACACCTGGGCCGAGTTCGAGCTCTCCGTGAGCTGGGACATCGCACCGACCGTGCCGAACCCCCACCTCAACCTCCCTGGGTTCCTCGATCCGATCGCCGAGGAGTTCACCAGCCAGAACGGAACGGTGAACGAGAGCGCCCACCACCAGATCGTCGTTCTCACACCGGGAGTCAGCGGCACGCTCCGCCTCCCCAAGGGGACGTACGAAATGCAGATCGTCGTCGAGCTCATGTCGGAGGTCTCGGCGGACCCGGCGACGCCGGGCTCGCTCGCCACCGCGAGCTTCGTGCTCGGCAACCCCACCCAGGTCAATGGCGGCGGGATGCAGTTGGAGTCGATCACCATCCGGTAGAGGGTCGATCTCACTCCGCGGGAGCCAACCCATTCTCCCCCTCCCGGCCCACCGGGGAACATCCCAAAGCGCCGGTACGTCGTCTCGCGCGTCGCCCCGGCGTCGCCGAGCCGGGGCGGGTTGAAGGTTCGGTGTGTCGCATTAACCTCCCGCGCCTCTCCTACGCCGAAGGTCACCATGAGCTACGAGCGGCCTCTCCGGGACGGCGGGAGTTCGCGACGATCCATCCGGGCCAACGCACGGCGGAGGGGACTCGTCATCCTCGGAACCGTGGCGTTTGGGGTCCTCGTCGCGCGGCTCCTCACCCTACCGGGAACGATTGGATCGGCCTCCCTCGTGGGGGTCGGGTTCCGCGCCGTGACCGGGGGGCTCCGGTGGGTGGGCGGCGCCGGTCTGGGTGTCGCCGGGGTCATTCAACGGGGAATCGGCTGGGTCGGTGGCGCCGGACTCGGGGTCGCGGGTACTCCGTAGTCCGCCCGGTCGGTCGTGGCGAACGGACCCCGGAGTCCACACTCCATCGACGGGGCCTACTGGCTCCAACTCGGAGCGGTGGGCGGAGGTGGGATCGCCGGAAGCCGGTCGTGGGCTCGGACGACGCCCAAGCCCCGGCCGAACAGAAGCCCCGTGCTGAACGCGAAGAGGGCGTCGACGGTCGCCAGGGCGACGAAGGCGACGGTCGAGATCGTGCCGGCCGCTGGGGCCGTCCCGTCGGTGATCAAGCTCGGGAAGTAGACGACCTCGATCGCGAGCCGGACCGCGAACAGGACGATGTAGACGAGGACGAGAGAGATCGGCAGGCGGTACTTTCGCACGCCCGTCGGCCCGGTCTCGAAGACCACTGTCGACGCGGCGTGGGCCGTGAACAGCCACGCCGTCGCGACGACGATCGCCACATCCGCGGCGGTCGCGTACCACGGGAACAGAGCGTACGTCTCCCCCAGGGTCAGGGCGAGGAGGAACCCGTACAGGACCATCACGAGATACAAGCGAGGGGCGGAGTACGTCACCCCCATGTACATCTGATACGCCCGACGCGCGACGAGGAAGAGGATCAGCAGCTCGAGGCCGATCGCTTCCTCGAGGGCGGGGGAGACCACGATCATCGTTCGACGTCGCTCCGAGGGATACCGGCCCGCGTCAGGCGGAGACTCGGGGCCCACCGCGCGTATCGGGGACCGGCCGCCGCACCATCGAGCACGGCATCACGACCCCGCAGTCGCCGCAGAACATCATGTCCTCGCTCACCCACAGGTACGCGCCGCACATCTCGCACTTCAGCGGATCCGAGATCTCGTGGCGGCACGGCATGACGCCCGGGAGTCGTTCGCCATTTTGAGCTCTCCGCCAGAGCGGCGTCAGGCCGCGGAAAACGTGACGCCGGGCCGCGGTTCGCGTTCCTCCGAGAGGCCGGGAAGTGGCAGGTCCGTCCGACTGCAGATATACCGGAACTGCTCTCCTCGCGCCCGGAGTGAGCTGAGGTGCCCGATTCGGTCCGTTCTTCCTATCTCGAGGAACGGACCGTCCGGCGCAACGGTGGAGGGGAGAGCCGTTTCACCTTCCGTTCGGGAAGGGGAAATGGTCGCCCGCGCCTAGGAAAGACATATCCCACACCGCGCCCCGCACGCATCTCCGCTCCATCTCTAAGGAAGTGAACATCCATGGCCGTAGCCCGAAAGCGCGCCGCCGTCTCGAGCAACCCGAACACCCCTACCGACGACACCGGGATCCGGCCCGCCGGCCGGAACGGGCGGGAGCCGATCGCCGTACCTCGCCTCGTACCTCGGGGTAAGACGGCGTTCGACACGGTTTCGTGGAGGCTCCACGACTCCGTGATCAAGGCCGCGGACGGCAAGGTCATCTTCGAGCTCAAGGGGATCCGAGCCCCGACGAGCTGGTCGGACACCGCGATCAACATCGCGGCGTCGAAGTACTTCCGCATCATCGCCGGGCAGCGCGAGACGAGCATCGAAGGGATGATCCGGCGCGTGACGCACTGGATCGCCCAGAAAGGGCTCGAGCTCGGCTACCTCGACACCGTCGAGGAGACGACGATCCTCGAGGAGAGCCTCGCCTTCCTCATGGTCCAGCAGATGGCGGCGTTCAACAGCCCCGTCTGGTTCAACGTCGGGGTCCGCCAACCTCCCCAGTGCTCGGCGTGCTTCATCCAGTCCGTCACGGACGACATGGACTCGATCCTTGCGCTCGCCGGCAGCGAAGGGCGTCTGTTCAAGGGCGGCAGCGGGACGGGATCGAACCTCTCGCCGCTCCGCGGCAGCCGCGAGCGCCTCGCCGGCGGCGGGATCGCTTCGGGCCCGGTCTCGTTCATGCGGGCGTTCGATGCGCTCGCCGGCGTGATTAAATCCGGCGGCACCACGCGCCGCGCCGCGAAGATGGTGATCCTGAACATGGACCACCCGGACATCGTCGACTTCATCGAGTGCAAGGTCCGCGAGGAGGAGAAGGCGATGGCCCTCATCCGCGAGGGGTTCTCATCGAACTTCGACGGAACGGACCCGGACTCCGCCTACGCCTCCATCTCGTACCAGAACGCCAACCACTCCGTCCGCATCCCCGACGCCTTCATGGAGGCGGTCAAACGCGACGGCGAGTGGAAGACGTACAACCGGACCGACCACGCGGTGGCGGCCAGCTACCAGGCGCGCGACCTCTGGCGCAAGCTCGCCTACGCGGCGTGGCGCTGCGGGGACCCGGGCGTCCAGTACGACGACGTCACCAACGACTGGCACACCTCCCCGATGAGCGGGCGGATCAACGCGTCGAACCCGTGCAGCGAGTACCTGTTCCTCGATGACACGGCGTGCAACCTCTCGTCGATCAACCTGATGAAGTTCCTCAACGAGCGGGGCGACTTCGACCTGCCGCTCTACCGCGACGCCGTCCGCACGATGGCGCTCGCCATGGAGATCATCGTCGACGCCTCGAGCTACCCGACCGCCGCCATCGCGCAGAACTCCCACGACTTCCGGCCCCTCGGGCTCGGCTACGCGAACCTGGGCGCGCTCCTGATGCACTACGGGGTCCCGTACGACTCCGACGCGGGTCGCACCCTCGCCGCCGCGCTTTCGGCGTACCTCTCCGCGGAAGGGTACCACATGTCCGCCGAGATCTCCCGGCGGGTCGGGTCGTTCCCCGGGTTCGACAAGAACCGGGCCCCGATGATCCGGGTCATGGGCAAGCACGCGAAGGCCGCCGACGCCATCCCGAAGACCGACGGGCGGTTCGACGCGTACGTCACGGCGGCGGCGGACCGGTGGCACGAGACGGTCCAGGCCGGCGAGCTCTGGGGCTACCGGAACGCCCAGATCTCGGTCATCGCCCCGACGGGCACCATCGGGCTCCTGATGGGATGCGACACGCTCGGTCTCGAGCCCGAGCTCTCCCTGGTGAAGGTGAAGAACCTCGTCGGGGGCGGACAGATGCGGATGGTCAACCGCACCGTCACCGAGGCGCTCGCCGAGCTCGGCTACGCGCCCGAGGCGGCGGCCGCGATCGTCCATCACCTCGAGACGACCGGGACGATCGAAGGCGCCCCGGGGCTCGCTCCGGAGCATCTCCCGGTCTTCGACTGCGCGCTGGCGCCGACCGCCGGCTCGCGCACCATCGCGCCGATGGGGCACCTCAAGATGCTCGGAGCGGTCCAACCGTTCCTCTCGGGCGGTGCGTCCAAGACGATCAACCTCCCGAACGACGCGACGGTCGAGGACATCGAGAAGATCTACATGGAGGCGTGGCGCCTCGGCGTCAAGTCCGTCGCTCTCTACCGGGACGGCTGCAAGGCGTCCCAGCCGTACGAGACGGCGAAGGGCAAGTCGACCGGCCCCGCCCTGCGCGGCGCGGTCCGGGAGAAGCTGCCGGACGAGCGCAAGGCGATCACCCACCACTTCCAGGTCGGCGGACACGACGGCTACGTCACCGTCGGTCTCTACCCCGACGGCCGGCCGGGCGAGATGTTCTTCCGGGTCACGAAGGAAGGCTCGACCGTCAACGGCCTCATGGACTCCCTCGGGATCTCCATGTCGATGGCGCTCCAGCACGGCGTGCCGTTGAAGGACCTCGTCCGCAAGCTCGCGCACATGCGGTTCGAGCCGTCCGGCGCCACGAACAACGCCAAGATCCGGTTCGCGAAGTCGATCCCCGACTACGTCGCCCGCTGGCTCGCGGTCGAGTTCCTCACCGAGGAGGAGCGTCGCTCCATCGGCCTCGAAGGACCCGCGGCGGAGGCGAACGGCAATGGCCACGGGAACGTGGCGAGCGCGAAACTGTCGACGATGGTGAAGTTCGAGACGAAGCCGCTCGACTCGTTCGGGGACGGACGGCGGGTTCCGGAGCGCGAGCCCTCCGGGGAATCGTCGCACGGCCCGTCAGGCGGGAACACGGACGACTCCCCGTCGTGCCACATCTGCGGCGGCATCATGGTCCGGTCGGGCACGTGCTACGCGTGCACCGTCTGTGGCGCCACGAGCGGCTGCTCCTGAGCGGACGGGGGGCCCGGCCAGGGCCGCCCGTGCCAGAGCCGACAGTCGGGCCGCACGGCGCACGGGCCACACCGGGCCACCTCCCGGTGCTTCGGACAATCGCCCGAGATGCCTGTGTGGCAGAGGACGAAGTCGAAGCGCACGGGGTCGACCGGGTCGATCGCCCGCAGCGCCGCGGTGATCTCTTCGACGGCCGCCCAACTCGGTGTCTTGCGATGAGTCAGCCCGAGGTTCCGGGCGATCCAGTAGACGTGCAGGTCGAGCGGGATGCGGAGCTCGCCGGTCGGGATGTGCGTCCAGACCCCGAGATCGGGGACCTCCGTCCGCACCATCCACCGGACGAACAGAGTCTCCCGCTTGCACGGACTCCGCGCCGACTCGAGCGGGCTCGGGAACAGGATCCGGTACCCCACCGGTGGACGGACGCGCGCGGCCGTGGCGTCGTCGCCGCGCAGCCCGTGGGCCAAGGCGTCGACTCCGCCCGCGAATCCGTTCGGTCCCTCAAAGCCGGCGCGAAACAGCTCCTCGAGGCCGCCGTGCTCTCGCTGGATCTCGTGGAGCCGGTACCCGAGGTACGCCAGCTGATCTCCCCGGATCCAGCGGTGGCGGAACGCGCGCACCGCGCGGTCCGAAGTCGGGCGTGCAGAGCGCTCGACAAAATGACGGAAGTCACAGCCGGCCAGTCCGTGCCAGGTCGAGAACGCCCGTCGGATCGAGGCGGCGCGGCCGATGGCGAGGGTCGCCGCGAAGATCCCGGCGATCTCGGCGGAGCGACGGTCCACGGCGAGAGGTCGAACGAGGGAGACCGGATCGTCCGGGACGCTGCGGTCGAAGGGGAACCCGGCGTACAGGGCCGCCAGGTGCGCGGGGAGTTCGAGCGTCGGCCACCTCCCGCGCGCCATCTCCGCGAAACCCGCGCGGGCCCCCTTACCCTTGTCGCGGGTCCCCTTGGCCCTTATCGGCCCCCGACCGTTGACCCCGGACATGCCCGGAACCGCCGAACTCATCAAGATGCTCGACGAGATCGCCGATCTCCTCGATCTCCAGGGCGAACGGTTCAAGCCGAACGCCTACCGACGGGCGGCGCGGTCCCTCGAGGCGCTGGGCGAGGAGGTGGCCGCGGTCTCCGCCCGCCACGAGCTCGACCAGATCCCGGGGGTGGGCGCCGCGATCTCCGCGAAGATCGAGGAGTTCCTCACCACGGGCCAGATCGAGTACCTCGACAAACTCCGGCGGGACGTGCCACCGGGGCTGCGGGAGCTGCTTCAACTCCCGGGGGTCGGACCGAAGACCGTACGGATGCTCCACCTGACCCTCGGCATCGAGGGACCCCAGGAGCTCGCGGCGGCGATCGAGGCCGGGAAGTTGAAGGGACTCGCCGGCTTCAAGGATCGGAAGATCGAACTGCTCCGCGGAGGCTTGGCCGCGCTGGGGACCTCCGACGGGCAACGCCGTCCGCTGCTCGAGGCGTGGGAGCTGGCCGAGCGCCTCGTCGCCCGGATCCGCGCGGGAGCGCCGGTCGATCAGATCGTCGTGGCCGGCAGCCTACGGCGGCGACGAGAATCGGTCGGCGACCTCGACATCCTCGCCACGTCGGCGGCGCCCGCCCAGGTGTTCCGCGTCTTCGCCGCCTTCCCGGACATCGAGGCCGTCCGGGGGCAGGGGGAGACGAAGATGACGGTCGTGATCGCCCCCGGCATCCAGGTCGACCTGCGCGTGGTGCCTCCGGAGAGCTTTGGTGCCGCTCTGCAGTACTTCACCGGCTCCAAGGACCACAACGTCCGGATCCGCTCCTTGGCCCGCGACCTCGGGCTGAAGGTGAACGAGTACGGGGTCTACCGGGGGGACGCGCTGATCGCGGGCCGGACGGAAGAGGACGTTTACGCCGCGCTCCACCTCCCGTTCTTTCCTCCGGAGATCCGGGAGAATCGCGGGGAGATCGAAGCGGCCGAGGCGGGCCAACTTCCCCCCCTGGTCCCGGCGGCGGCCGTCCTCTCGGACCTCCATGTGGATTTCCGGGCCGTGGAGTCCTGGGGAAACCTAGGGGAGTGGAAGGCGAGTGCCGTCGCGGCCGGCCTGAAGGAGCTGGGGATCATCTGGCCGGAAGGGAAGAGCGGCTCCGAAGCTCGGGCGCTGCGAACCCAATGGGACGACAACGGCATGGAGCGGGCGCCGATCCGCCTCCGGTTGGGGATCGAGCGGGTCGCGGGCGCCGCGGGGGCGCTCTCGGACCCGTTCGATTTTGGGATCTCGGTACCGACCCGACGGGGGGGTGTCGCGACGCCCCCGAAGGCGATGGTCGGGCCCCCGTCCGTCACTCCGTGGACCGTCAGCGGGCTGCGCACTTCGTCGTCCACGGCCGGGGCCGCGGACCCGATCGAGGCGTGGATCCGATGGGCGGTCGCGACGGGGACCGCCCTGGAGGTCACGCCATCTCCAGAGCGGGACGGACTCGATTCGGGGGCCGTCCGCGCCGCGATCGCAGCCGGGGCCCGGCTCGCGATCACCTCCCGACCGGAGCGACCCGAGGATCTCCGGCACCTCGGCGTGGCGACCGGGATCGCTCGTCGAGGGTGGGCGACGCCCTCCGACCTCCTCTCGGGATCCCTTCCTCCGGCCCCCCGGGCGCCGCGCCGTCCCCGAAATTGATCCGAAGGCGCGACCCGGATCCGTGGGCGAGCCAGTCCTACCGGAAACACTCCCCTCGGGTTCGGCCGGCGGGATCGATCGGTTGGGACCTGTCGAACCGGGGATTATTGTACGGGAGCCGCGCCGCCTCCCTTCGTGCCCGTCGAGTACGCCCCCCGGACCCCGAGCGGCTACGAACCGGAGGATTCGTACGAAGAGGATCCCGCCCCGGCGAACGGCCGACCGGCGCCCGCCCCGGTTCCCCCACGCTCCAATGCGGCCGGTTATACGGCGATCGTGCTCGTAGTGGTGGCCGTCTTTCTCGTGCACTACACGCTGCTGATCCCGGTCCTCATCGGCTTCGTCCTGCTCAGCGCGGGTGTCTCCCTGCTCGGGACCCGGCTCAACCCGTTGACCCCGACCTTCTATCTGACCACCAAGCCGACGTGGAGCTCGATCGGCCTCGTCTTCCTGGCCGGGGTCGGTCTGTGGGCGATGGCGTACGACTACTGGAGGGCCGGACTGGCGCCGTTGTTCCCGGTCTCGATGCCGTAGGCCGGCGGGGGGCTCACGACGCGATCATCCGCTCGAGCGGGAGTCGGGCCCGGCGGATCGTCTCGGCCGGCACGTCGATCTGAAAGCGCATCTCGGCCAGGGAGTCGCGCACATCGGTCAGATCGATCTGCTTCATGAACGGGCAGATGGCGCCTTCGTCCAGCGCGAGGAACTTGGTGGTCGGGTTGTCGCGCCGCATCCGGTGCAGGATCCCGACCTCGGTCGCCACGATTACCTCGGCATCGTGCGTCGTCTGGGCGAAGCGCATCATCCCATCGGTGGAGAGCACCTTGTCGACCATCGGAAGGACCTGCGTGCCGCATCCGCATTCGGGGTGCGCGATCACCTGGGCCCCGGGGTGCTCGGCCCGGGCCCGGGAGAGCGTCTCGGGTCGGAGCTTCGCATGGACCGGGCAGTCGCCCGCCCAGAGATGGACGTTGGAGCGCCCGGTGCTCTTCTTCACCCACTCGCCCAAGAACATATCCGGGAGGAAGAGGATCTCCTTGTCCGCCGGGATCTGCGCGACGATGCGGACCGCGTTCGAGCTCGTGCAGCAGTAGTCGGACTCGGCCTTCACCTCGGCCGAGGTGTTCACGTACGACACCACAACGGCGCCGGGATGCTCGGACTTCCAGGTCCGGAGCTGCTCGGCCGTGATCGAATCCGCGAGCGTGCAGCCGGCGGCGAGGTCGGGCAGGAGGATCGTCTTCTCTGGATTGAGGATCTTGGCGGTCTCGGCCATGAATCGCACCCCGGCGAAGCAGATCACCGGCGCCTCCGACGCGACGGCCTGCCGGGAGAGGTAGAGGGAATCGCCGACGAAATCGGCGGCGTCCTGCACCTCGGGGACCTGATAGTTGTGGGCGAGAAGGAGCGCGTGGCGCTTCTCCTTCCAGCGCACGATCTCGGCCTCGAGCGACATCGCCACCCCTCGCTCGAGAGAAGCCCGGTAGCGCTCTTAACGGGATGCTCTCCGCGGCGCCACCCGTCGGATCTCCAGGTGGAACGGAAGGGCGGGCGCCGAGTGGGTGATCGCTCCTAGGCTCACGGAGTTCGCGCCCGTACGAGCATGGGCGGCGACGTTGTCGTGGGTGATTCCGCCCGAGAGCTCGACCGTGATCCGACGACGGGCCGGAACGTCCCGGAGCGTTCGCAGCACCGCCTTCGCCCCGGAAGGTCCCGCATTGTCCAACAGCAGCGAGCGGACACCGGCCGCCACGGCGCGGCGCGCCTCGGCCGCCGACCGGACCTCGACGGTCCACGAGATCTCCGGCGACTGTTGGATCGCCTGCTCGAGGACGCGCCAACGAGACGAGCCCAGGAGGTCGAGGTGGGTGTTCTTCACGAGGGCGGCGCTCGCCAGGTCCTGACGGTGCGGGTCCCCGCCTCCGTCGATGACCGCGAGCTTCTCGAGGACCCGCAGTCCGGGCAGCGTCTTGCGGGTCGCCCGGACCTGGACGCCGCGCCGCGCCGATCCCGCCCGCCGCACCGCCTCGGCGGTCGACGTCGCCACCCCGGAGAGGTGCATGAGAAAGTTGAGCATCGTCCGCTCGGCCGCGAGGATCGCGCGCGCGTCCCCTCGAACCTCGAGCACGCGGTCCCCCGACCGGATCGCGGACCCATCGGGGAGGGAGTGTTCGACCCGGAGACCGAGACGCTCCGCCGTGCGCGTAGCGGGTCGGATCCCGGAGAGGACGCCCCGGGCCTGGGCGATCACGACCCCCCGAGCTTGCAGCCGGGTCGGCAGGACGAGATGGGTCGTCAGATCGCGGTCGGCGCGGTCCTCCCGAAGCGCCACGCGCACGATCCGGTCGAGCTCGGTCTGGGTGAGAACGGGCGTGGGCGCGAGGCGAGGAGGTCGGCGCGTCACGGCTTCTTGGGGGGGGCCAGGAACGGTAGGGGTACGACGTTCGCCGGGACGTCGTCCGCGCGGATCCGCAGCGTCAGAGCGGTCCCCGGGGCGGTGAGGGCGAGCGGGAGATACGCCAGAGCGAGGCCGTGGTGCAACGTCGGGGAGATCCCTCCGCTCGTCACCACGCCGACCGGTTGTCTATCCTTCAAGACGAGCGTTCCGTGACGGGGGATCGTCGAACTCCCATCGACTTCCAGCCCCGCGAGCCGTTCGGCGATGCCGGCGGTCCGCTGAGCTTCCAAGGCCGGACGGCCGACAAACTCGTGGTCGAACTCGACGAACCGGTCCTGGCCGGCCTCGAGGGGCGACCGGTCCTCATGGAAATCTTGCCCGGAGAGAAGGTACCCCTTTTCGAGGCGGAGCGTGTCGCGCGCCCCGAGACCACACGGGAGTGCCCCCGCGTTCACGATCCGTTCGGCGATCTCCGGGGCCGAGGCCGCATCGACAAACAGCTCGTACCCCAGCTCGCCCGTGTAGCCGGTCCGGCTGACCCACACGTTCCGGGCGAGGTCTGCGGGAATGCTCGCCTGCGGGACCCCGTCCGCGTTCCCGGGCTCGGGCGGCTTCGGAAAGAGGCGCGCGGTGTAGTACTTCAGCGCCCCGAGCGACCAGCCGAACGTCGATTCGAGGAGTCGGCGGGAGTCCGGTCCCTGCACGGCCAGGATGGCGGCCTTTCCGTTCAGCATCTGGATCGTGGTGTCCTGGGAGCGGTGTTGGCGGAGCAAGTCGTAGACCCGGACGGCCCGGGCGGCGTTGGGGACCATGAGGAACCGGAGCGCCGCGGGTTCCCGGTCCAGTCGCGTGATCAAGAGGTCGTCCAGGATCTTCCCGTCCATCGCGAGCCAGAACCCGTACCGGCAGCCGCCCGGGGCCAGCGTGCGCGGATCGATGGTCGTGCGGCGGGCAAGCAGGTCGCCGGCGCGTTCTCCTTCGACGGCGAGGATCCCCATGTGGGAGACGTCGAACAGCCCCACGTGCTGGCGGACGGCCGCGTGCTCCTCGAGGATGCCGGAGAAGTAGAGCGGCATCTCCCACCGGGCGAACGGCACCATGTGCCCGCCGTGGGCCGCGTGGAACGCGGCGAGCGGCGAGTACTGCATCGCCGCGATCGGGGCGGGCAGGGCGGCCGTCGTCCCGGTCGGGGCGGTCGGGGTGCTCATGTGACGAGCTCCCCCAAGCGCTCCTCGCTCAAGGCGTGCTTGACCTCCACCGCGAGCCTCCGGCCCGAGCTCATCGGCTCCCGCCAGAGGGCATTTCCGTACGGATGCCCGAGGGAGAGGTGAATGTTCGTTCCTCCGCCGATGCGGACCGCCACGTCGAAGATCGTCGGCTGACCGGCGGAGTCGACGCACGTCTGCAGGCAGAACGGCCCGATGATCCCCGGCGCGTAGCGGGAGCGGGACGCTTCCACGAACCGCTCGCCCAGACGGTACACTTCTTCCAAGAGCGACTCTCGGACCGTCAGGGTGCCGTGCCCGACGACGGTGTACTCAGGGATGCGGTGCCGCGCGCTCATCTCGAGCTGCTGGGCCGCGGGCAAACGGACCAGGCCGTCCAGCGAACTCTCCCGACGTTCGTCGACCCCCAGGAGCTCGAGCGCATCCTCCCGAGGGACGAGGGGCGAATAGAAGAAATTGAAGTTGAAGACGGGCCCTAGGACGTACTTCTCGATGCGAGCGGTGGCGAGGTCCGGGGCGGTGATGGTGCCGTCGTGGATCAGCTGCTCGCTCTTGATCCGGAACTCTTCGGGGCTCGCCGCCGTGAAGAACCCGCGCTCGAGGCGCCGGGCGGCGTGCGGGAGCTTCACGATGCACAGCCCGTCGATGGCGTCCGGTCCGGGCATCGCCTCGGGGATCGGCAGCCCGCCGGCCTTCAGGAGCGTGTAGTAGTTCTCCCGCTCCGTCCGCTCCTCGATGCGGAGCATGTTCCTCGAGCCGAGGATCGGGACCTCTAGCTCGTTCTCGATGAACTCGAGGGGAACGTACGAGCTCAACGCGCGGTGGGGGACCAACAGGACGCTCTCCTGGCGAAGCCTCTCCTGGACGGACGGCGCGACGGACTCCGCGAACGTCGGGAACGTCCACGTCTCGTCGATGCACCCGCGGACCAGCTTTCCCGACGAATCGCGCTGGGCCCGGAAGTAGTTCGCGTACGTCCGCTCCCGCCCCTGCTGGGCGAGGATGAGGGTGTGGAACCCCTCGTGCGCGGCCCCGTCCGCGATGTCGATCGCCGAATGGGAACCCAGGGCGCCGATCACGGGCGGCCGTTCGTACCCGGTCGCGATGCGCTGCATCGCGGCCCTCTCGATCGGCATGGAAGCCGCCGAGCCCCATGGGAGCTTAAGACCTCGGCCCACGCGCTCGGTCATGACGGGGATCTCCCTCCGCCGGGCGTCGGCCGCCCAGGTGTTCTAATGAACGCCACGGTCCATCGAGCTCGACCATGGCCCCCTCGAAGCTGGCCGGACGCTCGGCCCGGAGCCGCACCACCCCCGGCCGCACCTCCCCGGTGGGCCGCGCGGTCCGGGATGTCTGGGACGCCAACGCCGACTTCTGGGACGAGAGGATGGCGGACGGGAACCTCACCCACCGCTACCTGGTGGCGCCCCCGACCGAGCGACTCCTTGCCCTCCAGCCCGGAGAGGAGGTGCTCGAGATCGCCTGCGGGAACGGTCAGTTCACCCGCCGCTTGGCCCAGCTCGGCGCGAAGGTCCTCGCCGTCGACTTCAGCGAAGGGATGCTCCGCCACGCCCGCGCCCGAAGTCGAACGGCTCGGGGGACGATCGAGTATCGGCGCCTCGATGCCGCGGACGGCCAGGCGCTCCGAAGCCTGGGAACGAACCGGTTCGCGGCGGTCGTCTGCAACATGGCTCTGATGGACATGGCGGAGATCGCCCCGCTCGCCTCGGCCCTCCCCACCCTTCTTGCGGAGGGCGGCCGCTTCGTCTTCTCGGTGGCCCACCCGTGCTTCAACACCGGAGGCATGCGGCGGATCGTCGAGGACGAGGATGCGGGCGGCACGATGGTGGATCGGGCCGGAGTCTACGTCTACCGGTACCTGACGCCCACGACCTCGAAGGGGCTCGCGATGATCGGGCAGCCGAGGCCGCAGTACTATTTCGAGCGCCCGCTGAGCGCCCTCCTTCGCCCATTCCTCGAGAACGGATTGGCCCTCGACGGGCTCGAAGAGCCCCAGTTCCCTCCGAACGTCCGGGGACCGAAGCGGATGTCGTGGTTCTCGGTGCCCGAGATCCCCTACATCCTGGTCGTACGCCTGCGCGTCGGAGGCCCGTCCCGGGAGCCGGGGCGTCCCGCCTCCCGTCGCCGGGCGTAGCGAGCGGCGGCGCCTCCGGCGCGAGGGGGAGCTTTATCCCACAGCTCGCTCCCCCGCCTCCCGATGCCCTTTGAACTCGCCCTCCATTACAGCACACCGCTCACCCCCATCGATGATGTCGACGAGGTGCTCACCGAGTTCCTGCGGCTGATCGGATACCTCCCCGAGGTCGATGACGGCCGCGCGGGCGACGGCCCGGTGACCGAGAGCCTCGCGTACCGGCTCGTTCGGGACTGTCTGGTGAAGGAGCCGGCCCGGCTGTGGTACCCGGAGGAGCTCGTCGCCCTCTTGGACACCTCCAAGCCGACGATCTACCGCCATCTCAATCGGCTGAAGGCGCTCGACCTCCTCGAACAGGTCGGGGAGTCGGCGGACGGCAAGGGCCGGAAGGGGTACCGGATCCGCTACGGCAACCTCGCGCAGGCCTGGGACTTCACCGAGGCGAACGCCCAGAACGCCCTCCGGCGGTACCGGGAAACGGTAAACCACCTCCAGCATCTCCTCGACAAGGGCCTGCCCGAGCGCAAAGCTCCGCGCGCGGCCGGCAAGGAACGAGGATCCAAACGATGAGCCCGAACGAACCCCCGGCCAAGAAGACGGCGATCTCCCTCACGCCCGGCTCGAAGGTGCGCGTGCACTCCGCCGGCTCTCGCGACCAACCGATGGTGACCGACGGACTGTTCCGCGGTCTCGTCTCCGTCGGGGGCGACAACTCCATCGCCCTCGAGATGGAGTCCGGGGACAAGGACGACAAGGGCAAGGTCCGGCTCGTTCCGCTCAACGCGGTGATGGCGATCGACATCCTCGTCGCGGCGAAGGCCGAAGAGGAGAAGCGCCCGGACTCCTCGAACGCCGCCGCCGGCTACTTCCGGTAGCGTGGCGCCCTCGTTCCGCTCGCGTCTCACCCGGCCGAACGTGCCGGGGGCATGGACGTTCGCGGAGATCCCGACGGCGGTGATCCGGGCGCAGGAGCTCCGGCCCCGGATGCGCGTCCACGGCACCCTCGATGGGATCCCGTTCCGTTCCGCGTTGATCCCCCGCGGCGGGGGAAGCCTCTTCGTCGTCGTCCCCCAAGCGTTGCGGGACCAAGTGGGGAAGGACTCCGGGGATCCGATCGCAATCACCCTGGAGATCGACGCCCGACCCGACGTCGTGCGCGTGCCGGTCGATTTCGCGCGGGCGCTCGGTTCGGCCCGGGCCCGCTTCGATCAGCTCGCTCCGTCGCACCGCAAGGCGTTCGTCCTCTGGGTGACCGGGGCGAAGCAGGCGGAGACCCGGAAGCGACGGACCGCCTCGGCGGCCGCGATGGTCCGCCGCGGCGAGACGCTGAACTGACGGACCGTACCGGACGGGCTTGCTGGGAATTTCGCCGCCCGCATCGCGGGCCGTTTCGAACCCAGGTCTTCGGCTTCGAAGGCCGAAAGGATATCCAGACTACCCCACAAGCCCGCCGGTGGAGCTCACCGGGTCCGCGGTATTTGGCGGTTCCGCTGGGGGGGCGGCGGGCGTCGCCCCGAACGACTCCAACACGGTCTGGGCGGGGGTGCCGGGGAACAAGGTCGCGAGCGAGCTCTCGAGGATGCTGAGGCGCTGGCGCAGGTACGGCGTCACGCCGGGGCTGCCGGCCAAGCGCCGGGAGAGACCGAGGTATTTTCGCACGGCGCCCTCGTAGACCGTCGGGAGGAGCTCGCCGTGGCACGGCCGGCCGCCGGCCACGATCGCGGTGCAGCGACCCGAGAGCGGCGGCCGGCGGTGCGACATCCCGCACGCCTTGCAGCGGAACTTCTGCGTGGCGAAGCTCTTCAGGTTCCCCATCAGATCCGGCAGGAAGTGGGCGTTGAGGACGAGGGTGATCGCGTCCGCCACGTCGACAGCGCGGAGCTGGGTCGTCACGGTGAGGGACTGCTCGACGATGCGGCCCATGGAACCGGCCTCGCGGTAGGCGGAGATCGTCGGCCCGGCCGCGATGGAGGCGGTGTCGTGGGTGAACTGGTAGCCATCGAGCGCCCGGCCGGACGGGATCCGGGAGCCGACGGTCGCCACGGTCGCGTCGAACCCCTTCGCCGAGGCGTGGGCCGCGGCGGACTGGTACAGGGCGAGCGGGTACACCCCTTCGATGTCGAGGTTCTGCACTTCTTTGTCGACCTCGCTCGGGTCGAGGCGCGTGGCGAGCACGAGCGGCTTGTCCATCAACGAGCCCCGGGTCTCGGGCAGGAAGGTGCGGGAGAAGTTCAACAGCGCATCGATGAGGAGCGTGACCGAGTCCTCGTCCCCGTCGCAGTTCCGGCGCTTGGCGGTGTGGAACAACGGATGCGCGAAGCACGCCTCCGCCTCGGTGAACCCGATCAGTCGGCCGGCGACCCCGCCGGACGTATGCGGGGCGAGCGCCACGAGCATCGCTCCGACGAGGTCGTCGGGTCGGCTCGCCGCGTAGAACGGCTCCATGTCGTAGATGCGGACGAGCTCATCGTCGAGGAACTGGGCGAGGTGCAGGAGGTGCTGGCCGCACGCCCGGGCGACGATCACGTCCTGGGGTCGGAGCTCCAGCAGCTGGTCCGGCTCCGTGAGCGGGGCGCCGAACGCGTCCTGGACGTAGCCGAGCTCCCACGCCTTGGAGAGGGAGAGACCGATCTCGGCCGGTCGAAAATGCGTGAGCGGCATATCGGTCAGGTCGAACCGGGACGTGCCGTCTTGGTACACCGGGATCCCGTGGAACGACCGAAGGAGGCCCTTCTCGAGCCGCTCCGGGGTCTTCGCCCGGGAGGTCAGCCCCTTGACGCCCTTCACCTCGGGGACCTTCGGGAGGGCGAGCCGGTGGACCGCGTCGGTCCAGAGCGGCGCGATCGGGATCCGTTCCATCGACGTCTCCCCGGTGAACTTCGTCGCCCCGCCACAGCTGCAGCTCACCCAGACCGTCCGCTTGCCGCACTGGACGCACTCCCGCACACCGAGCTCGACGGCGAGGGTCTTGCCGGCCACGGAGGTCGCCGCTTCATGGATCGAACGGCGGGCGCCCCCGGCGTTGCCGACCGGGAAGAGCGTGTGGACCTTCGGGTCCATCCAACGCTCCTTCGCCTTCTCCGGTCGCCCGACCCGGGCCCCGACGCGGGTCGGCGCGCGGGCCCGGACCGGGACCCCGGCGAGCTGGCTGACGAGGTCGAGCGGGGACATCGTCGCCTCGATCTCGGGCCACGCGGGGTCGCGTTCCAACCGGGCCCCGCGGGGCTGGAGACCGAGGCCGCCCACGAGCCCGGCGCTCGTCACGGGTTCGCCCCGGAGGTACCCTTCGCGGACCGCGTGGACCCACCCGAGACGTTCGAGGAGATCCTTCCAGCCCGGGTCGTTCGGGATCTCCAGGGCGTCCTCCATCCATCGGCCGTGCTCGGCGACGTCTCGGGCGAGTCCGAGGATCTCGGGGGCGGTCAGGTCGTGCCAGAACAGGAGGAAGCGGGGATGGAGAGGCACGCCGTGCGCGCGAGCGGTCGAAATCGCCTCCCCATAGCTCGGACGAAATGCCCGGTCATCGATCGGCACGGAGGCCGCACGAAGCTCCTCCAGATGCCACTCGAGCGAGTACGCCCCGGGTTCCAGCACGTGGTTGTTCTCGAGGAACTCCCCGAACGGGACGAGCATCTCGCCGTTGTCGAGGATTCGGCGAACGTCGGGCAGGACACGTTGGGCGGTCTCAGTGTCGTGCACCGACATCACACTCCCGTCCTCCAGCGCGACCGTGGGGCCCTCGATCGTGTCGCACACGGCGACCGCGGTCGCCTTCCCCGGGAACTCGACCTTGAGCTGGGTTCCGATCGCGACGAAGTTCCGCAGCACCACCATCGTCGCGGGGTTCACCGCGTACGAGGCGATGCCGGTCGTTCGGGCCCGCCCGTAGCGCAGCCGGAAGCCTCCGGCACGCTTTGGATACCCCAGGATCGGCCGGCCTCCGACGGCCTCCCGGAGGTACTTCGGTCGGTCCTCGTCCTCGTCAGCATCGACCTTGCTGCTCCCGAGCGCCTCGAGGAACTCCCACCCCGTGAGGCCGAGCCGGTCGACGACCTTCCTCAGCTTCGGGGCCTTCTGGCAGAGCCCCTCCGCGATCACGAGGCAGGCGCCCCCCCGGATCCCGTTCGTGGGGACCCGGGGGAGGTCGCGGAAGGCGCTCACCTCGGCGTCCTGCTCGGTCGATTCGCCGGAGATGCAGACCGGGACGTTCCGGACCACCCGGTCGATCTCGTCGGCGGTCGGCACGTATTGGAGATGTTGGTGGTACTTGTACAGCGGGATCTCCTCGCGATAGCGGCCGATCTCCGCCGGCTCGGGCGTGTAGACGCCGAGCCCGACCTCGCGCCGGACGACGTCGGCCAGCAGGACCGAGAGCGCCTGGGCGGTCCCTCCGGCGGCGCGGATCGGTCCGGCGTAGTACAGTTCGAGGTACCCGCTCTCGTTCGCCGGCCCCCGGATATGGATCTCGGCGAGCCCTTCGAGAGGCGCGACGAGGATCCCCTCCGTCAGGATCGCCAGCCCGACACGGAGCGCCATCTCGAGGCGGACCTCGAGATCCGGGGAGCGTTCGGTCGCGTGGGCGAGGCGCAGCGCCATCGTGAAGGCGACCTCCTCGCGGGGCATCGTCTCCGCGAGGACCCGGATCTCCTTCGCCACGCCCTCGATGGGGAGCTGGCGCAGCAGCTTCTCCACCCGCATCGCCATGTCCTCGGCGCGCGGGATCTCGACGACGCGTTCGGGATCGATCCCGACGGCCCGGGCCCGCTCCGCGACCGTGTACGCCCGATCGACCGACGCGGCGATCGAGCGAAAATACGGGTCCACGAACGGGCCCACGCGATACCGGGGATTAAGCGTATGGTCGTGGGTTCGCGCCCGATACGTTAGAGCGCGCCGAGCGACCCGCCCGAAAGCACGTACAGCCCGACGGCGACGAGCACGACGGCCCCCACGATCAAGACCCATCGGATGATCCAGGAGGCGAGGACGAGCAGGACACCTCCGAGCAGGAGGACCTCGCCCAGGAACATGGAACCGCTCATGTGGCCTACATCGGCGGGAGGCCGATAAACCGGCCCGAACCGTTCGGTTACGACTCCCCCCGGTCGGAGGGCGGCGGCCAGGTGTATCGGGCCATCCTCAACCGGTTACGACCTTCCCCGCACCCCCAAAACCCCCTTTCGCTGATCTGGTCGCGATGACCGCAACAGCGACCGCGAATTCGAACGCCGGGTACCAACCGAGCATCGGACAGCTGCCTCTTGGGGTGGCCATCTTGGCCATTCTGATCGGGATCTTTGGGCTCTTCGTGCTGGTGGCAGGCGTGGTTCTGATCGTCTTCGGCACGACCGTCGCCTTCGGGGGCTCGGGGGCCGTCACGATCTTCGGCACCGGCGGCACCGTCGCCGGGATCATCCTCGCGATCGTCGGGATCGTCGTCCTCGCGGTGGCGACCGGCCTGTGGGACCAGGAGCTGTGGGCGTTGGCGCTCGCCTGCATCGTTCTGCTCTTCTACGGTGCCGTCGAGTTCTTCGCCGCGGCCTGGTTGGGATTCCTCGTCGTCGCGATGCTCTTGGTGTACCTCGCGGCGGTGTCCAACCACTTCGACTGATCGCGGTCGGCGCGTCGTCCGTACGGCCCCCGGGGGGAGACCCCCCCGCGAGCGCCGGCACACGGCCGGCGGCCCGGCCGGTTAAGGTGGAGTCCGGGGGGGTCGAACGGTCCGCAGGCCGCGGAGCAACTCGTCGACCCGCACCGCCAGCAGCGGCTTGACGAGGAACGCCACGTTCGGCTCCTCTCGAAGGTCGACCAGCCGTGGATCGGAGGGGTCCGTCGCCGAGCAGATGACGATCCGCACCTGGGGGTCGCGCCGGAGGAACAGCTGCGCCAGTTCCGCCCCGTCCTTCGGATCGTGGGGGGATGGCGGGGGTGCCTCCGGTTGGCCCTCGATCGGCCCGAGTTCCATGTCCACGAACACCACGTCGGGGCGCCAGCTGGCGAACTGGAGAAGTGCCTCGGCGACGGATCCGGCTGCCCGAAGGTTCGGGAGCTCGCCCCCCAAGCGGAGCAGGATATCCTGGAGCAGCCGGCGGGCCGACGGCGAGTTCTCGACCATGAGGATCCGGCCGACCGCGCTCGCGGAGCCGTCCCTGTGCGCATTCATCGGGACTCCGGTTTCTGAGGGTGCGCCCCCGGGGAAGGCACCGCCGACGGCTCCCGCGAGACCGGTGCCGGCCGTGCCGGGGTCACGAAGGGTCGGAGCCGTTCCAGCAGGAGCTCCCGCCGGATCGGCTTGGTCAAGTAGTCGGTGCAACCGGCCTCCAACGCCCGCTCGGCGTCCCCAGGCATGGCGAACGCGGAGAGGGCGAGGATCGGCACGCGAACCGTGCGCGGGTCGGCGCGTAGCTGCCGCGTCAGGGCGTACCCGTCCTTCCCGGGCAGGGCGAGGTCCATCACGATCAGGTCCGGGAGGCGCTGCGCGATGGCGTCCTCGGCCGCCCGGGCATCGGACGCGGTGAGGACGTCGTGGCCTTCCCGCTCGAGAATCCGCGCGACCAGCTTGGAACTGGTCGCGTCGTCCTCCACGACCAGCAGGTGCGCCATTACGCCACGCTCCCTCGGCGAGAGGGGAGGGTCTCCGTCCTCCGTGGCGCCTCGCGCGGCAACTGGACCGTGAAGGTGGAGCCGTGGCCCAGTTCGCTCTCCACGTCGATGGTGCCCCCCATCATGCCGACCAGCTTCTGCGTGAGCGGCAATCCGAGCCCGGTCCCTTGGTACTTGCGCGCCGGACCGCTGTCGACCTGCTCGAATTCGCGGAAGATGCGGGGGATGTCCTGCCGGGCGATCCCGATGCCGGTGTCGCGCACCTCGACAGAGAACCGGGCGGGATTGTGGGCACGGACCTGCACGTGGATCGACCCGTGCTCGGGCGTGAACTTCACGGCGTTCGAGAGCAGATTGTAGAGGATCTGCTTGAACCGCCCCACGTCGAGCAGGACGTACCCAACGTCCGCGGAGAGCTCGGTGTGGAGCGCCAGGTGTCGCGAGGCGAGCTGGGGCCGGAGCGATGAGCAGACCTCCTCCACGGCCGCGCCGACGAGGAACGAGGTCGGGGCGAGCTCCAGTTTGCCCGATTCGACCTTGGCGAGATCGAGGATATCGTTGATGAGGCGGAGGAGGTGGTTCCCGCTGTTCAGGATGTCCGTCAGGTACTCCCGTTGGTCGGGGGCGAGCCGGTCGTCTTCGGCGGTCAACAGGAAATCCGAGAAGCCGATGATGCTGTTGAGCGGGGTGCGCAGCTCGTGCGAGATCCCCGCCAGGAACTCGCTCTTCATCTGGTTCGCCTGCTCCACCCGCTGGTTCTGGACCTCCAGTTCGCGGTTCCGCTGGGCCAGCTGATCCCGTAGGCGCTTCGCATCGGTGACGTCGCGCACGTTGGCGATCACTTGTTTCGCCCCGTCGCGCCCGACCTGGAACGTCGTGGCGTCGAACGAGACGTCGACGGTCTCCCCGCCCGGGCGCTGCAGGGCGAGCTCGAGGTCGGAGAGCCGACCGTCCCGGATCGCCCGGGAGATCGCCTCGTTCGCTCCGGACGAGGGCACGAGGAGCTCCCGCAACGGTTGGCCGATCAACCCGTCCCGGGTCCTCCCGCTGAGGCTCACCATCTCTTGGTTCACATCGGTGATGCGGCCGTCGAGATCGATCGTCATGATGCCGTCCGTGGCCGATTCGATGAGGATCCGGTTGTACGCCTCCGTATCTTTCAGCCGCTCGTGGATGAGGATCTCATCGGAGATGTCCTTCGAGATGCTGAGGAAGCCGCCCGGCCGTCCGGTCCCGTCCTTCCGGACGGTGAGGACGATCCGGCACGGGAAGCTCGACCCGTCCCGACGGAGCCGCATCACCACGCCCTCCCACCGGTCCCGCTCGAGCGCCTCCGCGAAGATCCGGTCGAACTCCAGTTGGCCCGCGTCACCCGGAAAGTGGAGGAACCGGATGTTCCGGCCGAGCGCCTCCCTGGCCGGGTATCCGTAGATGCGTCGTGCCCCTTCATTCCACAGCAAGATGGTCCCGTCGAGCTCGGTCGCCACGATCGAGTATTCGGTCGACGCGTCCAGGATGGTCGCCAAGAGGAACGCCTGATCTGCGCTCATCGGGCCCGGCCACCGGCTCTCGGTGGCTGATCCGCGCTGCACGACTCCCCTCGGGACCCCGCGCCGCGGGTCCGTTAAGGGTCGACCTCTCTCGCCCGTATTAATCCCCCACGGCGCGACCGGTTACGCCCTCCCCGATCGGTTACCCTCGACCCCCGCCCGGAGGATCACCGGTTCCGGACGCCGGCCGTACCGATCCGATTCAACGAGACGGAAGCTCCGGCGGCCGGACCGCGGCCGGGGCGAGGGCCGCGCGCTGCCGGTGGGCGCTCTGCTCGAGAAAGAGCAGCACGGGGTCGGCGAGCCAGGCCACGGTCCAGCCTTGCTCGGTCAACGCGTACCGCACTTGGGGAGGTCGGGCGTCGACGACCTCGCGCCGCACCATCTGGCGCTGCTCCAACCCCTTGAGCTTGAGGGAGAGGACGCGGGGGCTGATTCCGGGCAGGGCGCGGCGCAACTCCTCGAACCCCATGTACGGGGCGCCATGCAAGGTCATCAGGACCTCCGCGGACCACTTGCCGAACACGGAACGCACCAGTTGGACATCCCGTGGGACGTAGGAGGAACTTCCGCCGCTCCGGGTGAGGTCGTTCACGCGCTCCACGAGCCGAACCGACGCCTCGCGGAACTCCTGAAAGCAGTGGTCGACCTCGCTCCAGGGCACCTCCTCCGCGGGAGGCGTCCGTGCGGGCGAGCGCGCCGACGCGCTCCCCCGACCGGCGCGCGGGCTGGGCATGGGCCGAAGCACCGCCGTCCGCGATATAACGGGGCGTGCCGCCCTGCGCGTCCGGATCGTCGTCCGAGCGGGAGCCCTCGTCAACCGGTTACGTCGTTCCTCGACGTTCAGGGGCCGTTTAAACCGCACGGCGCCGTCTCACTGCTCGGAGGAACGATTCGGGTCGATGAGAGCGAAACTTCCTTTCCCGCTCGGCGACACCGCGTTGCCTCCGCCCCCGCTCCGGGATCGCGTTCGCTCGTCGATCTTCCGAGCGATCGTGGCCGCTTGGACCGCGGTTGTGACCCGGTTCGACGCTCGGTTCGGGGGCACTCCCACGCCTTCGTGAAAGAAACTGGAGCAAACCATGGAAGCAACGAGACCACGGACGACAGAATCGGACCACGCCGTACCGTACTACTGTGAGAACTGCGGCGTGAATTTCCCGAACGGGCTGGCCCTGCAGAGGCACCGAAGTCTGGTGCACGGCGCGGACGTCGATCCGGCGACCCCGGCCCCACCGCCCGCGGACTCCGGCAGCTCTCCCGCCGAGCGACGACCCTCGTGGGAGGATCGGGCCCCGCGTCCCGATCCCGAACCGTGGGACGAGCCGGATCCGCTCGGTCGAGCTCCGGAGCCCTCGCCGCGGCCCGACGAGGCCGAGATGGATGACATGAGGGCCCGCCCACCGGGATCCGGGCGCGCGAACCCGAACCGCGACCGCGGCTCGGGCGCCAAGGAGCGCGACGTGGTCGTTCCGTACCGCGCCAACTCCACGGCGCGCGAGTCGCTCCCGGATCGAGCGGCGCGCCCAGACCCGAGCCGGCCCATCCCGATGGGATCCGCCGATCCGGAGGTGGCCGACGGGTCCTGGGAGGCACCGGACGCCGAGCGGGCCGGTGCCTCCGGTGAGCGCGGGGGGTCGCCGAACCGAGCACCGGACGAGCTGCCCCACTCCGGGGAGCGACGACCGAGGGACCGAGAGCCGGCACCGAACCCCGAAGGCAGCTCGGACGCCGCGTAGATCGCCTCCTCGCCCTGGGGGTTCCGAGACCCCCGGGGCCACCCGACCCGGATGGCATTGCGCGCTCTCCACCTCCCGGATTCCGACGTGTGGGACCGGCCGAGCACCTTGATCCTACCGGACGGAGGCGGCTTCGATCCCTCGGGGCTTCCCCACCCAGTGCCCTGCTCGTATTCGGTCCGAATGATTCGGAAGGGTCCCGGCCGCGGCGGCAGGCCATCACCGGTCGGGAAGGAGCTTCCCCCGCCATTTATCCGCCGGCACCTGGATTCCCGGATGAGGTGGAGCAGGTGGCGGTACACACAATCAGTCTGCCCGTAGCCGTGTTGGGAGTCTTGGTAGCCGCTCTGATTGCCGTGGTGATCGGGCCCCTCGCCCTGGTGATCCTCGCGCTAGCTGTGGTGGTCGTCTGGTTCCTGTTGGGACCCGGGTTCCGCGGCGCCATCACGGTGAGCACGCCGTAGGACCGGGCGCCTGGCCGTGTGGGGCCGTGGGACACGACCGGCTCTCGGGAGCCGGCCACGGCCCTTCACGAGGAGGGAGTGGGGAGGAGCTACTCATGAACATGAATGGACCAGAGGATTCACGAACTCGGCGTGCGAGTGCGCCGGCCCCTCGACCCCGATCTGGGTCCGGCCGGACCGGGACGCCGCGGGTCTCGAGCTCGCCGTCACGGACCGATGGTCCCAACGCGGGGGAGGCGAGGTTGGCTGAGAGCTGCCCGCCGGGCCGATGATGACCGAGACCCCCCCCGAAGTGCCACGCGCCCAACGTTGGGCGGTCGTCTACGCCACCGGACTGTTGATACTGCTGGGTGCCGCGGGCACGCTGCTGTACTCTCTGGTCACCCAGTACTCCCTGCTGCCCACCGGCGACCTGAGCTACCTCCGCGTCGCGCTGATCCTCGCGCTCGGCGTGATCGGGGTGATCGTCGTTGGCAGGATCGTCTTCAGCCTCGTAGGGCGCTTCGCGGGCAACCGTCACGCCGGGCTCATCACGGACGTTTACCGGATTGTGGGGTTCGCGGTGCTCGCGGTGATCGCGCTGTATGCGATCGGGGTGAACGGGTACGCTCTGCTCGCCGGTGGCACGTTCGCCGGTCTTGTGATCGGGCTCGCGAGCCAGACGGCACTGTCGAACTTCGTGGCGGGCGTGGTGCTCCTGGTCTCCCGGCCGTTCGAGCCCGGCGACCGGCTGACACTGACGACCTCCCAGTTCAACGTCATCCTACCGGTGTACCCTCCGAAGTTCTACTCCCAAGACCTGCTCGTCCCCGGCTTCACGGGGACGGTCCAAGACATCGGTCTCATGTACACCGTCCTCCGGCTCGACGAAGGGCCGATCGCCTCCTTCCCGAACAGCATCGTGATCCTGGGCGCCGTGATCTCCCACAACGTGAGCGAACGTTGGGTCCGGGTGAAGTACGAGGTCCCCCAAAGCCTCGATCCGTCCCTCGTGCTCGACCGCGTCCGCGCCGCCGTCGTCGCCGATCCGTGGGTCGTCGGGAAGCGCTCGGTGCGGGTGTTGGTGAATCAGGCGACCCAGGCGTCGTACGTGATCTCGATCGATGCGCTCTGTTCGGGGAACCACGAAGAGGCGCCGCGGAGCGCCCTCTACCTGCGGATCATGCACACGATCGGTTCGCTCGGGCCGGCCGGCGCCGCCGGTGTCGGGCCGGAGGCTCCCAACCCACCGCCCCAACCTTCGGCGCTCCCGGTGACCCCCGCTCCGGCATCCGCCGACGCCCGGCTCTGACGCGACCCCCGGGGCCGCCGGACCGCGGCCCGACACGCTCGCCCCGGGGGAGTACTGGGAGGGTCCCACGACCCCACGCCCGGCGGCGCCGCCACGCCGAAAAACGCCGGGGGTTCGGTCCGGTGGGAGCTCCTGTCCGAGAAGCTCCGCCGACGGCCGCATCGGCCCTCGGCCCGTCACTCGACTTGCAGGGTGACGTCGAGCGTCCAGCTCCCTTGCGTGGAGGGGGCGGTCAGGTTGAGATCGACCGTCCGCTCGCTGAGCGGGGAGCTGGTGTCGTAGAAGGTGACCACCTCCAACGGGAGCGGAGGGTTGGTGCCGGTCAGCGTGAACGGGGCGCTGACGGAGATCGACAGCACCGTGTGGTTGAGATGGTCATAATCGACCGGGCCAATAGGGATCTGGAACGAGGCTCCCAGTCCCAAGAGGATCGGATAGCCGTTCGTCTGGGCTTGGTTGTACGGCCCGAACCAGCCTCCGCCTCCGCCGGTGATGTTGCCCTCGTTGGCGTAGTGGATCATGACCCCCGAGAGGGTCACGTTCGAGTTCGGTCCGTGCTGGGAGAGGTAGTAGGCGCCGATCCCGAGGACCACGAGGGCGACGACGGCGATGGCGATCAGGCGGAGCGTGGCCGGGTCGTTCCAGAACCTGACCATGTGGGCTCCTCCCTGCGCGACCGGACGAGGTCGCACGGACAAGAGGTTGCACGGACTCTAAAGAACCTCGGACGGGCGGGTCACGGCGGGTTCGGGCGACGGCGCATCACGAGCACGGTCCCGGCGATGGCCGCCACCACCGCGACCGGGAGGAGGATCCAGTAGAGGAGGGGGACTCCCCCGGAGGACGACAGTTGCGTCCCGGGAGTTGCCGAGGAGGGAGTGACGACCTGGAAGCTCATCGTCTCCGTGGCGCGCTGTCCCTCTTGGTCCACGGCGGTGACGTTGACCGTGTAGTTGCCCCGGGCCACCATCGGGCAGTTGACCGTCAGCACGCCGGCCGTGGAGCACCCGGACGGGAGACCCTCATACTCGAATTGGACCCGTCCGACCCCCCCTCGTTCCGTCGTCGCGAGGCTGAGGTTGCTGCCGGGGGTCGGGCTCAAGGGGCTCTCCAAGATCGACCCGATCGTGGGGTCGGGGACCGACACGTACGTGGCGGTGACCCCGTCGACCGAACCGGCGAACGCGCCCAGCGAGACGTACGGGAGCAACGCGTAGCTCACGCATCCGAGCACGGGGACGCAGCCGCTCGCCAGGATCCCGAGAGTCCAGTTGTAGCGAATGTCCGAGAGGCTCGAGCGGATCGTCCCCGGGCTGGACCCGGCGGAGAGCTTGAACGGCGCGACCGTCGAACGGTTCCATGACACCGCGCCGACCCCGCCCGTCCCGTTGCCCGAGACCGTTCCACGTCCCGTCAGATTGCCCATCATCGAGAGGCTAATCCCGATCTGGTCGTTTAGGATGGGGACCGTGTAGTAGAGGCCGGGGATCGGAATGTTCACGTCCGATCCGATCAACGGCGGGATCGAGAGGTTCCCGCTCAGGCCGAGGACGTCGAGCTCCAACGACGCGTTGGCCGGGACCGCCACCGACACGTTGCCGACCCGGGAGGTGTCCGTGTCGATGCCGCCCCCGGTCGCATTCAGCACCACCCCGAAGTTCAGGGTCAGCCCGATCGTCCCGAACGTCGAGCTCGGCTGAAGCCCGATCGAGAACTGGTCGTCGGTCGAGGAGTTGTTCCAGAAGGCGGTCGTCGTCTCGGCCGTGGTGATCGAGCCGAGCGGGCTCGCGGGGGCACCTCGCGCTCCGTCCGGTCCGTTCACGATCGCCGCTCCGGAGCCGGGAACCAAGAGCAGCGTGGCGACCAGCGCCAGGGAGATCCCGAGGAGCGCCGAGGAACGGGGCCTCTGTCCTGATCGCGACATCTCTCCGGGCGGCTCCAGCGGACATCCTGCCTTAGATTTTGGGGGGGAGCGCGCGGCCGTTCCCGAGGGGGGGAGCGACGCCGTCCCGTCCGGTCCCTCTCGTCGGCGCAACGCTGCCGTCCCCACACCGTTTCACCTGCCCAACTCGTCCCTTCATCCCCGACCGGCCCCGTACAACGAGCGGGGGAGCTCCGAACCGGATCCGACTCCGGCGGAGGGCCCCCGATGCGAGCACGGAGGGATCGGAACGATGAGCGAGACGGAGAGCTGGCTCGGAGAGATCCCCGAGATCCCGTTCGTCGGGGGCGAGGCGGCCCCGCCCTCGATCCTGCTCCCCCGGGTCTGCCTGCGTCCCGCCTCGACGCTCGCCCGGGCCGAGCCGGACCGGCTCTTCCCGGTCCGGCCCTCCATCTTCCACTGGCTGGAGACCCGGTTCGCTCCCGGGACGGCGACCCGGCTCGTCGGACCGTCGGATCTGGTGCCGGGGTTCCTCACCTTCCTGCTCGCCGCGGTGGCGAGCGGGGAGCGGACGGTCACCTTGCGGGACGGCGCCAACCGATGCGCCCCGTACTCCATCGCCACCCTCGGCCGCCGGTGGGGGGCTCCGGCGGAGGAGCTGCTCGGACGGATCCGGCTCGCCCGCGCCTTCACCGCGCACCAGATGGTCACGTTGATCGAGACCTGGGCGGACGACGAGATCGCGGAAGCGGTGCCCGCCGATCTCTGGGTCGCGAGCGACCCGGCGGCGCTCTTCGCGGAGGAGGACGTGCTGCCGTACGAACGGGCGGCGCTGGTGCCGCACCTCGCCCGCCTCCTGGACCGCCTCGTGCGGTCGGTCCACCGGCCGCTCCTCCTGATCGAGGGCGCGTCGGAGATCGAGTTCCCGTGGGCGTCTGAGGGGCTGCCGGTCCGGGAGGTCCTGCGGCTCGAGAGGCGGCCGGAGGGCGGCGTGCTCCTCCGGGCGGAGCGCGCGCGCGACGCCCTGGAGCTCGTCGCCCTCGCCCCGTACCAGCACCACATGGAGGAGTACGACCCGGACCCGGTCCGAGGGGGTGTGGTGCGATGGGACGGACCGTCCCTACCTACCGCGAGGCGCTAGACGGGCTCCTCACCCGGTGGGAACGGGAGTTCGGCCACTCCCTCGCCGACCCCCGGGACCGGGAGGCGTTCCACGAGGTCGTCCTCGCCGCCCGGCGGTACATCCCGCAGGGGACGATGATGACGAGCGGGGACCTCGTCGAGCGCGTCCTGCTCTCCCTGCTCGTCGACCTGCAGCGCAAGCTGCGGGCCCCGGACCCAGGTCCGTTCGAGTCGGAGATCGACGCCTTCGGGAACCTCCGGTGACCCGTGCCCCGGGGGTGGTTGCTGGACGTCACCTCCTCGCGGGCGGGCGACTCCGTCCTCCTCTGGCTCAAGGAGATGCAGGGGATGGTCCACCGGGTCGAGGTGCCGTACGCCCCGCCGTTCTACGTCACGGGAGAGCCCGACCGGCTCCATGCGCTCGGCGAGGCGCTCGATGGACGGCGGGACGTCGCCTCGGTCGCGGAGACCGCGATCCAATCGTCCCCGTTCGAGGCGCCGGACGTGCGCCACGCGGCGCTCGCCGTCACCCCGCAGTCCCACGGTCGCCGCCGAAGCCTCGCCACGGAGATCGATGCGCTCGGGGCGTGCGTCACGTTCCGTCTCTTCGACGTCGACCTGACCGCATCGCAGCTCTACTACCTGGAGCACGACCTGTACCCGTGCGCTCCGGTCTCGTGGAGCGGGCAGCACGTGGTCGCGCTCGAGCCGCCGGAGACGTGGGACTACGTCCTGCCACCGTTCCGGACCTCCGAGCTGGCGGTGGAGGTCGTCGGACAGCGGCCGGGCCGGCCGCCCCGATCGACGGACCCGATCGCGCGGGTCCGGATCGGCACCGCGTCCGTGGAGGGGGTAGACGAGACGGCGACGCTCGCGGCGGTCGTGGAGGAGCTGCGGGCGCAGGCCCCGGACGTCCTCTGGACCCGGGGCGGCGACACGTTCGACGTGCCGCACCTCTACCACCGGGCGCTCGTCGCCGGATTCACCGAGGAGGAGTTCGTCCTCGGCCGGGAACCGATGCCGTTCGGTCTCGACCGCGCCGGCTCGACGTTCGTCAGCTACGGCCGGATCTACCACCGCTCCCCGTCGTTCGCGCTCGCCGGGAGGTTCCATATCGACCTCGACGAACGGTTCGTGGAGGACGTGACGATGGTCGGATTCCTCGACGTCGCCCGGTTCTCCCGGCTCGGGCTGCAGACGGTCGCGCGCCAATCGCCGGGGACCGCGTTCAGCGCCATGGAGGTCGCCACCGCCCGGGCCCAGGGGGTGCACATCCCGTGGAAGAAGAACCTCCCTGAGTGTCCGAAGAGCGCCGCGCTCCTCATCGCCGCCGACCGCGGCGGCTTCACCCTGACCCCACCGGTCGGCCTCTTCGAGGGCGTCGACGAGTTCGATTTCGTCTCCCTCTACCCGTCGATCATGGTCCACCACAATCTCTCTCTCGAGACGCTCGAATGCCCGTGCTGCCCGGACAGTCCGCACGTGGCGCCGGGGCTCGGCTACCGCTCCTGCACGATCCGGGACGGGCTGGTCCCCCGGACGCTGCGGCCGATCCTCGAGAGACGCCTGTACTTCAAGCGACGCAAGCGCGAGACGACCGGCGCGGAGCGGACGCGCTACGAGGACCTCGCCAAGGCGTGGAAGTGGGTCCTCGTCACCAGCTTCGGCTACCAGGGGTACCGGAACGCGAAGTTCGGCCGGATCGAGTGTCACGAGGCGATCAACGCGTACGCGCGGGAGATCCTCGCGGACCTCGCCACCACGGCGCAGCGGGAAGGGTGGACCGTCCTGCATGGGATCGTCGATTCGGTCTGGTTGAAGCCCCCGGCCGACGCCGATCCCGAGGCGTTCGCCCGGCGGATCTCCGCGCAGGGCCACCTGCCGCTCGGGTACGAGGGGAGATACCGGTGGATCGTCTTCCTCCCGGACAAGGCGTACGGGCTCGGCGTCGCCCAGCGCTACTACGGCCTGTACGAGGACGGCGAGTTCAAGGTGCGGGGGATCGAGCTGCGCCGGGGGGACACCTGCGGGATGGTGCGCGGCGTGCAGGAGCGCGTGCTGAAGGTGCTGAGCCAGGTCCGGAGCGCGGCGGAGTTCCAGCGGGCGATCCCGGAGGCGCTCGCCCTCGGCCACGCGGCGGCCGCGGAGCTGGCGCAGGGCGGGTGGTCGCGCGAGGAGCTCGTCCTCACGCACGGCCTCAGCCACCGGTTGGAGGAGTACCGCACGTTCTCGCCCGGCGTCGCCGCGCTGCGGCAGCTGAAGGAGCACGGGATCACCCGCGAACCCGGGGAGGAGGTCGGCTTCCTCCTCGCGGATCGGCGCAGCCAGGACTGGCGCCGGCGGGCGGTCGCCGCGGAGCTGATGACGGGGAGCGAGAGCTACGACGCGGCCGCGTACATCGAGCTCCTCGCCCGGAGCTTCGAGACGCTGTTCTCCCCGTTCGGGTACACGCTGGAGCGGGTGGCGCGGACGTGGGGACATGACGTGCAGAGCACGACGCCGCCCCGCGCCTTCGATCGGCACTCGTTGGAGCGGCCGGGACAACGGCGGCTGACGGTCCCGTGAGCGGAACCGATTAGAGCGCGGGCCCGTCGGCTGCCCCGTGAGCTCCGTCGTCTTCCTGCGGGCAGTGAACGTGGGCGGACGGAAGCTCTCCCCTCGCGACTTCGCCCACGAGCTGGGGGAGTTCGACGTGGTCAATGTGGGGACCGCCGGGACCTTCGTGGTCCAAGCCAACGCCCCGGAGGCGTCGCTCCGACGCGCCATCGGACGGAGGCTCCCGTTCGAGACGGAGGTCGTGATCGCCCCGGCGGCCGAGGTACAGCGATTGGTGCGCAGCCAGCCGTTCGACTCGGTCCCCGCCCCGAAGGAGGCGAAACCGTTCGTCACGATCCTGATGCGAGATCCGGACCGGCAGCCAGAGCTACCGTTCCACGCTCCCCAAGAGGCCGGCTGGCAGCTACAGGTGATCGAGGCACGAGGCCGGTTCGTGCTGAGCCTTCGCCGGGCCGAAGAGCCGGGAGCGTTCTATCCGAACAGCATCGTCGAGCGGACGTTCGGCATTCCCGGAACGACCCGGGGCTGGGCGACCTTCCTCCAGATCGGGACGATCTTGAACGGCTCGTAGGGAGGCTTCGCCGAGGATTACCGGGAGACCGGGAGCCAATGGTCTTCTGGACCTGTGACCCACCAGCCGTACACGGCACCGAACTCAGATGCATGCGCGTCGTCGACTCCGAAGGCGTCACCCACCTCCGCTTCCGCTTTGTCACGTAAGGTACGTTCGTCCGATCGCTCGAAAGGCGGGCCGAATTTTCCGAGTATCTCGTTCCGTCTCACATCGGTGTGACACTTCACTCAGAAAACGGTCTTGATTAGGTGGGGACCCAATCCGGATCCGAGGGTCGGATGGGGCACGTCCGTGGGGCACGTCCGTTCGGTTTGTGGCTCCGGGTCACCCTGCGACGGGATCACCGCGCCCGATGGAACAACTCATTCCGGGTGGGCGCGAGCAGGGGGAACCTAGGCGTGAAGGCCGTCGTAGGGAGTGGGTTTCCCGAAACTTTGGACTGCACCCGTGGCGGCGAAAAAAGGACGCTCTGGCCCCGTTCGAGAAGTCTAGGGATGGGGGAACGTAACCGTAGATTCTACCGGGTGAGCCTCGGCCGGCGGGAGGCCCGGACCCGTGCGGCCACCGCGCTCTCGATTCTGGTCAGTATTGCGTTACTCCTGTCCATGCCTGGGGGTCTCGCGGGACCATCGCTGACGACACCCCCCCGAGCGAGTTCCTCCACCCCCACAGGCGCGTTGGTGTCGCCCACCGGCTCCTGGATCCACTCTGGAAGTCTCTCGAATCCTGGGGAGGCTCCGAATTTCACGTTGACGTCGCCGGGCGAAGGCTGGACTCTGTGGAATGACTCCTCCAATCCTCCAGGCGGACTAGGGCCGGCCCTGTCCGATGACCCGAGCGAGAATGGCGTGGTCCTGTTCGGAGGTGATAGCGCGTTCAACGGCGGTTGGTTGAACGACACCTGGCTGTTCCGTGGGGGCAGTTGGATCGAACTGTGCAGCGGAAACTCTACCGAACCGACCTGCGCGGCGAGCCCTCCCGCACTCACCGGGGCGGCCATGGTGTATGATCCTGAATCCGCCGGGCTCGTGCTGTTTGGAGGGCTCTACAACGGAGATCTCAACGAATGGAAAACTCCGAGACTCAGCAACCTCACTTGGATCTTCCGCGACGGAAACTGGTCGAACGTCTCCTCATCGGTAGCCCCGCCGGGCGGCGGAGAACCGGACGGTGACAATGCCTTGCAAATGGCCTACGATCCGCCCGACCGCTGCGTTGTGCTCTTCCTCGATGGCGAGACCTGGGCTTTCTCGAATTCCACCTGGACCAACGTCCATCCCCCGACATCCCCGACCATCCGAAATGGGTCGGCGTTTTTCTACGATCCAACCGCGGGGGGCTTGATCATGTCGGGGGGCGGATTGCCCAGCGGTTCAGGCACCAACCAGACGTGGCTCTACCGTGGCAACAGCTGGATGGAACTGTACCCAAAGGTAAGCCTGCCCGAGGGAGCCCCGTTCGGGAGCGCGTACGACCTCGCGTTCGGGTACGGGATCTCGTTCGGGCAGGAGTGGGAGAACAATTCAACGTGGACGTTCGCGAATGGCACGTGGGTCGACTCTGCCGCCGAGTTCGGCCCTCACTCCCCTCCAACGGTGGGGGCGGGAGTCTGGACCCCCTCGGGGCTGGCGTACGATTCCACCGATGACTACACGATGCTGCTCGACTCCACCGATGTCGGGCCCCATTGGGAGGCGTCGTTCGAAGAGACTTGGGTCCTCCTGGATCCATTCACCGTCCACATCGCCGCCTCGGCGAGCGTGCGAGACGTCGGTCAGAACCTGACCTATCAGGTTTCGGCGCGCGGAGGTCTCCGACCGTACCAGATCAACATATCCTCCGTACCGCCGGGATGCGAGGTTCCCTTCAATATCACCAATTCAACGTCGTTCACGTGCCGACCAAACGTATCGGGCTTCCACCAGGTTTCTGTGAACGTGACCGAAGCGTCGGGGACGTTCCTCCATGCCGTTCTGCCGCTCACGCTGTATCCAGACCTGACTGCGACCGCGACAGTATCCCGTGATGATACGACCCTCGGGATCCCGGAATCATTCCATGGGTATCCCGTGGGCGGCGCTCCAGCGCTTGTCAACCGGTGGACGGTCTCGGACGGGAGCTCCGGGAATGGTACCGTCCTGAACCGCACATTCTCATCGGCGGGCACTTATGTGGCGACGTTCACTGCGACCGATGGCACGGGGGCCATGGCCCGAGTGAACGAGACGGTCGTGGTCGCGGCGGAGTTGGTAGTCGTGTCCCAGCTGAGCGCGAATGTGACGGACGTGGGAATCCCCGTGGCGTTCAACGCCACCGGAGCGGGGGGGACGGCCCCGCTGGTCTATCATTGGGAATTTGGCAATGGAAACGCGTCCTCATCGAATTTCACCAAGTACGCGTACTCATCTGCGGGAACGTACGCACCGAGCCTTTGGGTCAATGACTCGGGAGGCGCAGAGTTCTCGACCGAGTTCACCCTCCGGGTCAACCCGGCACTACGGCTCACGGCAAGTGCCAACGCCAGTTCAGTGGACCTCGGAAGCCCCACCGAGTTCGCCGCGACGCCGGTTGGAGGAACGGCGCCGTACACGTACTCATGGGGTTTCGGTTCCGGGTTCACGAACGATTCACGAGTAACGAACCATACGTTTGTGACCTTGGGGAACCACTCCGCAGCCCTTGTGGTGAACGACTCGGCGGGAGGTACCCAGTCCGTCCAGATCACGGTGGACGTCGTGGTCGCCCACAGCTCGACAGGGGCCCCACCAAACTCCGGAACGAACGGAGGCGGTGGCCCGGGAGTTCCGCTGTGGGAATCCATTCTCGTCATCGGCGCCGTGGCCGGGTCGATCGCCCTTGGGGCTGTAGCGCTCGTGCTCCGTCGACCGCCGGGTCAATCCGGTCGAAAGAATCCAGGGTGAGCTTCCGGAGGCGGAAAGTTCGTTCGCACTCCGCGACTCACCTCCCGTTACACTCTGGTTCGAACACTCGCAGCATTCGCGGAGTATCGACCGAGGACTCTAGGGCAACGCCTCGTCGAGCCGGCCAGGATTTCGGGATAGCTCCGGTCGGACAAACTGCGCGCGAGTCGATCTTGAACGTGGTCCCGATCGGAAGAGTTCGAGACTCCTCCGATGGAGGGTTGTCCGAAAGCGCCGCCACCACGTCACGAGCTCGGTGAATCAGCCGGGACCGATCGAAGGGCGATCCCCCGGAGCACTTCGGCGAACCGCACGCCCTGGATCGTCAGACCCACCGTTGCCGGCCCCCGACCAGACCACTCGATCAGCCCCTGGTCCATCGCCCGCTCGAGCACCTCCCAGGAGCCAGGGGGCGGGTCCCGCACGAGAGGGGTCACCAGCATCTGCACGAGCTGGACGTGGGGGCGGGGGTCGTGGGAGAGGACGACGTGGCTGTGCGCGCCGACGAGCTGCGTCAGCGTCCGGTCGAGGTCGCGGGTCGGGAGGCTCGACAGATCGTAGGGGCAGAGACCCCGGTGGGGGAACGGACGCAGCGATTCGTACCACGTCTCGTACGCCAACACCTCCGGGAGGTTCTGTTCGCTGAGGAATTGCGAGAGGGTGTCCCCGCACATGCTGACCCCGGTCGGATGAGCGGCGGCCAATGCCATCACCTCGTCCGGTGGCCGCAGGCCGTCAGAGGTCTCGTGCACGTGCGGTCCGGCGAGCTGGCGGAAGGCGACCTCCAGCTCCGGAGCGATCCGATGCACCTCGGCCTGGTATCGGCGCAGCATCTCCTCCCGGGACGTGAAGACGATCCCGGGCTGGGAGCACTCCGCCGCGCCCTTGAGGAACGCAGCCACGGTGCCGGCCGCCTCGGACGGCGACGCGTGGAACGACAGCGTATGGCTGTCCGGCGGGGCGGCCTCGGCGGTCGGAAGGTTCGTGGCTGTCATGCGCGTTTCACCCTCCCGCCGACGAGCTCGCGAGCTCGAGCGAAGCGCGGGTCGAGCTGGGCGGGTGCGGGTCGAACACGGCCTCGGAGCACTGCAGAACGTTCTGCTCGATCGACCGGATCCGCTCGACGAACTGCGCCGGGTCGATCCCGAGCTCAAAGGCGATTCCCGACAGAGGATGCACCATGGGGTCCCGGTAGTACCCCATCGCGGCGACGACGCCGAGCAGGGCAAGGTCCTCGGGCGGGAAGATCGGTCCGTGGTCGACCCACGCCGACTCGGAGGCACGGAGCTCGAAGGTGCCGCCCCACCCGGCGTGTTCCAGCGAGCGCTGGACCGCAGTGACTTCCTCTTGGCGGGACCAGAAGGCGATCTCCATCACCCCACCCAGGATGCGGATCGGCAGGACGACCAGCCGCTGCAAGATGGTCACCGTCTCCGGTGGCAACAGGCTCCGGGTCTGGAACAGCGCCTCGGCCTGGTCCCGGCTCTCGAAGACCGGCTGGTACGACGCGAGGCGATGCGCGCGGCCGAGCTCCTCCCGGAGGTCGCCGAGGAGCTCGCCGGCGGAGGCGCCGTACGCGACAATGTCGTAAACGGCCGTCCCATCCGATGCGGGGGCGATCCCCTGGATCTCCCAACGCACGCTCGGATGCCGCGCCACGGTAGGGCCGAACGCCAAGAAGTTCTGGTCGGCCGGCAGGTGGATCGAGTGCTCGACTTGTCCGTTGGGGTTTCGGAACGACATGCGAACTGTCCCCCACGCGGGAGCGTGCTAGACTCAATCATGGTCCTCGCCGGTATGTAAACGTTCGTTGGGCGTGTTCTGGATCAGTTTCGATAGAAACAGTGCTCCAAGGACCCTGGGTCGCCCAACTTGCGGCTGACCGTTCAGGATCAACACCGTCGACCGCCGGGACCGCCATCGGGTCATGCCGCAGGACCGGACGACGGAGATTTGCGATTCGAATCCCGCGAAGACCGAACTGCCGCGACACGGATTCTCTCGGCCTGGGGCGGTCGAGGACATGTCCCCCGACCTAGGGAAGAGCGGCCCTTCCCCTGGGTTCCCCTCGGAGGAACGGGAGCCGTGAAACCGTCGCCTCCCAGGAAGGGTGCCGCGGGTCGATGAGATCGAAATGCCCGGTCGATTCGGGGACGAGGAGCTCGACGCGGTCCCCGGCGTCCTGTGCAGCACGTTCGTAGCTCTCCGCGAGGGAGAGGGGCACGATGGCATCCGAGTCGCCGTGCACCAACAGTTGGGGAATACCTAGGGGAAGGCTCTCGGGAGGAGAGGCGATCCGATACCGGTGGGGGACCGTGGAAGGCGTGCCCCCGAGAAACTCCTCGACCGCTCGGCTCCCAATCCTCTGCGCGTGGGCGGCACGAAGGTCCAGAACGCCGGCCTGTGAGACCGCTCCGGCAAGCGGGACGAGGGGATGGGCTCCGAGCTCCCCCCGGGGAAGGGCACCCCGGACCGCAAGCCAGAGCGCCAAGTGTCCTCCGGCAGAGTGGCCTACGGCGATCACCCGAGTCAGGTCGAGTGGTACGCCCACGCCGGACGGGGCGAGGGCGGAGGGGGAAGGAGGAGCGCCCGGAGTTGTGGCGACTTCGGCGAGGGTGTCCACGGCTCGGGCAACGTCCTCCAGGGTCCCCGGCCATCCCCCCCCGGCCTCCCCCAGCCGTCGGTACTCTATGTTCCACACGGCGTACCCCCGGTCGACGAGATCGAGCGCGAGCGGTCGGGCGAGCTGCCGGTCGTACGGAAGTTTCCAGAATCCCCCGTGTACCGTCACGACAACCGGGAAAGGTCCGTCCCCGGCAGGTGCGTACAGGTCACCCACCTGCGACGGTTCGTTCCCATACCTGATCTCCCACTGCATCGATCGGTCATAGATCCCGACCTCTTTGGATTCATGCCTCCGCCAATTCTTGATTGACCACCGTCGTCGCTAGGACCACCACACTGGGGGAGGGTCGGCACCAACCGTGCGAAGCGCGGATGGCCGCTCTTGATGGATCCGAGCTGCGATGGCAGGTCGTGAAACCGGACCGAATCGCAGCGGGCGGAATATCTTCGACGCGCCTTTATCGAGGGGGTCCGCGTTGGAACCTCGATGGCTCGATGTGCGGACCCTCCCGCGAGAGGCCTATCGCGCGGGCCGGGGCACGCCATGAGCTACCTGTTGGCTCTGCTCCTCGCGATTGCTACACTCTCCCAAGGGCTGGGCACGTTGAGTCCGTCCAAGCCAACCCCCAGTGGTGCGGTCGTGGACAACAATCTGCTTTGTAATGGGGCGCAGTGGCAGTCCTTCGATCTCTTCGTCTCCGCGAGCGGATGCCAACCAATCTTCGGCGTATCGTACATCCAAGACGAGAATCCGAGTGGGGTGAGCTCGTCAAACCAATACAATTTTAGTTTCTCCATCCCGTGGATCGTCGAACTTTCTCCTGGCGGCGAGCTGGTTAGAATCGCCAGTCTGGACGATGCCGACGCAGGGCTTGCGACGGTCGTCAACGGACCCGGTGAGGTCAACCTTTCGTCGACCTTTGCCGCCAACGTCACTAACGTGACGGGAGGTTGGGTCCCGAACGATTCGTGGGCCGGCGATGGTCCTCAATGGAACATCAGCAACGCGAGTCTCGGAGCGACGACGGTGAACATCGTCTTCCATCTCACCAATCTCTCCTCCAATGCCTCGCAAGAGACACGGAGCAATACCTCGTTCGGAGTGGAGTTTGACGTCGATGTGTCGGGCTGGCCTTGGGCATCGACCACGGACACTTTGGGTCTGGGTTTCGATTGCCTAGGATCCATCGGATCCCACTTTGCGTTCAACCAATCGTCGCGGACCCTTGCGGAGTCGTGGAACTCGACCGGCCGCACCTTCGCGAGTCTCGTCTTCGGACGAAGCGCGAACGTCTCCTACCCGCCGAGTCTGGTTCAAGCCGCCAACGTCACCGAGCAGGCTGGCCTGTTTCACGCGTACTCGAACGATCGCAGATCGGTGGTTCTTCTCAATTTTTCTGGAGTGCCGGGCAATTATTCCTCCATGGAGTATGATCCGTGGGTAGTATTCACGCCGGGCTTGTTGATCCCATCCCAATCGTCCTCTACGCCCGATGTCCCCCTTGTCTCCGTGCTAGTCGCGCTCGTACTCGTAGCCAGTGTCGGGGTCGCGTCCACGATCTGGCTCAATGGTCGTCGGCTTCGTCGGGAGGGAAGGGAACTGGTCGAGGGTATTGAGAAGGCAATCTCGAACAAGTCGGACCCTCCAAATCGGCGTCCTTAATGGTGGCGATTCCGCCCCCCGATTCTATTCGCCCGAGGGGTGCCGCTCACCAGCTGGAAGGAGAATCGCGCCCGTTGCTAGTCGACGGAGGGGGCGAATGATCCGTCGACCGCGGATCCATGAGTACGAAGGATGATCAGATCCGACTATCGATCCGCGTGGTCACCCACCTCGATCGAGTCGGCGTCCCGGGGGCGGACGGTGTCGGACGGCCCGAAGCCGCCCAACAAGGCATCGCGCAGTCGTTATCGGTCACCCAAGGCGCCGTTTCCAAAGTCTTGCGCCGCCTGGTCGCGGCTGAGGTAGTCCGGGTCGAGCGACACCACGTCCGTGGATTGAATCGTAGGGTAAGGATCTACTTCCTCTCTCGAACGGGGGAGGCATTGGCCAGGAAGATCCACGGTCAATTTGTCTCAACTCGGCCCGGCTCAGCGGTCGGTGCGCAACCACCGGCTGCTGGCAAGGACGGGCCAAGACCGCTCGCCGCCACCGGCCCCACACGGTCCCGATGGATTGATGGTGAATCCGCACTCGAAAACGCCACTCCTGATTCGAGCCTCGATTGGAGCGCCTCTATCCCAACCACGCAGGTTCCTCTGGACCTTCCCGCTCACTCCTCTCGGAGAATCTCGAATTCAGCGTGGCTGTGGTTGTGGCAGCCGTCGTACTCTCGGCTTGGGGATCCGGCCTCATTTGGGTGGAGTGGGAACAAGAGCGGGCCTCCGAACAGCAAGCGGCCTAGGATCAAGTTGGGGTCGGCTCATCGGGGACCATCTCCGTAGGCCTCACGGGGCCCGGCGCCGCGGAGATATCCATCACCCCGACGTGGGACGAGAACGCCACGGAGACTCCAGGCTGCCACGTGCTTGTCGGAGCCGGAGCCTCTCAGGGATCTTGCGTTCTCAGCGTCACGAATGTGGGTTTGATGCCACTGACTCTCTCGAACGCGAGCGTCTTAACAACCGGCCACGTGATCTCGCGCGTAAATGTGAGCGTCCCACCTACCATTCTCAGCGGTAGTTCACAAACGCTGGAAGTTCTGGTAGGTTTGAACTGGTGTTTCAACGCAGACGAATGCTTCCCCGGGTGGAGTGTGCAAGTTTCGATTCCGGTGGTCGGTTGAGGTGTCGCCTTGAGCTTCGTACAGCGAACCGTTGTAATTTCCAATCATTTGAGATTGCAATTCTGGGCTTGTGACGAATGGAGACCGGTCGATTCTCCCATTGACATGTACTTGGGCGTCGACGACGCGAAAGGCCGAGCCCCGAACTCGTAACCCCCTTTCGTAGGACTCACCAAGAGATGCGAACGTTCCACTGCCGCTGAAAGCGGTTCTGTCAATTTTCGCGGGACGGCGGGGAAATCGGGCGAGGTCCAGGCGGATGTTACAATTCGCGAGACGGAGCGGCCTCCCCGTACCGACTCCAGCAGCGACACACCTGGGGCGGGCGGGAGTATTGGGAGCGACCTACACCCGTTCTTGCGCATCATTATGTCCCGGAACTTTGATGGAGGGCGGGAGCCCGACTATGGCGAATCGTGGAAGGAATTATACACCGGATTTCTTGCGATCCAAAGACCGAAAGGCCGCGGCATTTGTGGGGTCGGTAGGGATAGCCGTCCTCTTTCTTCTCAGTTCGGGAGCATCATCCTTTGGGCCACGCGTATCCGGCCCCACATCCACGAACGGACGCTTCACCTTCTTGGGTTCCCCTTGCAACGCAACCACCCTTCTCAAGGGGGTTCCCAGCTTGACGCCTCCCACAGTTTCGCCGAGCTCGGCCTCACATGATGCGAACGTGTCCACGCAGTACTCGTCCGAGGTGGCATCGCTCGGCGCCGGATACACTTTCAGTTTTGACGGGGCCGGGCTGAACTCAACGGCCTCGCTATCCACCTGTACGGTCACGTACTTGGACTATGCCGTCGAATACACCGTTCTGAATCAGTCCACCGGTGTCTCTGGGCAGTTCTTTGTTTTCGTAAACGACGCCTCCGGAGCGATCCTTGGAGATTCGATAGAATGGAACGTCGACCCAGCTCACGGCACCGGTCAATACACGGGGAACACCATCTATTCCAACTCGCGCAGCGCCACGTACACCTACGGCCAATGGACCAATTTTGGCGTCAGCCCGAATGCGGCACATTGCGGAGCGACTCCGGTTGGTCTTTGCAAGATCAGCACTTGGACAGGACTGGCCAATTCGGCAAAATCTGACATCGTTCAATCGGGGTTCGACGCGTCTCTTTGGGTCGTCAATGTGGGATGGCCCTTTGGTTATTGGCTGTTTGGAACCTACACCCCGTGGTACGAGTTCTTCCCGGCTGGGCCCCAGTTCGCTCCTTGGACCGCCTCACCTGGCGACACGGTGCTTTCTTTCACAATCGATAACGGTGGGGGATGGTACTACGCCATGGTTTACGATGTCACATCTGG